>CAYLTX010000057.1:0-37755 GCA_964386725.1 uncultured Bradymonadales bacterium | reverse complement strand
GGTTGGGCTTGGGGCTTGGGGGCTTGAGGCTTGGGGCTTGAGGCTTGGGGCTTGGGGAAAAACCAAGGTCACCGACCGTCATCGTTCATCCAGCACCTTTCGATAGACATCGAGCGTGTCGCGGGCGCAGCGGCGCCAGGTGAATTCGTGGGCGTGCTCGAGGCCGCGCTGGCGTTGTTTGTGCCATAATTCGTCGTCCTCGAATAGTCGCCTGAGCGCTTGGGCGATCTCGACGGGGGACTTCGGGTCGGCGGTGAGCGCGGCCGGGCCGGCGACTTCGGCGGGCGCGCCCTGGTTGGACGTGACCACCGGCGTGCCGCAGGACATCGCCTCGAGGGCGGGCAGGCCGAAGCCTTCGTAGTGCGACGGAAATAAGAAGACGTGCGCCAGGCTGAACAGCGCGCGCAGCTCGTCGCCGGAGACATAGTCGAGCTGGATGATCCGCGAGGCGACGTCCGGGTCGGCCATCAATTGGCGCAGCCGGCTCGCCGGGCCGCGGGTCAGCCGGCGTACCAGCACGAAGTAGACCTCGGGGTCGTCGCGGAACGCCTCGATGAATCCGGCCAGCGCGCCGTCGTGGTTTTTATACGGCGAGCCCTGGCCGACCACGAGCACGAAGCGCGAGCGCGGAGTGAGCCATTTTGACAACAACGGCCAGCCTTTCTCGGGCTCCATCGGACGAAAAAACGGGTCCACTCCGTTGTAGGTCACGTGCACGCGACCTCGCATGTCCGGAAAATAATCTTCAATGGATTGACGGGAGTGATCCGAGACCGTCAGCACACGCGTGGCTTGGTCCATCGAGCGTGGAATCAACTGACGGTAGAATGTCCCGGTGACCAACTTGCGCCACCAGCTATCGGTGCAGTAGCTAGTATCGAGCAGCCACATGATGTCGTGCAGTGTAAAGACGCTGGGCACGTCGAGGTTGGCGGGCAAAATATTGAACGGGGAATGGAAGAGGTCGACCCCGTCGAAATCGACCGAGCGCGACAGAAGAAATCTCGTGCGCAGTGAATTTGGAGCGGCCCCGAACGTCTGACATGATACCCGGGGCGACTCGAAGGGCTCGGGCCGGCTCGGATGGGTGATGAGCTCGAGCTGAATCCCCGAGTCCAACTCGAGCATCTCCTCGATGATATGCTGAGTGTAGCGCCCGATGCCGCTGGTTTGCCCGCTGATATAGCGGGCGTCGATCATCACGGTGGCGTCGGTATGAGACTTCTGTTTTTTGCGGGACATGCGGTCCAACGGTGCGAGCGGTATGGTCGGTATCGGGCGCCTAGTGGTTTGATAACTAGTTTCATAAGCGTCCTTAGTGAGTCAAAGCAAGAGTCAATGCAACGATGACATCCCTACTCAAGCGCTTCATCTCGGTCTTCTTCCGCCAATTCGTCGGGCGGCACTACATGCTCATCAGTGCGCTCAGCGTGCTGGTCAGCGCGTTGGCGGTGTGGGTGATCGCGACTCAGTGGAATATCAACAGCGACTTCAAGGCGCTGCTGCCCACCTCCTCGGAGGCCTATCAGGCCATGGAAGAGGTCGGCAATCGGGTCGGCAGCGGCTCGGCGCTGTTCGTGGTGATCGACTCGCCCGACGGGCAGGCCAATAAGCGCTTCGCCAAAGACTACGCCGACAAGCTGCGTGAGCTCGATCAGGTGGCGCTGGCGCATTATAAAAACGACAAGACCTTCTTCGAGGAGCACAAGCTCCTGTACCTGCAGCCCGACGACCTGCGCACGCTGCACGATCGAATCAAAAAGAAGATTCGCGACAAGAAAAAGAAGTCCAACCCGCTGTTCGTCGACCTGGGAGGCAGCTCCGAGGACGAGGGCCTGAAGACCGACGATATCGAGCAAAAATACGACGACCAGGCCCACCAGGAGTATAAAGAATATCTGGTCAGCGACGACGGCTACTCGATGACCATCGTGGTGCGCTTTGTCGAGTCGTCGACCAACCTCGAGGCGACCAACCGCCTGCTCGATCAGGTCGACGCCGTCGGCCACTCGCTGGATCCGTCGAGCTACCATCCCGAGATGAAGCTCGAATACGGCGGCGGGCTGGTCAATCGCCAGGCGGAGTATAGCTCCATTCTGAGCGACGTGCGGACCTCGGCGATCTTTACGATCGTGGGGCTGTTTTTGGTCATCGGGCTGTATTTCAGGCGCCTGCGCGCGTTGACCTTCGTGCTCACCCCGCTGATCATGGGCGTGATTTGGACGCTGGCGATTGGCTTCTTGCTCTTCGGCGAGCTGACCACAGTCACGGTGTTCATCTTCGCCATCTTGCTCGGCCTGGCGATCGACTTCAGCATCCACTTATTGAGCGGCTACAACCATTTGCGCGCCGAGGGGATGAAACCCGTCGACGCGTTGGTGGGCTGCTATAGCACCACCGGCAAGGCCACGGTCATCGGGGCGTTCACCACGTTCGTCACCTTCGTGGTGCTGTCGTTTGCGCAGTTTCGCGGCCTGAGCCAATTTGGCCAGGTGGCCAGCATCGGCGTGATCTGCACGCTGCTGGCGATGCTGGTCGTGTTGCCGGCGTTGATCCTGACCGTCCAACACGTCCTGACCCACGAGCCCTCGGCTCCGGGGTCGACGTTCTTGGGAATCGCGCCGGGAGGCTTATTCAAAGAGGCGCGCGTGCGCCGGTTTGCGCCGCTATTTTTGCTGGCCGCCGCCGGCCTCGCTGCGCTGGCCATGACCCAGCTGCCCAAGGTCGCCTTCGAGGAGAACTTTCGCAATATCGGCGAGATCGAATGGCCGTGGGCCGAAGAAGAAAAAGAGAGGTCACCCGCGGAGGTCGCCGAGGCCGACGCCGCCCACCAGGCTCGCGTGGTCGTCAAGCACGCCATCGAGGCCCGCGGCGAGATGGACCCGGAGACCTTCGAGCCGCCCAGAGAGCAAAATTCGACCGGCGCGAAGTGGACCAGCGCGGTCGGCAGCGCGCAGTCCTCGACGCCGACGGTCTTGCTCTTCGACGACCCCGAAAACGCCCGCAAAGTCTTCCGGCTCATGGACGAGCGGCTCGAAAACGGCGAGCTCGACACGGTGCGCTCGTTGGGCTCGATTCACGCGTTTGTTCCCGGCACCCGCGAGGAGCAAGAGGAGCGTATCGTCGAGATTCGCCGCATCGACGAGCTGCTCGCCGACGAGGACCTGTCGGTGCTGGGCAAAAAGGACCGCGAGCGCGTCGACGAGCTCTCCGAGAGCCTCGAGGCCGAGCCGGTCGACGTCTACGACCTGCCGCCGTGGTCCAAGCGCCTGTTCAGGGAGTCCGGCGATGGGGCTCACGCGCCGGCCGAGGGCGAAGAGATCGCCTTCGAGTACATCATCTACGTCAACTCGGCGGTCAACGCGATGAACGGCGCCGACGCGCGGCGCTATCTGGCGCAGTTGCAGGATGTGCGGGAGGCGTCCGGGGTCGATTTTCGCATCGGCAGCCAGGCGTATATCTATGTAGCGATGCTCGACGAACTCAAGACCGACGGCGTTCGGATGATGGGCATCGCGCTACTGGTCGTCTTCTTGATTCTGGCATTTGTCTTTCGCAATCCGTTCCGCGGGCTGGTGGCGCTTACGCCGCTTCTGCTGGGCGCGTTGTGGATGTTCGGTCTGGCGGGGTGGCTGGGAATCCGGCTCGACTTCTTCAACGTGATCATCTTGCCGGTGATCATCGGCGTCGGCGTCGACGACGGGGTCCACTTCTACCACCACTATCGCGACCTCGGCCCGGGCTCTGTCGGCGCGGTGATTCGCAAGGTCGGCGCGGCGATCGCGATGACCTCGGTGACCTCGATGATCGGCTTTGGCGGCCTGGCGGTGACCACCCACGACGGGCTGCAGTCGATCGGCTATTTGGCGATCGCGGGCATCGCGAGCACACTGGTCGCCACCCTCCTCGTGCTACCGGCGATCTTATGGATGGGCGAGAAATATGATATTCAATGGTTGGTCGGCGGGGAGTGATTGTCGTGGGTAAAGCCTCTACGAATGTTCTCGCCGGCACGTGAAAGTTCTTGGTTCTTGGTTCTTGGCGTCCGTTTGGCTGAGGCAATATGCAAAAATGTGTCTTTCGTTGTCTTATCGCCGCTCTGATGCTCGCGCCGCTTGCCTGCGGCGACGAGCCCAATCAGGCGCCGATCGCCGCGCTCTCCGCCGAGCTCAACACGGTCACCGTCGGCGAGGCGGTCGTGGTCGACGGCTCGTCGAGCACCGATCCCGACGGAGACCCGATCCTATTTCGCTGGAGCCTCGAGACTCCCGAGGGTAGCAGCATCGAGCTGGGCTCCCCGCGCACCCGCTCGATTACGTTCAACCCGGACGTGGCCGGCACCTATACGGTCGGCCTGACCGTCGACGATGGCGAGTTCGAGACCGACGAGCAGACCATCGATATCGAGGCCAGCGCGGAGCTCATCCCGCAGGCCGACGCCGGCCCCGATCAGAGCGTCGATGTCGGCGACGAGGTCACCCTCGACGGCACCGGCAGCACCGTCCCCGAAGGCGAAGCCCCTTTCTACCGCTGGTCCTTCCAGCAAAAGCCCCAAGCCAGCCAGGCCGAGTTGAGCGACTCCGAAGACGCCCAGCCGACCTTTGTGGCCGACGTCGCCGGCGATTATATCGTCGAACTGGAGGTCACCACCGGGGATCACGACAGCGAGCCCGATACGGTGGTGATCAGCGCCGGCGAAGGGGCAAATCAGCCGCCGACGGCCGACGCCGGAGCCGACCAGAACGCCCAGGCCGGCGTCGAGGTCAGCCTCGACGGCACCGCCAGTAGCGACCCGGACAGCGCCCAGTTGACTTATGCGTGGAGCGTCGCCTCGTTCCCCGGCCAGGCCGAGCCCACTCTCGTCGACGCCGACCGCGCGACCGCCAGCTTCGTGCCCATGCTCGCCGGTGAATATACGGTCGAGTTGGAGGTGCGCGACGACGCCGATAATGTCGATACGGATAGTATGGTGGTGACGGTGGATTGTGCGGGGAGTTTGCTGATCTCGGAGTATATCGAGGGCAGTAGCTTCAATAAGGGCGTCGAGGTCTATAATTGCACCGCTGACACGATCGAACTGAGTGGCTTCGGCATGTGCTTGGTGAGCAACGACGACACCGAGTGCAGCACGACCTACAACCTCAAGATGGACGGCGACCTCGACGCCGGCGGGGTCTATACCCTGTGCCACTCGAGCATCGATGAGGCCGCCTTCGACCCGGCCGGCTGCGACGTGCTCGACAACGCGGTCAACTTCAACGGCGACGACCGGGTCGTGATCTACGCAGACTCCGACGCCAGCGGCGAGTTTTCCGATGGCGACGAGATCCTCGACGTGCTCGGTCAGATTGACAGCCGACCGAGTCAGGCGGCCTGGGCAGATAAGACGCTCAGACGGTGCAATTTGGAGCCCCATGACGGCCAGACGGGGTTCGACTTCACCGAGTTCTTCACGCAGGCGGTAGTCGACGATTTCTCGGACTTTGGCGTGGCTCCGAGTGAGGGATGTTGATCCAAGAGCGACCGAAGGGAGCTCCGCGCCCTGTTTTTTGGGGCGCAATGGTAGCCCCGGCCGACTGAGGCCGACAGGCCGAAGGAGCCCGGGGTGGGATGTGCGTATGCCATTAGATATACATATTGGGTTGTTGTTGGAGTCGATACGTGACGTTAGAGGTTGTTGTGGATCCCCCCGGGGCTCCCTTCGCTTCGCTCCGGTCGGCCCGGGTTACGCTTGCAACGCTAAAAAGCGCGTTGCGGAGCTCCCTTCGGTCGCTCTTGGGTGGGATGGGCTCTAATGGGTGGGATGGGCTCTAATGGGTGGGATGGGCGCTAAGACCATTCGATAAGCGACCGAAGGGAGCGCCGCCGAGCGCTTTTTGCGAGGCCTTTGTAGCCCCATGTGACCGAAGGGAACTTGGGGTGAGGGTGGCGTTGGCAACCAATCCACAACACATTTTTCAAATTCGCGAGATATATGCGTGGTTGATCATTCAAAAAAGTACAAATGGGCGATTCGCGACGTCCAACCCCACGTTCCCTCCACTACGTTCCGGTCACATGAGGCTACAAAGGCCCGCTTGAACACCAGCGGGCGACGCTACGCCTATCGGCTCCGCTCATCGAAAGTCCTCATTCCGCTCCTCCTTACGCTCCTCCTCACCACCTCCGCCTGCGTCCCCGACGAAGATCCACCCATCGACGTGCCCTCCCCGGGCTGCACCGAACAAGCCCAGCCCGGCGAGGCCGACTCGGATAACGACGGCGCCGCGGACTCCTGTGACAATTGCGTCGACACCCCCAACCCCGACCAGACCGACACCGATCACGACGGGCTCGGCGATGCCTGTGACGACGACTCGGACGGCGACGAGATCCCCGACGAAGAGGATAATTGTCCGCTCGTGCTGCACCCGGACCAGGAGGATGCTGACGGCGACGGGCTCGGCGACGCGTGTGACCCCTGCCCGCTTGGCGAGGACGAGGAGGACACTGACGCGGATGGCTTCGACGATTGCGTGGATCTGTGCCCGGAGGTCGCCTCCGATACCAACGTCGACACGGACGGAGATGGACTCGGCGACGCCTGTGATAATTGCCCGGAGGTGCCCAATTACAACCAGCTCGACACCGACGCCGACGGGATTGGCGACGCCTGCGACGACGACTCGCCGTTTATCCTGGAAGAGGCCACCGCGGCCGGTATTCAGGCGGCCATCGAGCGCGGCGAGTGGAGTTGTGAGGAGGTCGTCGAGGGCTATTTGGGGCGCATCGCGCGCCACGACCTCGACGTGCGAAGCGGCGCGGCGCTCAATGCATTTGTGGAGCTCAACCCCAAGGTGCGCGAGCAAGCGCGGGCGCTCGATGATTTCTATCGGCACGAGGGCCGCTTCAAGGGGCCGCTTCACTGCGCGCCGATGGTCTTTAAGACCAACTTCGACACCGAGGAGATGACCACCACCAGCGGCTCGCTGGCCATGGCCGACGTGAGGGCGCGCGAGGACGCGTTTACGGTGGCCAGGCTGCGCGAGGCCGGCGCGATCGTGCTCGGGACGACGGCGATGGACGAATTTGCGATGGGCATCCAGGGCATCGGCGGCCGCAGCGGCAAGACCGGCAATGCCTACGACCCGCGGATGAACTCGGGCGGCTCGAGCGCCGGGTCCGGGGTGGCCGTCGGGGCGAATCTGGCCGTCGGAGGCGCCGGCACCGACAACTGCGCCTCGCTGACCATCCCGGCCGCCTATAACGGGCTGGTGACGATGCGCTCGAGCCACAGCTTGGTGAGCACCGAGGGCATCTTCCCGAGCAGCCGACTCGACGCCGTGCCCGGACCGTTGGCCCGCACCGTCGAGGATATGGCCCGCATGCTCGACGCCATGGCGGCGGTCAATCCCGACGACGACCTCCAAGATCACGGCGACGTGCGCCCCGATTCCTATATGGACGCCTTGGATCCCGACGGGCTCGACGGCAAGCGCATCGGCGTGTTGCGCCAGCTCGCCCCGGGTACGGCCGACCACTATCGGAACCCGTTTCACAAGGGCAATACCCGGGCGATCGAGGTCTTCAACCGCGCGCTCGGCGAGCTCGAGCAGCACGGGGCGACGGTCGTCGAGAATATCAGCCTGCCCGACTTCAAATCGCGCCGCTACGGCGGCTATAAATATGTCGATATGGAGCGTTACTTCCAGCGCGTCGACTCCGAGCTGGACTCGGCGGCCGATATGTGCCGCACCGATAGGTTCTCGGCTCACGTCTACGACAGTGTCGACGCCTGTCTGGCGCGGGTCGACAGCGGGATGGACAACCCGTCGGGCTCGTATGATGAGGGCAAGGAAGCCTACGACAAAAATCGGCGTTATATCGAAGCGTATATGGACGCCCTCGATCTCGACGCGCTCGTCTACCCGGCCGACGCCTACGGGGCGCCAAACGTTTTGGCCTCGCGGGCCAATTGCATCGCCTACTCGGTCTCCGAGCTTCCGGCGATGGTCGTCCCCGTGGGCTACTCGACCGACGACGACCCCGCGTTGCCCATCGGCATGATCTTGATGGGCCGGAAATTCGACGAGTCGGGCCTCATCGAGATCGGCTACGCCTACGAGCGGGCCACGCGCCATCGGCGCCCCCCGGCGCGGACCTTCGAGGGGGCTCAGGTGCCCGAGGCGGGCGAGCCGCTGGACATCGACAACTTCAACGCCGTGCACCTGGCGATCGCCGAAGAGGCGTGGCAGCGTGTGCTTCGAGACGGTGGCAAATTCGATCTGCGCGCCCAGAACTTCGCAGATATCGCCGCAGATATTCTTCCCGATTACGGCTTCGACGAATTGACCGAAGCGCGGTAAGGCAGGCTTGGGGTTTGGGGCTTGGGGGCTCGAGGCTCGGGGAGAGGCAATCCCCGGGCCGGTTGGGCGCATGCGCCATGAAAAAATCAGCAACTTCTCAGGCAGCACGTATTAAATGAACCTGGACATCAAACGCATTTTCACCTCGTTCGGTCCTCAAATCCGGATCTTATTGCCGTTTGCCATCGTCGGCTTCATCGGGCTGGTGGCGGTGGCCATCGGTTGGCTGTATTGGGGCGACTACGCTGACGAGACCAACCCGCCCGTGGGTGTGTACGAGGCGCCGGTCGAGCAGAAGCTCGACGATATGATGCGCGGTGAGGGCCCGCCGCTGGTCTTCGCCCACCGCGGCGACCATCTCTTTTTCGGGCAGAACTCTTTGGAAGCTTTCCAGCGCGCGCTCGATCGCGGCAATGACGGCATCGAGCTCGACGTTATCAACACCGCCGACGACGTCCCGGTCATCGCCCACAACTTCGACTTGAGGCACGATGACCGGCATGTCTTCGTCCCCGAGGCGAGCGTCGACGAGGTCCGAGCCTTGGCAGATGCGCTCCCCGAGGAGCAGGGCGCCCGTTTTCGCACCCTCGACACGGTGCTCGAGCGCTTCGGCGCAGAGATCTTGATGGTCGTCGAGCTCAAGGCCGAAGACGACGACGATTACGGCGTCGTCGAACCCACATGCCGCGCCCTCCAGAAGCACGGAGCCGATAAAACGGTCATCTTATCGAGCCTCAAATACCACGTCATCGACACCGTGCTCGCCACCGAGGCATGCGACGGCATCGCGCTGATGTACGAGTGGAGCAAGACCGGCGACGCTCCACCCGACGACTACGGCCTCCCGCTCATCGGCCTGCGCCACGACTTGCTCGCCGGCCGCAAGGACCAACTCCCCGAGTCGGTGCGGGTTATCTCGGTGTACACGCCCAACTGGGCCTTCCAAATCGAGCGCGCCATGGATCAAGGCGCGCTGCTCATCCAAACCGACTACCCCAGCCGCGCAATGCGTTTGCGCGGCGAGTTATTTGATTGGTGAAGATTGGCCTCCCTCCTCGCGCCACCCAAATGCTTTTACGATAAGCGTAGCCGCAGGCGGAGCGCCGCCGAGCGTAGTTCGCTCGGCCTTTGTAGCCCCATGCGACCGTAGCGCTAGCGAAGGAAGCTTGGGGTAAGGGTGGGGCTGGCAACCAACCCACAACACTCAATTTCAAATTTGTGAATTAGCGAATTAGCGCATGGGCGATGGACGAAAAGTGCGAATATGGTCGGTTCGCGACGCCCAACCCCACGTTCCCTCCACTACGTTCCGGTCACGTGAGGCTACAAAGGCCCCTTAAACAACAAGGGGCGACGCTCCGCCTATCGGCTACGCTCATCGGGGTCGCCAGTTCGATCGACTAGCCATTCCACCATCCGAATCGCCCCATAAGCCAGCGCCAGCGTGATCGCCAGGGCGTAGACGAACAGAAGATCGCTGATGGCCAGCTCGTGGTATTTTTCGGCGGCGAGTGCGGTGCCCGCGAAGATCTGGACGAGGAGGGTCAGGGCTTTGAAGGTGAAGAGCAGAGCGACCGCGGCCATGACCGCGCGGAAGTGGGCGCGGCCGGTCTCGAAGCGGAGCACGAGCATGACGGCGACCGGTGCCAGGCCGTATTTGAGCAGCGTCGCGAAGTAGGTCGCGATGAAGAGGTCGCGCTCCTGGGCGAAGACGTTGCCGAACCACTCCAGGCCGAAGCTGAAGTCGACGTTGGGCAGCATGAAGCCGCGGGCGAGGACCCACAACGAGGCGGCCGTGAGGGCGGTGACGAGCATGCCTTCGGAGACCGGGTGCGGCGTTAGCTCGCCGTCGGTGAGGCGTCGGCGCACGTCGAGGAAGCCGAGAAACAACAGCGCCGGGGCAAACGAGACGGTGAAATGGGCCGCCGAGAGCTCGGCAAACCCGACGCAGAAGATCGCCGAGAAGGCGCAGAAGACCACCACCGCGACCCGCTTTGTCGTCGTGCGGCAGCGCCAGGCCCAAAAGATGCCGAAGCCCGCGAAGAGCCCCAGCGACAGCGCATCGGGGCGGCGGCGCAGCCAGTTGGCGCTGAACGATTGCCACTCCCAGCCGCCGGCGCCCTGCATGATCAGCAGGACGGCCGCGACGACCGATAGCGCCACCGAAAGCCAGCCTGCGCGGCCGAGTTTATGTAGCCCAATCGACGCGCGCCGCCGGCGGCTCGACAGCCACCACAGCCCGACCGGCAACACGCCGATGAGGCCTGACAGCAGGACGTTCTGGCCGAATTGGTAGTAGTAGACGCCGCTGGGCAGGCTGAAGAACGCCACGGTGAGCATGGCGGCCGGCAGCAGGTGGACCTTTCGGAAGAAGAGGGCGGTGGCGAGGGCGCCTGCGGTCAGGAGGCCGCCGAAGAAGATCGGCGTGGCCGTGACGAATCCGCCAGTGGTGTGGAAAAACTCCGTCCACCAGCTGGCGTTGGCGCCCGTGAAGCTCGCCGCCGCAACGAGCGCGGCGACCAGAATGTGGGCGCGAAGCGCGCCGCGGCGCCAGGCGAAGTAGCCGCCGGCGAGGAGAATGGGCAGGCAGAGCCACAGGCCACGCTCCGGGCTGGTCAACAGCGCGACCGGCAGCGCAGCGGCCAGCAGGCCGAGCAACACGCGAGCATCGCTGCCAACCGGCCCGCGGCGAAGCGCCGACAGCCCCTGCGCAACGAAGAGCGCGAAGAGCAAAAACAGCGGCGCGTATTTTTTGATCGGGTCGAAGCGGCTGTCATGCTCGGCCTGGCGCAGGTGCTCGACCGCCTCGCTCAGGCCCAGCTCCTCGGGCACGCCGGCGGCCTGCAGGTGGGCCAGTTGGACTTGCTGGAAGTGCGCGAGGTGGTCGTTTGGCTGCTGGTTGGCCTCGTCGACCGCAAAGACCTCGCCCTCGTAGGCGGTCGGAAGCGGCGCCATGAGCGGGTAGGCCATAAAATACAGCAGATCGACCTGCTCGATCTGCTCGATTTGCTTCTCTGCGCCGAGATCGGCGAAGAGCGCGTCGTAGCGCTGGCCGGCGAAGATGGCCACCGAGTCGCGGTCGTGGTGGCCGAGCTCGGTGTGGCCGTGGTCTCCGACGATGAGCACGCTGTCGCGGCTCAGGTCGAGCTCTTCGAGCAGCTCGGCGATGGCCGTGTCGACGGTGCTAAAATGCTTCTCGTAGGCCGGCGAGCCGGGGTTGTCCTTGTGGGCGGATTTGTCAGTGCCGACCAGGTGCAAGAGCAGCGCGTCGAGCGACTCGTCGGCCAACAATTCGCGGCTTCGCTCGATGGCCCTCAGGTCGCGCTCGAGGTAGCTGGCCTTCCAACTCTGGACGTCGATCGAGGTCTCGGCGTGATTGGCATAGAGCGAGTCGAGGGTGTGATCGCTGAGCATCGCCACCTGGTGCCCCCCGGCGTCGAGCATGCCCGGCAGGCTCGCGCCGCTGCCGGAGCGGCCGGTGAAGTTGTGAAGGCCCGCCACGAACGGGCTGGGCCGTCCCTCCATCATCGTCTGAATGCACGGCAGCGAGAAATTCGCCTTGCAGGTGCGAAGCGCCACGCGCACCGCCTGATCGCGCTTCGAATACTCGTCGAGCGCGGGCATCAGCCCCTCGTCGAGCAATTGCGGGCGCAGGCTATCGACGAGGATGACCACCAGGCGGTCGTCTTGCTGCTCCTCGGCGGCGACGGCGGCTTCTTCGGCGCTCTCGCTGGGCTCGTAAGACGCCGACTCGCCGCCCGAGAACGCCGCCACGAGCAACGCGATGAGCAGCGGCAAGGCCATCAGGCCGACGAATTTGTCGGAGATGCGGCTTCGTTTGGTCTGTCGTGGGTTGGTGTTTTTTGCCATGGATCGGGCACTGCTTGGGGCGGCGTGGCGGCAAGGGCCAACTTCGGCGCGAATCTTGTCACAATTGGGTGGGATGATAAAGGTGGTTCGGGGCTGTGGGCTTTGGGCTGTTGTTGATAGGTTGCCTGGTGGTGAGTTCTTGGTTCTTGGTTCTTGGTTCTTGCGGAGCTGTGGTTCGTGGAGGTTTTGGTGCGTGGTTGCCTTCTGGCGCTAGTCGGAGCTGTGTTCTTGTCGGGGCTTTGCGGCTGCGGCGACCAAATTCACCCCGACGATCGCTACGGCGGGCCGGTTGCGGTCTGCGAGGTGGAGCTCTCGAGCGAGCAGCCGAGCGCCGATGATCTCGAGCCGGCACGCGCCTCCAGCGCGCCCGATTATTGGAAGCCGGGCCCCTACGCCGCCTGGAATACGAGCCCGGGGCTGGCCTGTCCGGGCGATCCGGTCATCGAGCGCGTCGGCGAACAGCGCGACGTGGCGCTGTATGTGACGTATCCGGCGGCGAGCCGGCCGACCTATACCGGGCGCGGCGACGTCGCGCCGGGCCGCTGGCCGGTCATCGTCTTCGCGCACGCCAATAACGACACCCAATGCGAAATCTACCGGCGCTACTATTCGCTGCACGATCATTGGGCGAGCTGGGGCTTTGTGGTGGCCTCGGTCGACGGCACGCACACCAATTGTGAGCCGGGCTCGAAGAACAATATCGAGGACCGCGTCGCCGGCCAACTCGCCGCCCTCGACAAGCTCGCCGCGCTCGACGCCCACCCGGACAGCCGCTTCTTCGGGCGGCTCGACCTCGACAGGGTCGTCTTCGCCGGCCACAGCCGAGGCGGCGGCTCCAGCCTGGTGGCCGCCAAACAGCACGGCCGCGCGGAGGCCGTCATCGACCTTCAGGGCATCGACCTGACCTCCTTCGGGTTCGGCTCCCAGACGCTGCCCGACTTTCCGGTGCTCGGCATGACCGCCGGCCGCGACGTCGACCTGGACTACCCGCTGGTCGAGCCCACCGAAGATCAGCTCGGCGGCCCGTATACCTGGGTCAATATCAACGGCGGCATCCACGCCTACAGCGCCGACACCGTCCCCATCGAGCCCGACGACACGCCGCGCATCACGCGTAGTCAACAACACGACATCACCGAGTATTACTCCACCGCCTTCTTGGCGCGATGGGTCGGCGTCGCCGACGGCCGCGCCGGCGGCGGCTTCGAGCCGCGACCCGCAGCCGACGCCATCGTCCACAGCCACGGGGGCGCCGAGACAGTCGGCGCCGAGATCTCCGAGCGCGGCGTCTATAGCCGCTGGCGCTCCGAGGCCGACATGGAGGCCGAGACCGTCTGGATCGATCGCTTCGACGGCTCGACGCCCGCCCAAAACCTCACCGGCGGCCGAAATACCTCCAGCGGGCTGACGCGCTCCGAGGAGGTCGCCACCTACCAACCCGACAAGCCCAATCCACATCCGATCTACCGTAAGGCCATCTCACGCCTGCTTGTCGCCGAAGACACCGGCCATTTTCGTCTCGAGCTGACCGGTGGCGTTGAATTGTCTGCAGGTGCCACGCTCCAGGCGCGTGTGAAGGGCCCGGACGAGGGCGAGGTCGCTGATTTTGCGGTGGTGGTCGAGCTGGCCGATGGTACGACGGAACGCTTCGATGGCGGGGAGCATATCGGGCCGGAGACGCTCGACAATCGCTTCGTGCAGCTGGTGGTGCCGGTGGGGCGGTTGGCTGGCTCGTCTGATGAGTCGATGGTGGCGGTGGAGGTCGAGCTGTCTGATGGGGCGCTCTTTGTGGATGATCTGCGGGTGGTTCGCTGAGGCGCTGAGACTCGGAGGATCTGAACCTCTGAGCTACCTCCAAGAAAAAGGGCCGGCGCCGCTCTATCATCAGAACGGCGCCGGCCACATGGCTACGTGCTACTCAGAACTCAGGGAGTGGGACTGAACCGAATATTGTCCACCCATCCCATATCTTCGCCGCTGCTCACGCTGCCGTCCTTATCGAAGGCCCAGCGAACGATGTGGGCGCCCGCGGTAACCGGGACAGTAACCGTTGTCCAGTCTTCGGTGCCGGAAATTTGGCCATCATCCGTGCCGTCCCTGCACACGCCGGACTGATCGATGCAGTAGACGAGTTCGTCGCAGCAGCTTTCGGAGGAGACTTTCCAGTCAAACTCCAAGTCGCCGTCAGTGGGAGCGTAGAAGGAGAGCTCCATCCATGAACGCTCACCATTGCCAACATCGCCACTCGATGCCGACGAGGTTCCGTCGGAGCCATCGGTGTCGTCGATCTCCCAGTCAGTGTCGCCGCCAATGACTACAAAGCTCGGGAAGCTAGCGCCTTCGAAGGATACCGGAAGCGAAGCGGCTTGAGTCAACTCGCGGGTGTCGGAGGAATTGTCCAAATTCTGGGCAATTAGACGCGGCAGAGCGTCGTCGCCAAAGGTGAAGAGGTTGAAGTTGCCGACTTCTTCGAGCATCTCCGAGTTGACCAGATAAACGAAGTCAGCCGTGCCGTCGTCGTCGGTGTCCAGGCCGATGCGCTCGATATCCGGCGCGAAGGTGTCGGCGTCAGCCGCCTGACCGAAGGCGACGTCAGTGAACATGTCGGTGGTCGAGTCGTCGCTGGCGACCGAGACGATGTCGATCTCGCTCAGATCGGGATTGGCGTTGATCGCGCGCAGTCGCACGTCGGAGCCGGCGTCGCTCAGATCGTCTTCGAGCTGCAGGAAGGCCACATCGCCCGCGGCGTCCGGGTGCGCGACCAGGGTGTACTCGCCACCAAGGTTCAGATCGAGCTGCGGGCTGGTCGCCAGTACGTCACCCTCAATGTCGAGCACGTCGAATTCGTAGGTGTCCGGCTCGACCTGGATCGGGCCGTCGGCGCCGAGGAAGTCGAGGGTGAACAGCGGGTCGGTCTCGCCGGTGAGCGCGATGTCGACCAGGCCTGCGGCCTCATAGAGGTGCACGGCGCGCGCGGTCGCTACGGCCGGCTCGACGTTGTCGATGGTGAAGCTGCTGGTGTCCACGGCGCAGGCGTTCGAGGCGATGACCACCACTTCGAAGGGCCCGCCGGTTGCGGCCGGAGTGGCGGTATATTCGCCCGGGTTGCCGGCTTCGGCGAAGCTGACGTCCATGCTGATAAACTCGGCGCTGATGTCGCCGTCGCTGTCGGTCTCAATGGTGAGCGGATCGCTCTGGACACCCTCGTAGAAAGTCTGGTCGAGGTTGGAGACGCCGGTGATTTCGAAGGGGCCTGCGCAGTCGTAACCCTCTGCGTGGCAGACCACCGTCGAGGAACCGTCGGCGATCTCGTCGTCCGACAGGCTGCCGTCGCCGTCGGCGTCGAGGCCGGCGTTGACGCGCACGCCGCCGTCGGCGCATTCGTCGCCCGGATCGATCTCTTCGGTCTCGACCAGCGAGTTCACCCCGTCCTCGCCGTCGGCACCGTCGTCACCAGGGTCGCCCTGCTCACCCTGCTCACCCTGTTCTCCCATCTCACCTTGCTGGCCTTCTGGGCCGGTGTCGCCGGCACACGCCGCCACACCGAGGCTCATCGCCATCGCGAGGGCGTAAACTGCTAGATTCTTTGCCTTCAACATCAGTTTCACTCCTGAAAGTAGACTACATTACAACAATCAGGATGGACTCCTCGTCCGCGCTACTCCGAAGCGGAGATAATATGCGAAGACAACCCGCATGTTCGGTCAGGCAAATTCGCGAGACCGTCTACATGGGGCCCCCATCGAATCCATCCAACCTCGTGCAGGATTTTCAGCTTCCTGCGGTAAGTCCATGTGCTACCAGAACCTACATCTGGACTCAACCGCGTTTTACCGTGCGGTCAACGCAGTTTTTCGCTTGCCGGCGAAAGCGCAGCGAAGCCATAAAGTCGACGTGAATACACTGACCGCACGAACCACCTGAAATTTGACAGCCTCCACCCCTCGGCATACCCTGCGACTGCCGTAATTTGTCGTTTTCGTGGAGGGTGCGTTGTACCGAGCGCCGCAGATATCAGCATGTTTCAGAGGTCCCGCGCGGATGCTCTTCGCGGGTGTATGTCTTTTGGCGCTTTTCAGCCTCTCGCCGCCCGCCCAAGCTCAGCAAAAAACCGAACTCGCCTCCGCTCAGGCGCGCACGGCTCAATACGTCTTCGTCATCGACGATTCGGGCAGCATGAGCCGCACCGTTCGCGGCATCGACGCGGCCGACCCGGATCGCCTGGCCGTCTTCGCTGCGCGCTCGACGTTGAGCATGCTCGACGACAGCGACGAGGCGACCGTGGTGCGTCTGAACGGCCCACTCGACGGGGACGCGAGCGCGCCCATCGAGCCGCTGTCCGACAACCGCAGCCGGCTCGACGAGATGCTGGCGCTCGACGGCCCGGTGGCGCGATACGCCGGGGAGCGCACGCCGTGCAAGAGCGCGCTCGACGCGCTCAAAAAGTCGCTCAACGAGGCTTACCGGCGCGACGTCGCTCAGGTGGTCATGTTTCTGACCGACGGCGAGTGCACCGGCGACAAGCCCACCGTCGACGCCTTCTTGAAGGGGCTGGATTCGGCCGACGACGAACTCTTCAAATTCTATCTGCTTCGCTTCGAGGGCCGCAAATATACCGCCGCGCTCGAAGAACTCGCCAACCAGACCGGCGGGCAGGCCATCGAAGCCAGCGCGAATGACCCGAGCGCCATCCTGGAGCCGTTTGCTAGCGCGCTGTCGGCCTCGCAGGGCTACGAATCCTACCTGCTCAGTCCGCAAAACCACCGCTTGGCCGCCCACAAGGGCGCGCGGCGGGTCAGGCTGCTGGCCGTGGCACCCGATAAGGGCAACGACCTCGACTTTTCGATCGATCCGGCCCGCAAAGGCGAGCAGCCCAAGCTCATCGGCGCGGCCAAAAAGGGCGTGCATCAATTCGAGGACGGCCGGCGCTACCGTTACGCGGCGGTCGACTATCGGCCGGGGACCGTGCCGGTCAATGTGGGCGTAAAGGGCGCAGGGGGCGATTGGAAGGTCGTCGCGGTGCCCGAATACCGGCTCTTCGTCGAGGTGGACGTGCTCGGCGGCCGCTGCGACGATGCGGACAAAAAAGTGCGCTACGCCGAGGTGGGCAGCAGCGTGTGCGCCGAGGTGCGCATGGTCAACGAGGATGGCGAGGTGGTGACCTCGGATGTCGCCGGCCGCGGCACCGAGGCGTTCGTCCGCTACACATCAGCTGACGCCGACGAGCCGCGCGAGCTACCGGCCAGCCGAGACGGCGACAAGGCGCGCTTTCTCATCGAGCGCGCCAACCTCGAGGAGGGCGACCACATCTTCCGGCCCACCGTGCGCCTGAGCGTGCCCGGCCGGGACGGGGCGACCGTCGACGTCAAGGGCGGCGCGCACACCCTGCAGGTCAGCTCGATGACGGTCAGCGCCAAGCCCGGCGAGCTCGATCTGGGCACGCTGGTGCCGGGCGACGAGAAATTCGAGGATATTTCGGTCGACGGAAACTTCCCGGCCGCCAAGGCCCGCCTGGTCGTGCAAAACCGCGACAACGTGCCCGAATGCGTCCAATTTGCGCTCAGCGGCGAGCAAGAAGGCGAGGCCCAGAAGATCACCGCCGGCCAGACCTATACGGTCGGCGTCGACGTCGAGCCGTATTGCGGCGCCGCCTCCTTCAAGCGCGATATCGCCACCGCGCTGCGCGTCGAATTCGACCCCTCCGGCCAGATGATGAGCGTGCCCACGCTGGTCATCCCGGTACGATTCTCGCTGGTCAGCGATATCTCGGTGCCCGACGCGCTGCGAGCCGACATCACCGCCGGCGACTCCGAGCAGCTCGAGCTGGTGCTATCGGGCAACTTCAAGCGCGACGCGCGCTTCAAGCTGCTCGTCCCGCCGGCCGACGAGCGCGCCGATTGGCCGTCGGACGCGGGCGATCTGGATATCGAATTTCTGGATGACGAGCTCGACGCGATCCACGGTGAGGACGGTGAGCTGGCGAGGACCCAGGAGGTGACCTTCCGGGCCGGCGACGGCGCCGAGGCGATCGCCCTTCGGGCCCAATCCGACGCCTGCTGCAGCGACGGCACCTATCGCACCGAGCTGGCACTGGTGCCGCTATCGGGCACCAAGGAGCCCATCCGCGTGCCGGTCGAGATCGATGTGGAGAAAGCCAGCGCCTGGAGCTGCTGGGGCCCGACGATTTTGTGGGCGCTGCTCGCCCTGCTCGTGTTGTTGCTCGCGCTCTTTTTGTACAACCTCTGGCAGAATACGAATCTGCTGAGCAAGAAGAAGCTCATCAATCAGATCGTGGTGCTCGAGTGGGGTCCGACGGGCCGGCCGACCGAAGCGCCCAACAGTCCCCAGCAGGTCGAGAGCTTCGTCGACAAGGGCATGTCCTTCGGCGATCGCTTCAAGGCGTGGCTGGCGGCAAATCCGCTCAAAATCGGGCTGCCCAATGACTATCGCTACGACGAGACGGTGCGCGTCGTGCTCGACGTCGATCAGCCGCGCCGCTCCTCGCTCAACGTGCTCGACAAGCCGGGCCACCACGACGGGTTGCTCAAAAACCCACGGGTCGACGGCCTCGTTTACGCCTCGGCGACCAAGCAATTTTACGGCGTGCCGGACCTCGATGGTTATATCGGCTCGCTGCACAAGCAAAACCATATGAGCTTGCCCAGCGGAGAACTCGAGATCGCCGACCTCATGGGCACTGAGCTCGTGCTCGACGATACCGACCGCGACCCGGGCACCCCCGCCGGCTACAAATTCCGATACTGACGAACGCCGCACCCCCAAACGGACAGAACACCCATGGCCAACGAAAATGCCGTCGTAGAAGAAATGCTGACCAAGCCGAGCATGGTCGTCCCGACTCTGTTCGTGGGGATCGGAGGCTGTGGCTGCCGGATCGCCGTGCGCGTCGCCGAGCACCTCAAGCAGCGCCCCGATTACGAGGAGCGCTACTCGGATCTGATCAAGGTCGCCCTGGTCGACACCAATATCAACGACCTGGAGACCTATCGAGAGCACGCCGACGAGAGCTTCCTGATCAGCAATTTCGAGAAGGAAGAATACGCCAACCTCGCCGCCGGGAAGCTGTTTTTGGAGGCCGACGATTACTTCACGCAGTGGGTGCCCCAGGACTACCGATTCCGCGCGGGCGACACCGCCGGGGCCGGCCAGATCCGCATCGAGTCGCGGCTGGGCACCTATTATCAGATGAAGCATAAGGATATGGTGCCGCGTTTTCGGCGCCTCTTCGAGCAGATGAAGTCCCACGAGCACGGCCACCGCCGGCTGGACTCCTCCGAGATCCGCATCGTGATGTGCTACTCGACCGCCGGCGGCACCGGCTCGGGCAGTCACCTATCGCTGGCCTATACGCTGCGCGACCAGGCTCGCGAGCTCGGAAAGCCCAGCGTCATCGCCGTCTCCGTGCAGCCGGCGGTCTTCGAGGACAAGACCGGCGCCAATAAAGACGGCACCTTTGCCAACGGCTACGCCGCGCTCAAGGAGGTTGAGCACCTCATGAAGCTCGGCTCGCCGGAGTCGCGCTTTTATCCCGAAGATGGCATCGAATTTCACTATGATCCGTCGGACACCTCCAAGCGGCGGGTCCACCAGCAGCCCTTCGACTTCTGCTATATCGTCGACAAGCCGGAGTCCTATAGCGTCGAGAATCCCATCGACGCGGCCGCGGACGGGCTGTATTTGCAGCTCTTCTCGCCGATCTTCAACGAGCAGTCGGGCGATTACGACAATTATACCCAGCACCAGCGCTTCTTGGTGCCCCACGACTTCGAGGCCAAGGGCATTATCGGCTACACGCAATTTTACGGCAGCTACGGCTCGGCCGTGCTGCTGGTTCCGGTGCCGGGGCTGGTCGATTATTGCAGTCGATCGGCGGCGCTGGGCCTGATGCGCCAGAGCTTTTTGGGGAGCATCCCCGGCGACGAGACCTACAACCAGTTGCGCGCCAATTCGCGGCCGTTCTACGAGGTCACCGAGGTCGACGGCGACGACGCCGCGCCGATTCACCTCTCCGATTTTCGCAAGAAGGACAGCGAGACCAGAAAACGCCTGCGCGACCGGCTCTTCCAAAAGCGCGTGCGGCTGCTGGCCGCCTGCGAGCACGGCGAGCGCGAGTCGGCGCAGTTCATGGAGATCTTTCGCCACGGCCACCTCCCCGGCGCGGTGCCGACGACCGAGGGCGGCCACAAGATCGATGACGAGCGCAAGCAGCGCGACCTGGAGAACCTCGGCCAGGCGGGCATGAAATATTCGATGGGCGCCATCTTGCTGCAGGCCGTCGCCGGCGAGCGCAACGCGGGGCTCACCGAGCGCGCCTATGTGGCGATGGATGAGGAAAAAAAGAAGCTCATCGAGGGCCACGCTTACGAAAAAGAGGATCTCAGCTATTGGAAGGCGGTCGTCAACGGCGCCACCCGACGCCTCAAGGGCGCGGGCATGGGGATCGTGGAGAACGGCTACCGCGATCCGCGCTCCAAGGCGCTGATCCCGGGCATGGAGAAGCTCGTCGAGCTCGACTTCATGAAGGACGAAGCCGGCGAGGTCAACTTGGCCGCCCAACGCTACGCGGCGCTGGCAGTGCTCGACGCGCTGCGCGACGACGACACTCAGCCCCACCGCCCGAAGCCGCCGCAATTCGACATGGAGGACGATGACCGTGTCAAAGACGACGACTTCAGGACGGTGCTGTCCAGGCTCTACGACTACCAGCTCAAAGACGCCTTCTACGAGATTCAGAAGGACTTTTTGAACCGACGGGCGACCTTCCGCGACCGGCTGGCCCAGATGGCCGAGCAGCTGCGTGGTCTGGAGGCGGGCTTCGAGGAGTTCGCGCGCAATCAGGAAAAAGAGGTCCGCAGAAACCGCGTCAACGGCGACGAGTCGGCCAACCGCTACGTCATCGACACCGAGGCGCTGCAGATCGAGAACGGCCGGCGCATGTGGGACTTTTATTTCGAGGACAAGATCGCGCCTCTGAGCGAGCTGAGCCTGCAAAATAAGGAAGTCCAGCGCCGCCTCAGCGGCGTGGTGCGCATGATGAGCCTGCAAAAGGGCATGGGCAACCTCGCCCGACTTCGAAAGCTCTTCGAGTCGCTCAATGAATACGCCCACGGCTTCCTCGACGAGCATATCGGCGGCGATCCCAAGGCCCAGGACCCCGAGCGCCGAGACGGCCTGCGCTTGGCCGAGGCGCTCAAACTCGAGACCGAGTACCGCGCGCTCTTTCGGACCAACCAGGAGGAGATCGACAAGGAGGGCCGCAAGGCCATCCGCCACGCGGTCGCCGAGTATCGCGCGCGACCCGACGAGGACCAGATCGATCTGAGCCAGGAGATCTATCAGGAGTATTTCCGCGACAAGATCAAGCGCATCGAGAGCGAGAAGGCATCGCTTCTGTGCAGCTATGACGAGTCGCGCGACCAGCACGGCGGCGTGCGGCCCAACCGCATCTTCTTGGGGGCCATCTCCGAGGAGTTCGGCGACCCGGATATCGAGGCCGCCATTCGCAGCGTGGAGACCGCCGGCATCAAGTGGCTCGAGGAGGGCTGGCACGACCCGCATAAAATCATCTTCTACCGCGCCGTGCTCAACGTGCCGCTATACGTCTTCGGGCGTATGGACGAGATGAAGGAGTACTACTACCGCTTCAAGAATATGGCGAAGCGCTCGAAGGTGCTCCACATCGACAAGAATTGGGAGAATACGCTGCCCGATCTCGATCCGGATGGCGCCCAGGAGAAGCACCGCCAGGAGATGGTGCGCGAGCATATCATCAACTTCGGCGTGCTGCTGACCGTCAACGATCCCTTTGGCAACAACAAGGGCTTTATCGTCCACCGCGGCGGCAAATATTATCTGCGCCCGCCCAATAGCGCCCCCACCGGCCAAAACGAGGAGCTCGCGCTGCTGGGCAATAGTCTCACCGAATCCATCGAGCGCTTGCCCCGCGTGCTCGAGGCCGAAAAGGTCCGGTATCTGAGCTTCCAGCAGATGCTCCAGGCGGTCCACGACGGCCTCGCCCCGATGGTGCTCGAGCGCGTGGTCCGGCTGCCGTTTAAGTGGCGCCGAAACCGCGATCAGCTTCGCACCCAATACGGCACCGACCCCAGCCCCGAGCAAAAGCTCAAGCTCGACGACTACACCGACAGCTTCGAGCGCATGAAGGAAGCGCTGGTGGCGCTACTGGACCGGCTGCGCAATATCGAGGCCGAGCAGATGACCATCGGCGGCGGCCTGGAGGCCAATTCCGCCGGCTTGAGCGACCAGCAAGCCCGCTCGAGCCTGCGCCAGTCCATCGAGCTTTTGCGCAGCTTCGTCGACGGCTGGCGCGGCATGGAGAACCCCGAGGAGAGCCGCAGCGTGCCGCGCGACTTCCAGAACCTCTTCCAGCCCATGCAGGAGGACAAGCTCAAGGACACCCTCGAGATCCTGCGCTCCGGCGAGATCGATCGGGCCAGCTTTGAGTCGACCGCTTCGAAGGACTCGCAAACCTTCGCACGCACGGAGTTCGACGGCGGCTCGCCTTCTGAACCTTCAGAAAACGATTGAGCCCCAAATAAACGGCCCATAAATGGTCCAAGCCCTTAATAGAGAGCGTCCCGGTTTCAGTAAGATCTGCTATTAAAGGCTAAGGCCATTTAAGGGTCGAATTTCGACACGCTCCGAATTTATGACCAACTCCCCAAAACAAGAATACCCCTCGCCGACCATCGTGGTCGGCATGGGCCGCTTTGGGCTGGCCGTGCTCGAGCGTCTCGGGGAGGATTGGGAGGGCCTCGAGCAGGCGACCGAGGACGCCTCGCTCAAGAATCTGCGGTTGATGCACGTGCGCGCCGACGAGGACGTCGAGTCGCGCGAGTGGCGCGAGAACGAGCGCCAATCGGTCGAAATCGCCCGCTATACCGGCGACGGCGACCTGCCGACGCTGGCGCTGGACTTTGTGATTTTGCGCTCGCTGGGGCTGATTCGCTATCGCAACGGCACCTATCAGGTTGCCGTGCCGCGCGACGACGGCGTCGTCGAGGTGCCCACCGGGCGCGCCGAGCCCGATTTCGCCCGGCTGCGTTATTTCGATTGGCATAATTTGAGCCCCGACCCGGTCTCGTCGGTCGAGCGGCTGCGCTCGCTGTCGGCGCGCGAGGCCGACCTCGATCTGTTCATCACGCCGCTGGTCCACCGAGTCCGCCAGGGCCACAGCCCGCGGGCGGTGCTCGCCTGTATCAGCCGCTGCCGCGCGCTCGCCGAGGGCCGCGATCCGTGGCCGTGGGGTTGGCTCTTCCGGCCGCTCGTCGAGCGCGGTGCCAATACAGAAACAGGTCAACGGATCGCCTTCCAACGCGATTGGCTGGCCCAGCGCGACGTCGACGGCCTCCTCGACGGTCTTGCCAGCGAGCCGATCGCCGGTTGGAAGCAGTGGCTCGCCGGCAAGCGGCTGCAGGCCGACGGCGTCGACGTCGCCAGCGTCGAGCTGCCCGCCTCCGACTTCGACCTATGCCTGCCCGAGCCGTTTTTGCCCAAGGCCGGCGATTTGGCCTCGCCGATCGCGCCCTTCGAGCTGCTCAAGGTCGACTGGGAGACGACCGGCTGGGCGACCCGCAAAGTCGGGGCGTCCCAAAACGTCGAATTCTCGCCGGTTGACTCCAGCGAATTTCGCCTCGGCCTCTTCGACCACGACGGCAGCTCGCGGCTGCACGAGACCCACGCGGACGCCTTCGAGGAGCGGCTCTCCGAGCTCGCCGTCCACGCCCATCGCGGCCTGGTCCGGATGTGGGTCGACCTGCAGCGAGAGCGCGTGGAGTCCTCCGACGAGGACGACGGCCACTCTCGGCGTCGTGACAACGCCGACGGCTCGCTGGACCAGTCGCTCGAGGTGCTCGGCGAGCTGTTGGTGCGCCCGCTGGTCGCCGAGCGTGCCGATCTGGAGGACGGCCAATTCGCCGACGACCAGCTCGCCGACGGCCACCTCGAGCCTCCCGAGCCGCTGCCGAGCAAATACGCAGACGAGCCGGAGCTCGACGAGCGCGCCAGCAAGCCGCTTCGCGAGATCGTCGTCGAGGAGCCGGCCGCCGACAACGCCACCCGACAGGCCCTCGACGAGCGCCTGAGCGCGCTCGGCTTCGCGCCGCCCCGGGGCGCCCAGCCCAATCGGCTGCTCTTCTCGGAGGTCGCGCTTTGCCCGGCCGACGTCGACGGGGGCTCCGGCCAGACCACCGTGGCCGACCCCGACCAGCTCGAGCGACGAGACCACCACGGCCTGCTCGACCTCAGAGAATCCCTCAACAAGCAGACCCGCCAGCTCTTCGACTTCTCGTTTCTCAAAGAATACCGCAACAAACCGGTCAAGCGCGCTCCGAGGCTGACGATCTATGTCGTCTGCGACGCCACCGAGGCGTTCTCGCGCGCGTCCATCAAGACGGTGCTGCGCGAGATCCACGCCGAGCTTTTGCGCGCCTTCGGCCCGATCTTCGAGACTTTCCGCGAGGGCTTCGACCGTGCGCTGTCGGTGGTGCCGATCATCTGGATGCCGCACCCGGCCGACTCCTTCGGCGGGCGCCACCCACTGGCCAATCGCTGCGAGGAGGCCGCGATCATCGAGTCGGTCCAGGGCGTGCGGAGATGGATCGAGTCGGTGCCTCGCAAAAAACGCTGCGTCCCGCAGGTCTTCATCAATAGCCGTGTCACCGACAACGCGGTGCTCTCGGTGTGGGATTCGATCCGCCAGACGCGCGACTTCTTGAACTTTCAGACGCGCAACGACCTGGCCGGCGACGCGTGGCTGCGCCGCACCGCCGTCGGCACGCGCGGCGACGACTTCTTCGCCTCGTTTTCCTGCCACGAGATCGAATTTCCCGCCGAGCGCGCCCGCGAATACCTGGCCAACCGCTACGCGCGCCACAGCATCCGGCGCCTCGAGGTCGGCGACCACGGCGCGCTGCCCGAGATCAAAGACGCCCCCATCGCCGCACCCCAGGTCGACGACCTGGTCGCCGAGCCTTCCGAGCGCCTGGCCGCCGATTGCGAGCAGGCCGCACAGCGAACCAGCTCGAGGGTGCGAAACCGACTCGAGGTCTCCGCGGCGACGGGTGTGGACCAGGTCGAGGACAACTTCGACCAGGGCTTCGAGAAGCAATTGCTCGAGGATATCGACCGCCAGTGGCTCAACTTCACGCGCCGCCGCGGCGAGATGGACGATATGGTCGACGCACTGCGGCGCGACACCTCCGCGGAGCTCACCGACACCCTCGCGGTCGTCCAGGAAGCCGGCGACGAGCTCATCGAGGAGCACGCCAGCAAGGGCGGCTTGAAGCGCGCTCTGGCCGGCTTCGGCGAGCTCCACGCGCTCGCCCGGGACCGGCTTCGGGAGCGCGAGGCGGCCCGAAAGGAAAAAGAGCGCCTGTGCCTCGAGCATCGTATCCCCAAGACCGACAGCGTCGGCGCCACCCGCGAGCAGGTCCTCGAGGCGGGCCGCCAAAAGCCCGACGGCCAGGCGATGAACGTCGGCATCCTGATGTGGGCGTTGATGGCGCCTGCGATGGGCGCGCCGATCGCCTGGGCCGTGGCCAAGGCCCTCGAGCTGCACCTGAGCCCGGGCGTCTTCGAATTTATCCTGGGCCCGCTCGGGCCGCTGGTCGGCGCGCTGGTCGTCTTCTTGCCGGCCTTTTGGCTGCTGCGCCGGCATATGCAAAAGCACGTCGAGCTGCTCGAGGAGGCCATCGAGAATATGGCCGACGCCGTCGCTCGCGTGGTCGACGGCGGCAGCGCGGCGCTTCGAGGCGCGCCGTCGATCCGCTCGTTTATGGAGGCGAGGCTCGTCCATACCGCCGGCCTGGCCACGCGGAGTTTCGCGCGGCAGGTCTACGCGCGGGTCTGTCGGGACCTGGAGTTGGCCGGCCGGCTGCGCCGGAGCATCGACCTGCAGCGCGACGTGCTCCAGCGGCGGGCCGAGGACCTCGGCGTGCGCGTCAAGATGTCCGAGCTCGACTCGAGCGCCGGCGAAGACGACGTCAGTTGGCTATTCAAGACCCGCTCGCGTGCCGGTATTGACAAGCTCATCGAGCCCGACCACCTCGTCGACTATTACGAGCGGCGCATCGGCGGCGACTCGGCGGTCGACGGCATGCTCGAGCGCTTCATCGAGGAGGTCGGCGGCTTCGAGCAATGGCGCAAGATCGCCTCGCTGTCTGATACCGAGCGCATCTTGCGCTTCTCGCGCACCCAATTCGACGAGCTCGTCGACGAGCCGGTCAGCGACCAATTCGTCTTCGAGGACGAGGTCCGCCAGCGGCTGATGGACTTCGTGTTGACCCATTTTTCCAATATCGGCTTCGGCGCGAAATTCTCCGGCTACGAGGGCCTCGACCCCGACGGCATGGACCTGCTCGCCGAGACCGCGCTTGTCATGCACCCGGGCCTGGCGTCGGTCTTCGAGCAGGCCAGAACGGCCGTCGACACACCGGCGCGCCTGGAGACGCTCGACGTCAAAGAGGCCGACCTCGACCCCAACGCCGCCTATATTCTGTCGATGGTGCAGGGCGTCCGCCCCCATAGCGTGCGCAACCTGCGCCGCTTTGAATCCTTCCACCACCGCGCCCAGATGCCCGACGACCGGGCGTTTCCGCTCTCGGGTGAGTGGCAATCAGGCGGCAAATCACCGCGCCACAAGGCGAGCTCGCCCATCAACCACCTGACCGGCTACGACTCGCTCCGCGAGAGCATCAACCGCGGCGTCTTCGACGTCGCCAAGCGCATCGAGGCCAAGGCGACCGCTGAGTCCAGTGACGCGGGGGCGAGTGCTGAAATAGGAGGCCCGGATGAGTGATCCCGGCCTCATCGAGCTCCTCTCCGCGCTGATGACCATGCTCATCGACCAGATGTGGACGATGGTCGCCGGCGCATTCGACGCCACGCGCAATATCAGCGCCTTCGGTGCCGGCATGACCGTCCTGGGCATGTGCGCGATGGCCTTTGGCGTCGCCAAGACCATGCAGTCGCGCCTGGTCGTCAAGCTCGACGACGATCCCGAGTCCACGGTCTCGCTGTTGCGTCAGGAGGCGGCGTTTTCGCTCCCGGGGCTCGCGTTATTTTTGCTAGCGCTGCCCTTTTTGATCATTCGCTGGGTGATCAACCTGGTGTCGGATACGGTCAAAGGGCTATTCTCCTCGGACGACGAGGACCAGGAAGAGCAAGAAGAAGAGCCCGTCCCGCTGCTGGTCGCCTCCATCGGGCCGTCCTTTATGTGGGCGGGCCTGATCGTGGCGGGGCTCTTCGTGCTCTCGCTAGTCACCGAGCCGCTGCTGCGCCACCAATTCGATCTGAGCGAGGGCTATCCGGCCTGGCAATACCTGCTCTTGGGCGGTCGCGCCGAGATGGAGTGGTACGTGCCGCTGGGCCGCTTCCCGTATCTGGGCGCGCTGGCCTCGCTCTTCGTGTGGGGCACGCTGTGGTGGTGGGCGGGGCGCGCCGTACGCATCTTTTTGGGCAGCGATATCGGCTCGAACCTGGCCGACCAATCCCACAATTCGGGCGTGCTCCCCAGCTGGCGCACTTGGTTCGGGGCGCGGTTTCTCGCGCAGACCGACGCGACCTATCGGCGCTGGGCGTGGGTGCTGGTGATCGCGGCGGTGCCGTTTTTATTCTGGGCGTGGAGCACGTTTGCGGCCGAGCCGTACCGGATCAGCGGCTCGTTATTCGCCGTAAGCCTGCTTTTGTGGCTGTCCTGGCTGCTCCACCTGACGCTGTCGGGGAAGTGGCGCGAGGTCGAAGATGTGCCCGAGGAAGAGCCCGAGCCCGAACCCGAGGAGGGCGCCGGGTGGGCCGACGTGCTCGCAGATCTCGAGGGCCGCTTCGGAGTGCGCGAGCCGTCGATCGAAGCGCCGCCGCGGCTGGTCGAGCCGCCCGAGCCCGCCGCGCGCGCCGCGAAGTCCGGGCTCCTCTCGCCGCTGCTCGACGAGGTGCTCCCCGAGGGCGAAAAACCCACGCATATGCAGCAGGCGGTCCTCGAGACCCTGTCGCATCAGGCCTACGTCCACGTCGATCCGCCCCAGAAGGCCGGCGACTTGGCGCTCGGGCGCACCAGCTCGGCGGGCATGGACGACGAGTCCGGCCTGCGCCACCGAAACCAGGTCGTGCTCGCCCCCGACGCCAGCGGCAAGACGACACTGGCGATGCTCGCCGCCTGCAACCACGCGCTGGTCCACACCCGGGCGACGCTTGTCGTCACCCGCGACGAGGAGGCCGCCGAGAGCTTCGCCGAGATGCTGCGCAGCACCCTCGAGCCGTCCACGCTGCGCTGGACGGTGCGCGTGCGCAAAGCCGGCTCGACGCTGGTCAACGACCTCAGCCAGGGCATCATCCCCGACGTCATCGTCACCAGCCTGCACGCGCTGGTGGGCAGCATTCTCGATAAGCCGCGCACCTACGCGCCGTTTCTCAAAAACCTCGGCCTGATCGTCGTCGACGACGTCCAGTCGTTTTGCGGCCCGGTCGAAATCCACATGCAACTGGCGTTTCGCCGGCTCACGCTGCGCGTGCGCCAGCTTTTGGACATCCGCCAACTCGGCGAGGACAGCGCGCCGGTTACCTTGGTGCTGGGCGTCGACTCGATGCATGACACGCCCGCCTGGGCGAAGACGCTCTGCGGCATCGACGCGGTCACGCGCACCTTCGGATATGGGCGCAAAAATAACCGGAGCAACGCCGTCCCTGGCGTCGGAGCAAATCGGAGCGACGCCGTCCCTGGCGTCGGATCAAACCGGAGCGACGCCGTCCCTGGCGTTGGATCAAACCGGAGCGACGCCGTCCCTGGCGTCGAAACAAACCGGAGCGACGCCGTCCCTGGCGTCGAAACAAACCGGAGCGACGCCGTCCCTGGCGTCGGATCTGTCATTGGTCCCGGGCTGCCAAAACTCGCCGACCTCGAACCCGGCCGCTACCACCTCCACTACCAACTCACCGATTTCGCAACCGGCACAGATCAACCCCTCTCCGTCCGCGATATCATCGCCTCCTGCGAACGCCTCGACATCCCCTGGCACTACCGAACTTGCGGCGATATGCGCCGCGACAGCGGCTGGCAGGGACTGCGCCTCGAGCAGGAGCCCCAACACGACGCCGACTCACCGACCGATGCCTGCGTGGTCTTTTTGGAGGGCAGCGTCAGCGAAGTCCGCCGCGAGATCGCGCACCTGGCGCATGCGGGCATGCAGTTCAATTCAGATGGCTCCGAGGCAGAGCCGGTGCCCATCGCCTTGATCAGCGTGACCGACCCCGACGAGCGCGCCGCGCTCAGCGACATGCGCCCGAACTCCTCGCTCGCCGAGATCGCCCACTCGCTGCCCAGGCCGGTGGTGCGCGCCCCGTTCGGCCGCGCGGTCGAGTCGCATCTTTCGGCCGACTTGGTCGACACCTGGATGGAGGTCGCCGACATCCTCGACGTCTTCGGCAACACCACCGTCGACACCCTCGCCAGGCTGGCCGACAACGGTCTGCTCGCTCATCAGTCGCACACAGATCTCGACACCCGGCAGGCCGGCTACGAAGAGCAGGTCCACGTGCGCGTCCCCTCGCGCGCCGTCGCCCCCGACGAGGACGCGCTCGCCACCGCCGAAAGCCGCATGCTGCTGGCCCCCAAGGTCGCCCAGGTCGAGCTGCCCCCCGGCCCCAGCGTAGCCATCCGAGACCGCACCAACCTGACGGTCATCGAGCGCACCGACCGCGAGAGCGCCCGGCATCTCTACTACCCCGGGCGCATCTTCGAGAACGCCCGCGGCCGCTACGTCGTCGTCGCCCAAGATGCCGGTTCAGAACCAGGAGGCCCGGTCTCCGAGAACGATATTTTCGTCGAGCCGTTTTTGAACGACGAGATCTCCAGCCCGCGGCGACGCACGAGGCTTTGGACTGACGGCATCTTGCCGTCAGAGAAGGACTCTGAAAGCCTTTCTGACGCCCAGAGGACGTCAGTCCAAGGCTTTTCCGACAACCTTGCCTCAATCTCGGCCGAGCCACTCTTCATTGGCGACTTCCCACTCGCCGTTTTTCTCGGCCCGGTCGAATGCACCACCACCCACTTCGCCACGTTCCGCCTCGACCCAGTCAACTTCACGGTCCGCCAACGAATTTTGCTCTCTTCTCCAGGGCCGGGAAGCCCCGACACCAATGCAACAGGCACCGGTGCCAAAGACCACCTCAACACCGTCGCCCTCGGCATCATCGCCAACCCCGATCTCGAGGTCGTCCAAGACCCCGACTGTCCGCGCCTCGAACTCCAAGACGCCCGCCTGATCGCCGCGAGCATGCGCGCCATGCTCCCGTCGATCTACCGCGGCGCTTCCTCCGATATTCAGGTCGCCCTGAATATCGGCGCCGACAACCCCGGGCCGGACTACGTGCTCGGCCCCCAGGACGGCTTCTTTCTGTACGACCCGCACCTGGGCGGAAACGGCGCCGCCCAGGCGATCCACCGTGACGGCGTCGAGCTGTTGCTGAGGCTGTGCCGCGTCTATCTGCGCCGGCTGTCCTCGCCCGACAGGCTGCGCACCCGCTACGACTTCTGGGCCGGCCGGGCCGAACTCGCCGGCCGCGCGCCCGAGGCCGACGTCCAGAAGGTCGGCGCGCTCGAATGGCTCGACAGCCGGCTTCGGCCCGAAGATGGCCAACTCGATGACGGCCAACTCGACGATGGCCAGGGCGACGATGGCCAGGGCGACGAGGAGGCCGAGCTATGAAGACGCGCACACGGCTCATAATGCTGATTGGACTTCTGGCGGCGAGCTTGCTCGTGGGATGCCAGGACGGCCCGCGCGAGCTGCCGTTCCCGACCTTCGACGCCCGCGCGCCCTTCGATGAGCTGGGCGCCGCCGGCGGCTCGGCCCCGGGCAAGTCGGGCGACGGGGAGGACCAGGGGGCCAGCGAATTCGAGCGCGCCATCGCCGATTCGATGGAGCAAGGAGAGGGCGAGGATAGCGACGAAGATGGCGAGTCTCCCGGCGATTCGTCCGGCGACTCCAAGACGGTCAAGCGCCAGCAGGTGCCGCTGTCGAACTCGCTGGTCTCGTCGATCCCGTTGGACTTCGACACCTGGCAGTGGTCCAGCGACGGCCGCGTCACGATGATCAGCTATACCCAGCCGGGCGCCGGCCAACCCGACGCGCTCATCTACGTGGAGGGCTTCTCCGAGCTCATCCGCACGTCGCCGTCGATGGAGATCCGCCGCTTCCAGCAGACCGTCGATCCGGCGCTGATCCCCAAGATGACGCTGCCCGGCCTGTCCGGCGCGCCCATGCGTCGGCTCTCCGAGCAGACCGGCCTCGACATCGGCCGCATCGGCGACGCGCTGACCCGCGCGGCCAGCCACACCATGGGCATGGGGCTGAACTACACATCCTCCGAAGACACCTTCACCGGCTGGCGCTGGGTCGGCCACAACGACCACGACGTCGAGATGCGCCTCGGCCGCAGCCGCGGCACCTGGCGCGCCAAGCCCCGGGCCGACGCCGACGTCTCCGGGACCTTCTCCCAGCTCACCGACTCCTTCGAAGGCGTCCAGGACGTCCAAAACCGCTACGACGACGTCCTCGCCGACGGAGTCGGCCGCGAAGACTCCGGCTGGCCCGCCTGGATGCTGGTTGGCAGCGCCGTGGTCAGCCGCGACAGCGGCGCGCATATCGCGATCGTCTGCAAGACCACGCCCACATGCCCGGTCGCCGCCGAGCTCTCCGAATTCCTCGCCCGGCTGCAGCCCGTCTCCGGCGGCGCCATCGAGGCCCTCGGCGGCCCGGATCGCCAGTCGCTCGAGAGCTTTGCGGGCGAGCGAGGGCTGCCATTCGCGCCGGCGGACGAGATCTTGTCGCCGGGCGATATCGGTGGGGAGTTGCGCAAGGCGTTGGGGGAGTGAGCGTGGTCGAGCGTCGACCCGACCCCAATTAGCCCATGATGTGGTTTCGTGCGGGATCCAAACCGTAGCCGTGGGTAAGCCCCAAACACCCGCCATCATCGTCTCGTAGAACGCCGGATACCTGCCATCGCCTATCGAGCATGTTGGAGCGGCGACCCTCTCTGGGGGTGCGCCTCGCCGAGTCGCCGGGTGGCGACTCGGCTGGGCTTACCCCCAGTTATGGTTTGGTTTCGTGGCTATGCGAGCGTTCGGAGGGTTCGATTTTAGACCCGAGCGACCCCTTCGAGCTACTTCGGATGGACACGATAGGTGGAAACGCGCTTTGCCAGGTTCTGCCCCTTTTTTCCACCGTCGGGATATTGGTGGACGACGAGCCCGAAGATCGCCAAGGCGAGACCGAAGGCGATCGCGTTGCGAAACGGCTGTGCGTGCGAGCGCCAAAGGGGCCATGTGATATAGGCGAGCAGCCCACCGGCGAGGGCGGCTAGTGGCAGCAGCGACCATAGGCCCGAAAGCCCCAGAATTGTCATGCCCAGATTGGGCGACGGTGCGCCCATTTCCGCCAGCGGGATGGCGATCGTTCGCAGCGGAGCCGTAATCTTGGGGGGAAGCTCGGGAAACATCGTCACTACGAAGCAATTGTAGACCACCCCGCCTGCCAGCAGCCCGTATACCGCGCCCCGGGCGGTCGAGAGCCAATGGTCGGTCTCATCGAGCACGAAGCCCGCACCAATGGCCGCCAGCCCAAACGCTGGAATCAAAAGACGCGGGCCAAATGCCCACCCCGCGTACCAGACCTCCGAGGCGCTGGCGATATAGAAGTAGCCGGCAAAGCTGACCGCAATATAGACTGCGAGCCAACGGCAGCGACCCCACACGCGCCCCAGCCCCCACAGGCCGACGAGCACGACGGGAGCACAGAAAAGCAGTCCGCGCGACGGCGAGACGAGCAGGCCGTACAGCGCCTCGAGCGTCGGGAAACCGACGCCGTAGAGTCCCTCGTCGTGAAGCTGGCTAGCACTTTGGTGCGGAAGATGGCTGTAGCCGGTAGCCAGCAGCCCCCCAAAGGCGACCTTGTTGTATAGCATGGTCGGAACGATCGGAATCAGCGCCCCTAAAGCCGGCGCCAGGACCGCCTTGATCTGGCGATGTTCGCGCACCACGAGGTACGCGATGGCTAATGCGATGCAAATAACGGCTGCCTGATACTCGATGGCAAATGTACAGGCACCCGCAAGGCCGGCGGCAAAGCGCCATAGAAACTGGGATCGGTCGGATGTGGCTTCGAGCGCTCGTTGTACGCAATGGGCAGCGAGCAGCGCAAAGAGGCCGACGGCGACGTGACCGTAGAACGCGCCGCCGTAGTGGAAAATATTAGTGCCGAGCGCAAAGAGAATCGCCGCGCGATTGGCCCCACTGGCTGATACCCCGGCGCCCACCGCGACCACACGGACGAGCAAGAAGCTCAAAAGAGTCAGGGGCACCATCATCCAGTGACGCAAAAATACGTTGAGCTCCTCGATTGAGGCGTCCTCATCGATCAGACGGTAAGCGCCCACCCACGGCACTGCCAGCGCGCTCGCGCCCGGCGCCTTATCTGTGAAGTAGGCTCCGTTTCGCTTGGAGATGTCGAAGGGGGTTCCAAAACGCTCGACTTGGTCGGTCACCTCTACCTGACCTTCGAGTAAGCTCAGGCTCAGGTAGATGCGGGTGCGCTCATTGGGAGCGCCAACCTGCGGAGACATCCAGCTGAAGGCGAGTGCGACCCCCACGGCCAAGGTGATCCACAGGAAGTTCTGTTTGAATAACGCAGGCAAACTATATCCCAGCTTGTGTCTCGGCGGATTTCGGACCCGCCGTTTTATAGCAGATGACCCCCATTGCATCAATTTTGAGGGGCCGTCACTCAGAAACCCCTTGAGTTGACAGGGATTTACCGGCTACCATCGGCGCACGGCCCGCTCAGGGAAGAGCGGGCGCTTGCAAGATTGTACCACCACGGATGGTCTGTCATGCCACGCGACGAGCGGGATCGCTTCGCCGATCTCTTCAGCCAACTCATGCACGCCGGACACGCGCGTGCGCCCAGGTCCGAGCGCGACTCGCCCGATCGCGACTCGGCGCTAAGGCTCCTGAGTCATTCGCTTCTCAACTACCTATGTGCCGATGGCACCGACGCCGCCGACGAGCTCGGCCGGGCGCTGCCTTGGCTCGCGGCCTTCTTGGAATTCGGCCGCGACGACGCCGCTCCTGACGAGCTGGCCCGGCGCCTGGTGAACACGTCTGCGGTCAGCACGCTGAGCGCCCAGATGATCCGGCGGCGCCTGTCGTCTCGCGCGGTCGGACACGAAGAGGCGCTCGCGCGTAGAGCGCGGGGACCGCGTCTGGTGGACCCCGACCGGGTCGACCAGCTCGACGAGGACCCGCAGGTCGCCGTGTTCGCGTCGCTCGCCGAGACCGAGGCCCGCCTGGCGCCGCTGGCCGAGCTCCCCGAAGACGAGCTCCGCGCGCGCCTGATGGGCGACTCGGCCACCCTCGCCGCCGCCGTGGAGCTATGCGAGGACGCCGCCGACAACCCGCTGGCCGAGCGTCTGCGTCGCTCGTTTGTCAGCTTGCGCTTCGACGAGCCCGTGCCCGCCGACCGTCGCCGCAGCGATTCGCTGTGGATACTCGCCAAATTAGAGGCCGCCGACGACGGCGACGACCCGCTCGAGCAGGCCGGCTTCGACCTGTCTCGACGGGCGCGCGGTTTCGAGCGCGGCCTCGCTCAGAATATGAATCGGCTCGATTTGATCCCGGCGGTGCGCGCGGCGCTGGCCTTCGGGCCGGGCCCGGGCGAGGGGCAAGTCGCCGGTGCTGAGGTTGGTTCTGAACACAGCAAAGAGAAATTCGAGGCGCAGCTTCGCCAATTCGCGGCCTTTCGCTCCGATCCGGCACTGCACCAGCTCGCGCTGGCGCTCATCGAGGTGCGTTGGCTATGCGTGGACAATGTCTGCGGCGGAGCGCCGCTCAAGAGCCTCAGCCCGTGGGTCGACTACCTGCGCGGCGCCTGCCTCGAGCTGGCCGAAGTGCGCGAGTGCACGCTGCGCGAGGCGATGAGCTACGCCCATTATTGCCTGCACCTGGTCGATGTGTGCGACTTCGCCGCGATGGGCCCGGACGCCTTCAACGACAGCACGCGCGACGCGCTCGGCGGGGTCGAAGAGGAGCTCAAAGAATTTGCGCTCGCCGGCCAACGCGAGGGCTTGTCGGACGGCGAGGCCGACCTCGGCCGCTTCGAGCGCGCTCGCTGGCGGCGCGCCGGCGAGGCGGCTTATCTGGCCGACCGGCTCAGCCGACTGCGCGGCGCCTGGCGACGCGGCACCAGCCCCGGACCGCTCGGCGCACCGCCCCAACTCGACGCCGAGGTCACCGCCCACAGCCTGGCGCTGGTCGAGAGCCTGGTCGGAGCATCCGGCGAGGCCGATATCGCCTCGCTGGCCGGCCTGATCGAAAACGCGCGATTCGTCGAATTTTTGTGGCTCGAGAAGCTCGAGCCCTCGCACCTGCTCAAGCTCCTGGCCATCGCCGCCGCTTCGGCGCGCGACTTGCCCGGCGTGGACATCAGCCGGCCGTTTCTGGTCGACCTCGGCCCGCTGGGCCGCTGGGCAGCCGACCCCGAGCGCGGCCGGCTCAACCGCCGCATCCTCGCCGCCCTGCTCGACCAACGCCGGATGGGCGATATCCTCCAGGGCCAAGACGAGCCTGCCGCGCTGCGCCGGGGCATCGTCGGCCAGGCCGACACCGGCTCGAAGGCCTCTAGACCAACAAGCCCGACACTCACCATGAGCTTCGTCGCCAACGACGAGCTCAAGGCGCTCCTCGAGCTCATGGGCACCACCACCGCCAAGTCCGGCGAGCTCCACGCCGCCTTGGAAAAGCGGCTGCACGAGGTGCTCAACGCCCTCGGCGACGATGCCTCTGGAGAGGTCGAGCCGTCCGAGGCGGACGCCGATCAGCCGCCGATGCTCGGCGGTGGGGCTGATGTGGCGGGGTTGTAGGACGTCTCAATTGTCAGACAGGCCAATGCTCTCAACGAAGCTTCCCGATGAGCGGAGCCGATAGGCGTAGCGTCGGCCCTTGCTGTTTAAGGGGCCTTTGTAGCCTCACGTGACCGGAACGTAGTGGAGGGAACGTGGGGTTGGGCGTTGCGAACCGACTACTTTGATCGTTCTATCCATCAACAATACGTTCGAATAGCACACTCGAGATTGCGTGTTGTGGCTTGCTCGCCAACTCGACCCTTCACCCCAAGCTCCCTCCGCTCGCGCTACGGTCTCATGGGGCTAGAAAGGCCTCACTCCGTTTCACTACGCTCGGCGACGCTTCGCCTACGGCTACGCTCATCGAAAGGCGCTTTCTCCCAGCCCCATACTGCGGACAATTCACCCCACACCCGTGACATCTTGTCACACACGTCGTCTCTTGTGTGGCTATGTAGGTATTTATCCTACATCACCCCACAAAGTGCGTATATGTAGGTATAACGGGCACAACGTAGGCATTTAGCCACATTCCCCGACTTTTCTTTCCGAATCGCCGCAACGCTGGCATGGCCATTGCTCTTATGTAGAGATAGCAAGCGCAAGTCGCTTCATCTCGAGCATCGGAGTGAGCCATGAACAAATTCATCGTCGCCATCGTCGCCCTGGTCACCTTCGCCGCCGCAGCGCCGGTTTCGGCCGAGTACCTGCCCGAAGGCCAAGAGCAGCGCGACGTCGTCCCCAGCCGCGATATGATCGTCGACTACCTCGCCGGCGAAGGGTATGTGCTCAGCCGCCTGGAGCTGCGCGAGTACTCGCCCGACCCGGTCGAGGATCTCATCGAAATTGCGACCACCGAATCCCACGACAACCAGGTACGATCGCGCGCCATCGAGTCGCTGGGCCTTTACCGCCAGGACGCCCGCGTCTCCGAGACGCTCGGCGAGATGGTCGACACGATGAGCACCCGCGCGCCGCTGTTCTCGGTGGCGCTGCACTCCTACGCACATGTCCACGGCGAGGCCGCCGCCGAGACCGTCGCCGAATATCTCGACGCCGACGACGCCCAGATCCGCATGACCGCCGTCGTCTCGCTGGGCCGCTTCGGCGGCCAGACCGGCTTCGACATCCTGCGCGAGCGGCAGGACGCCGAGGAAGACGACCAGGTTCGCGCCCGCATCGAGTCCTACGTCCGTTAAACGACATACCCACGTACGCAAAAAGCCCCGGCCACTTCAATGGTGGCCGGGGCTTTTTTGGATCGACAATCACCGCCAGACGTGAGGCCGGCTCCCACGCCGGTGGGCCATGCCTCGATTTCGGAATCCTGGTCGGCATATCGGCTCGCACGCCGGTGGCGGAAGTGGCGTAGCCGGGCCGAATATGCGAGGTTGGGGGCACGTCTATAGATCGAATGAGAGCTGCGTTAGTTGGTAAACCCGGGGATGGCACAGGTGATTGGATGCAGATTGACCGCCGATGCAGCGAGGCGATGCAAGTCGCATCGTCGAGCGAAAACGGCGGTCAAGATGCGCCAATCAACAAGCCAGAACGGGATTACGGGCTAATCTGGAGTTTCGCCATTATTCTCGGCGAGTTTTCCGGTGCG
>CAYLTX010000056.1:7772-37965 GCA_964386725.1 uncultured Bradymonadales bacterium | reverse complement strand
GCCCCCTCCGCCCCCCCTCCGCCACCGCCGCCACCGCCGCCACCGCCGCCTCCTCCGTCGATCGCACTATCAGCACCTGCCTTGAGCGACTTATTCATTGTGCTCACGCCGATCTGCTTGGCGGAGGATGCACCGATCATCGACATCGATCCGAAGGTGGCGAAGGGCCCTGTAATGACGCCCATTGCGGTGGATCGGGCCACTCCGCCGGCGGTCAAATCAACATGCGGGTCGAACGCCGCGCGCGTGCCATAGCTTGCGTTACTGGCGATCGAGCCGAAGATCGGACCTAGCAATCCTGCCGCGAATGCCCCTTCCGCCATCCCAATGCTCCCCAACCCCCAGGCAGCGTACATTGCCGGCAAAACAGCCATGATCGCTCCGCCGAGTGCACCACCCGCCGTCGCACCGACAGCCCCGCCCAACGTCATGCAGTCTGCGTCGGTGGACATCATGTAGGCAACCAAGCCCACCAGGGCGCCGATGCCTGCGCCAATGAGGAGTGGGTGCTGCCCGCTCGGGTCCAGGTAATTGACCGGGTTCTGGAACGCGTAGCTATATAGGTTGGAGTCCCCTCCAGACATTCCGATAGGGTCTTTGGTGGTCCATCGCCCGGTCTGTGCGTCGTAGTCACGCGCGCCAAACCGGGTCAACTCGGTGTCCGTATCGTAGAGCCCACCGGCGAAGCCGAAGGGCTGAAATCCGGGGTTCGTGTCTTCGAGCACGCGGCCGAAGGCGTCGTAGTCGAGTCGCTGGACGATCTGTCCGCTTTGTGCGTCTACGACCAATCGGACGGACCCGAGGTGATCACTTATCAGCCGATAGGTCGAGCCGCCTTTGACCATATAGTCCGGCACATGGCCCTTGGAACCGTACACGAAGCGAGCAACGATATCTCCCTGGCCGTCCAACTCGGCGACGGGATGGGCGTTGCCAGCGTAAAGCCAGCCGCGCGACAACTGACCATTAATCTTCTTGCCCACCCGTCGGCGCTGAGCGTCGATCACATAGTCGATGGTTCGTCCATCAGGCAGTCCGACCTGGCGCAAATGGCCGAAGGTGTCGTAATCGTAGGTGGTTTCCTCACCGCTCGAAATATCGGTGCGCTGCTCGAGCTGACCCGCTGCGTTGTAGTTGAAATCGAGCGTCCCGTAGCTCAGCAGACGGTCGTCGTCGCCGATGGCGACCTGAGCGGGGCTCACCGACTCCAGCGGCGTTTGCGCACCGATGCGATTATCATTGGCATCGTAGCTATAGCTGGCGGTCTCTACGCCGTCGGTCCACACGGCCGTGAGCCGGCCGCGCTCGTCGTAATAAAAGCGGCGGTTTGTCTGCACCCCGGCGAGCGTCTCCTCGAGTTCGGTGAGGTGGCCGAGGTCGTCGTAGGTATAGTTCGCTCCATAAAGGCCGCCACCAGGGCCATCCGTCAGAGCTGAGTCCAACTCGCCGTAATTATTATACGCGAGGTCGGTGCTAACCTGCTCGACCCGCAGGTTCTCGAGTTGGCCCGAGCTGTTGCTTCGCTGCATCGTGGCGGCGCCCGCGCGCGTCAGGAGCCCGTCGTCATCGTAGTCATAAACCACGGCATGAGCGTCATTGACGCGTGTTTCGGCGATCGCGAAATCGTCGTTCCAGACAATACCGTGAGAGCCCGAGACCTCGCCCTGCCAAGTCGACCCCAAGCGAAGGCTACCGTCGTAGGTATAGCTGAGATCTGGGCCGTTGCTATTCGCCACGCCCACCAACTGACCGTTGCTGTCGCTGTAATCATAGGTATAGGTGGCCGCCGGCCCCTGAATCCTGTCGATTCGATCGTGAGCATCCCAGCTATAGTCTGTGGTGCGGCCATCGGGGAAGTCGATGCCCGCGATTCGATAATCCAAATCGTAGCGAAGGTTGAGCGTAGGCGTACTGCTCATGGCCTCGGCGACCATCGTCGTGGCGTGTCCGACTGCGTCGTATGCAAAGCTGTACTGGGCCCCGTCGTCCGGGTCGATGTGGCTGGCCCAGCCGTTGGCATTATATTGGGTGTCGACCCGGGTGGTGTCGGCCCTAATGCGTCCGGTGATCCGCCCGGCCTGGTCACGCTCATAGCTCAGCGTTTGTCCCATCGAATCGGTGACGCTCTGCACGAATCCATCGGCACCGTAGGTCGTCACCCACTGGCGATCGCCGCGGGTGACCGTGTCAATACGACCGTGCTCATCGTAGCTATAGCTACGCGGCTCGACCTCCCCACCACCCAACTCGATGACCCTGCCGACCTCGTCGAAGACCGCCCAGGACGTGCGGCCCTCGGGGCTCTGACTGGTCAACGTACGGGTCTCTCCGTCGTACGTAGTGCGATATTCCTTGCCATTGATGGTCTCGGTCTTCTCCCTCGTTCGCAAACCGACGAGGCTCGAAGCGTCGGCCAACTCGGCGCTTCGCTCCACCTCAGTCGTGCGCGTCAATCCGGCCGGAGTCGCGATCTGCGTAAAGCTCGTATACGACGCCCGCATTCCAAAGATGGGGTCGGAGGCGGTGTCGGTGAGTACGGTTGTTCCGTCGGGAAACGACATCTCGATGCGGCCGTCGTCGCGAGGCCTGCTTTGCGTCGACTGAGCGCCCGTGATGGTTTGGTTGTGACGCCCCCCCGTCGTATAGTCAGTCTGGCGCGCTTCGGCCGATGTAACGGTGACTGTCTGGCTGCCATCGTCATTGCGGACACGCTCGAGCGTTTTCTCGCCGCCCTTGGGGCTGATGTCCTTGGTCAGGCGTCCTCGCGAAGTATATTCGAAGCTGCTGACATCTCCCATGGGATCGATCATCTCGGTCAGAAGTCCGCCGTCATCATACGAAAAAGCGTAGCCCTCGGAGGCCGGATCGGTGAGCCCATTCATATAGCCACGGTCGTCGACATCGAGCGCGGTACGGTGGCCGAACGGACCGACGATCGCCACGACATTGCCGTCGGGATCGCGCTCGATCTGAGTCTGATCGCCCACAGCATCGCCGATTGCGATGAGGCGGCCATCGCCGTCATACTCGAAGCTGTACAGAACCGCTCCGGTACGAGCGTCAAGGGTGCGAAGGTGGCGGCCGTTTTCGTTGAAGACATATACTTTCGTAGCGTCTTGAGATGGGATGCGAAGCTCCTCTCCCGTCCACCCAGGCAGCAGCCCCTCGATGCGAAAGACCCGGCCGCTGCGGTGCTGCGTACCGAAGTAGATTGTACCGTCGGGTGCCACGGCCATGGAGTTGACGCCGAGGACGGGGTTATTGGCGGGATCACCGTCGTAGACGCCCCACTCGGGCTCACCGCGGAAATCATCGGGGACGCCGGCGCCAAGCACACCTTCGAGTTCTCCGGAGGACAACAGTCGCGCGATAACGCGCCCGCCGGTCGTCTCCGAATGCGCCGAGTCGGTGACTACGTAAATTTCATCGTTGGGGCCGACCTCGAGTTGTTCGGCCTCTTCGATGCCCGGGTGGAGCGCGCGGAGCATGCCATCGGGGGCCGCGGCCAACACCGCCGCCTTCTGGTCGCCGGACCAGGTCAGTACGAGCACAGTGCCGTCGCTCATCACCGCAATGTCGCGAAGATTCAAAATGGGCGCGCCCAGCGCCGGCTGCGGGTCGAGGCACGCTCCCGAGTCACACGAATTGACGCTGGGTCCTCCCACCACATAGTGGATACGCCCGTCGGGCATGATTCGATAGACCGCGTTGGTGTGAGCGGTGTAGAGGGAGCCGTCGGGGCCGACGTCGAGCGCGTCGATGTGTTCGAGGCGCACGTCGGTGGCGCGAGGATTCTCCTCGATATCGTACATGACGTGCTCGCCGCCGCCGGCGACGGTGGTGATGATGCCGTCGGGATCCACGCGCCGAATCCGTGTTCGCGTGGAGATGTACAGCTCCCCATCGTGGCCCATGGCGACGTGCCTAGCCCCGTCGAGGATTGCATCGATGGCAGGGCCGCCGTCGCCGCTGGCCTCTTGCATCGGATCATCGCCGAATTCGTACGGCTGGCCTGCAAAGGTCTCGATGACGCCGTCGGGGCGAATGCGGCGCACGTAGCGATGGGAATCGTCGGCCACGTAGATGCTGCCGTCGGGGCCGACGGCCATACTGTTGGGCGGATAGACGTATGACTCGAGGGCGGGCAGGTTGTCCTCGCCTGAACTGAATCCGTCGTCGCCATCTTCAAAGGGGCGCCCGCCGATGTGGCGCAGCGTGGCTCCATCCTGCGACGAATACCAGTCCTTGCCTCCGCCGAAGTGCAGCACGCGTTCGATGGGGTCGTAGCGGTGGTGCACGTCGATTGTCCAACCGCCGAGTTGCTCGAGGGAGACGTCCCAGCCACCAAGCGCCTCGATGCGGGCGCGCTCGATGGTGATCTCGGCGCGGTCGATGCTCACCGTCTGCGTGCCGGTGGAGGTCTGACCGAAGTTTCGCCCCTCGGCAATATCGGTGTCACCACCCGCGACGGTCATCGTGCGGGGCTCGGCGACTGCATAGTTGCTCGGAAATACGTAGCGCACGCTGATCTTGGCCGGCGCCGCGCCCTGGACGCGTCGGCCATAGGCGTCGTGTCTGTCCCAAACAAACTCTTGAACAGCCGGAATACTTGGCGGCTCGTATGTCTCCGATTGGGCCACACCGGCCACGGTCATCTCCACCTCGACACGTTCGAGATCGTCGGGCCAACTGCCGTCGTGCAGGGCAATCTCGGCCACTGGCAACCGCCCTGGAACGCGCCCACTGCGGTACACGAGCCAATAGGGCGTGCCGGTGACCGGGACCTGCTCGCCCAGCACCTGCGTGTCGCATTCGATGATCGAGCCGCTTTCAGTAGAACCGCCGCATGGAGGCGGTCCCGATGGCCCGCCCGCCGGAGGCCCATCGGTGTTCGGCGGAAAGATTCCAGGCCAGTTCAGGTCCACTGGAGTCAAGTGGTCGACAGGCACCCGCCAGAGCTGGTCGTCCACCTCGTACAAGTCGGCGAGTGTTCGGCGCTCGGCCTCGGAAATGTCGAGCTGTGGTTGACCAGATCGGCTCGACTGTACCGTCGCAATCCCTCTGGAAATATCGGAAATCTCAACGACTCGGCCATCGTCCGACGGCACCCATTCGGCCTCGGCCTGGTCATAATAGCCACTGGGGACGGCCGAGCCGACCGGAAACCCCAGGAAGTTCTCCAAATAAATGATGGCCGGCTTGTCGAAGTGCACGGAGTCCGCCCCGGCCTCCTTGGCCTCGTCGACGCGAAATTCCGTGGCGTAGGTGTATTGGCTAGTCGCCGGGAGCCCTGCCGGCATGGCAAACGGGCCGTCCTCCCCGACGGTATATTCTGTGGCGCGCACACTCATCTGGGCGAGCGGGCGGCGAGCACCGTTGGGGAAAAGCATTTCGGCATTGGTTCCCTCGGCAAACAAGATGGTCGCCTGCCGTTGGCCAAAGCTGTCCTCCATGACCGAACCGCGTGCGGCTTGAATCGGCTCGGAGAAGTCGATCTTGGTCACGTTCTCATCGAGAGGGCGCATAACAACTCGTTCGAGGCCGATATAATCGCCCCATCGGGTGTCGACTCGGCGCTGAACCGGCGCATACCCCTGCTTGTCGAAGGACACGGCCACGCGCCTACCGGCGTTCAGCGCCAGGTCGAAGGCCCCGTCCTCGCGGCTGTAAGTGCGACCGAATTCGGTTCGCCCGACCACCGAGACGCTTACTCCGGACAGTGTCTGGCCATCTGTCCCCTCGACTTGGCCACGCACCACCCCCAAACGCTTGGGCTCAATGTGATCGAGATCGACGCCGAGCTGAGTGGGATTATCCGAATCGAAAAGAAACGAGATCGAATCGGCGAACGAGCCCCGCTCGCCGGTGGCCAGCTTCGGAGCGATGTCCCGAGGATCATCGGGGATGACTACGCACGATGGGGCGGCATAGCAATGTGGATCGGAGCAGTCGACGAGCCCATCGTCTCTCTCGTCGACCCCATTGTCACAAACCTCGGTGCTCCACTCACCCGATGCCCGCTCGTCATTATTGGCCTCGGGTCCGGCACCCTCGCCGCAATCGCCGCATCCAACGACGAGCGCAATGACGATTATCGACCACCAATGCTTCCAACCCTGCCAATTCTTGAACATTCATTACCTGCAATGATGAACCATTCACTCTGTTCATCGCCAATAAGCGTGAGCGTAACAAGCCGACCTGTTCTCGTGAAGCGTTCAGTCTGACGCGGGGTGGCCGTCGACGCGCATCTGGTCCAAAAATACGGCGGGATGCACACGCCCTCGGCGTCGGCGTTCTGCGCGCAGATATAGTCGTGGCGGCAGGCGTTATCGGCGTCGCAGGCGCGCAGGCCGGCCGGGTTGACGTGGCGGGAGAGGCATTTGTCGAAGGGGGTATTTCGGGCCAGGCACCGGTTGAAGGTTTTGAGAACCGCGATGGCGCCGCAGCGGCCGTGCTCGCCGGGGTCCTCGCAGCCGGTGGTGCACATGCCGCCCGGGAAGCCGACCTTGTTCGTGTTGCAGACGGCGCCGTCGGGGCATTCGCGTGATTTCACGTCGACGATGCGGTCGTCGGGCGGGTTGTCGCGCGATCGCATGCGGCCGACCTGCGGCTCTTTGGGTGCGCAGACGCCGATATGGGGCGCCTCGTTCGGGGTGTCGTAGGCAACGCATTCGAGGCCGTCCGCGCAGTCCCACTCGGAGAAGGTCGCGTCGTCGGTCAGCCCGCAGGGGGTGCCCCAGGCGCCGGGTTGGTCGGCGTCGCGCTCGGAGAAGCCGCGGCCGTAGTCGGGCTGATTGCTGCCGTCATCGTCGGCCTCTGCACGCAAAAGCTCGACGCGCCGGCGCCGCTCCTGGGCGGCGTGAGCCGAAAGTCCCACCGCCAGCGCGTTGGCGGCGACGGTGTCGGACGGGTCCTCGCCCAGCATATGAAAACCCGCGACCGCCCTTCCCTGGTGACAACCCGCATCGAGAAGCCGGAGTCTTCGAGCCGGCGCATCGTCTCGAGGTCGGTGATGGTGGCGCGGGCGTGATGAGGTTGGTCGGGGTTAGCCTGGGGCTGGGCTTCGTCGGGCTCGACGGCAGGGGCTTTGCGGGCCGGCGCCTCCTTCGCGCGCGGAGCGTTCACCTCGTCGCTGCGCGACTGGGACGACTGGCTCTCGCAGGCGGCGAGGGCGAGGCTCGCGCAGACGGCGAAGAGGCTGAGTGCGGCGACACGTGACATCGTAACAACTCCCACTGAGAAGATCCGGTAACGCCAACCTCAAATCGTAGTTTGGAGACGTTGCCGTTTGACGTCGCCTTCAATAGAGGACGCCTCGGCTCCTGCAAGATTCGCTATTTAAGGCGCCTGAAAAGCGGCGTTTATGCGGGTTGACCGTGCGAACTACAATTTACGTTGGCTCCGAAGAGCCGGCGCGGGCATTAGTTCTCGGTTAATCCCAGCTCGTCGGCGATGGGACGCGGCACGAAGAAGTGATTGACACTGATCGACGGGTTGTGGCCGTCGCGGCGCGGGTAGGGATAAATCGTGCGGGTCCGCGCGCTATATGCCTCCAGGCGCACATAGCCTGCCTCGGTGGCGCACTCGCTCCAGGCGGCGCGAAGCGGCGGGCCCAGACGCGGCTGCGGCCTTGGCGAGGCCGGTCTGAGACATTGGCCGGACTTCTCGTGCACGTATTTGAAGCCGGCGTGGTAGGTGTTGAAGGCCGTCGCCCGCAGGTCGTCGATGGATAGCGCGTTCTCCTCGGTGAACAGCAGCACGATGCCGGCTCGGTGATAGCCTTTGAAGACGTCGACCATCGCCCCATCGCTCTGATTCCTAACCTCGTGGAACCCGTTTCCGACGAGCATCACCGCGCCAAACGGCTCGGCGTCCTGCTCGCGAAGCGCGTCGACGAGCTTGTCGGGCTTTCCGATGTCGGCGCGACGCACAAACTGCATATTCGAAGGGAGCCGGCCTTTGTGTTGCTCTTCGACCGCGGCGTCGATCGCCGGGTCCTCGAGGTCGGCGCCGAAGTAGCGAATATGGTCCTCGCCGGAGCGCTCGAAGCGCTGCCGCGTGGCCTCGCCGCGGCCGATGGCGTGCTCGATGAAGACCGAATACGAAAAACCGGTGTCCGCACAGAACCGGTCGAGCGCGTCGTTGGCGCGCTCGAAGGTCTTTCGGTTGGCGTCTTGACTGGCGCCGATATTTTCGCCACGGCGCACCCATACCTGGCCCTGGCCCTTGAGCAGAATTTGGCGCGCGTTGGCCATATACGGGTGGTAGGTCTGGATGATGCCAAACGGGCCTGGCCCACGCGCAAAACCCCGCGCGCCGAGCGCGCTGATGGTATGTGTGGCCCCGTCCGGATGCACCCAGCCAGCGGCCTCGAGGATCTGGAGCGCCGCCTCGGCGCATTCGGGCCAGCTCGAGGGGAACTGCTCGGGGCCCACAGTGGCGTTCTCGACAAGCTCGCCGGTGCAGTCGGCGGCACGCAGCCCGAGCACCACCGGCAGGAGTCGGTAGCCGATTTGGACTTCGTCGACGGTCGGCACCCAGTGATTCTGCTCCAAGTCGCGCCTCGCCGGCGGTGCGTCCTTGCCGAGTTGCACCAGCATATCAGCTTCGGACTCACCGAGCGTCTCGGCATCGTCGAAGAGCTTCTTCCACACCAGTGTCGCCGGAACCGGCTCGTGCGCGGAGACCGGGCCGAGTTGGTCCAGCAGGGCAAGCACACGCTCGTGGCCGGCGATGCGGAAGCTCTCGTCGTATTGCTCGACGATGCCCCGCGCTGTGGCAGTGGGCCGTTCTATAGAGACTTTCGTGTGCCTCAGATGATCCGCGATTAGCGTATCAAACTTCAACGCCTCGGAGCATCGGTGTTTCAGATCATCAGCGTATCCGATAATCAGCGTCTCAACGACCTCCGCGCCTCAACGATCGAGTTCCTCGATCTGCGCAATCGAACTCTCCGCATCGATGTGCAGTATGAACACGCCCCCCTTGGCCTCCCACGGCTCCTTGAGACTCTCGCGGTCGTCGACGAGCACATGCCCCGGCCCCGACCACTTGGGCTTGTCGCGCGACCAGCAAGTGATCACGTCGACCTCACGGCCGAGCATATTGCCGACCCAGCGTCGCTTTTGGGACTCCGCCCAGTCGCCGCGCGGCAGTCCGGTCAAGATGGTCGGGTCGTAGGGCTCGCAATAATCCCACAGGTGCTGGGCGTCCTCCATCATCTCGAGGGTACCGAAGAAGTCCGGGTGGCGCGCCAGCGCCTTCCACATCTGCTTGACGCTGAGATTATCCGGCCGCTCACCGGTGATCTCCTCGACGCCGCGGTCGAAGTCGGCCAGGACGCCGTCGAGATCCAAAAACAGTCGTTCGATGGTCATCGTCGTGCTCCGTGGCCCAACAATATGATCGGCCCTCGAGTTCCTTGCCAGCGAAGCTATGCACGACTGGAGAGAATTCAGCGTCGGAGCTCACTCCGAAGCCGATCGGCCATATCGCCAACAGCATGCGCGGCGGCGTCGATGACCCCGCCCATCGAGACGAAGCCGTGCACGAGCTGGGAGCAGCAGTGGCGCGTCACGCGCACGCCGCTTCGGGTGAGGCGATCGGCGTAGGCTTCGCCCTCGTCGCGCAACGGGTCGAAGCCGGCGGTGATCACATGGGCCGGCGGGAGCAGGTGCAGGTCCTCGAAGCAACTGGGCGACACCCGCGGGTCGGCGGCGACGTCGGCGTCTCCGAGATAGGTCTGAGAGAACCAGTCGACCATCGACGAGGTCAAAAAGAAGCCGTCTGCGAACAGCTCGCGCGACGCGTAGTCTCCCCGCTCCCGCTGGTCGGTCTTGGGATAGATGAGCAACTGGTAAATCGGCAGCTCTTGTTGTTCTTTGACGAGCTCCTGACACAGGACGGTCGCTAGATTGCCGCCGGCCGAGTCGCCGGCGACGACCAGCCGGTGTGGGTCCAGGCCGAGCCCGTCGGCGCGGTCGCGGATCGCCCGAAACGCGGCCACACAATCGTCGACCGGATCGGGAAAGGGATGCTCGGGCGCCAGTCGATAATCGACGCTGACAACCACCATATCGCCGCGCTCGGCGAGCATGCGGCAGACGCCGTCGTAGCCGTCGAGGTCGCCGATGACGAAGCCGCCGCCGTGAAAGAATACGCAAACCGGCAGCCGGCCCGGCCGCGGCCGGTATAGCCGCGCGGGGATCGGGCCGAACGGGCCGTCGAACTCGTGGTCTTCGACCGCGTGCATCGGTCGGGGCGCGACGTCGAAGAGGTGATTGGCCCGCGTGTAGACCTCGCGCGCCTCGGCGACGCCCAGTTCGTGCAGCTCGGGCTGGCCGGCGCCCTCGAGCACGCTGAGCAGCACATGGGTCTGCCAGTCCAGCGACGCACCGCGGTCGTTGGTCGGCGCCGGTCCGTAGATCACCTCGGCCAGACCCCGGGGCATGCACACCGCGGTTTTGAGCGCGCGGCGCATCAAACCAGCGGCCAGCGAATTGATTGGTGGTGGCTTCATAGTCAGCGCCCTCTCGATCAATCTGCGCTCAGATAACGCCGGCGCATCAGCCGGACCAGCCCGCCGATATACCCGGAGGGCATCAGCCGCTGTAAGATATCGAGCGCCTTGGCGTCGTTGCCGACCATCACTCGCCGCTTGTCGCGGCGCACCGCCTTCAAGATCTGGCGAGCGGCCTCAGCGGGACTTATCCGGGCGAGTTCCTCGTCGAATTCGGCGATGAGATCGTCGCGGCTTCGGTTGATCGGCCCCGTCTCGCCAACACGCGATGAGCGGACGATATTCGTCTTGACGCCCCCGGGGTGAACGCTGGTGGCGCTGACCGGCGCGTCGGTGAGTTCCAGCTCGGCGCGCAGCGACTCGGTGAAGCCGCGCACGGCGAATTTAGCGGCGTTGTAGGCGGCCTGCGAGGGCTGGGCGATGACGCCGAAGATGCTCGACATATTGACCACATGCCCCTCGCCGGAGGCTCGCAGGTGCGGCAAGAAGGCCTTGGTGCCGTGGACGACGCCCCAGAAGTTGATCGACATCAGCCACTCGAAGTCCTCGTAGGAGAGCTCCTCGATAGAGCATGTCACGGAGACCCCGGCGTTGTTGACGATGACGTTGACGCGCCCGAAGCGCTCGACGACTTCGTCGGCCCAGTCCTCGACGGCGCCGCGGTCGGCGACATCGACCACCCACGAGTCGACCTGTACACCATGAGCCGCCACGCGATCGGCAGTCTCGGCGAGTCCCTCTTCGTCGATATCCGACAACGCCAGGCGCGCGCCGCGCGCGGCGCACTCGACGGCGAGGGCCCGGCCGATTCCACTGGCCGCACCGGTCACCGCGACGACACGGTCTTGAAAGTCTTTCACAACGCCTCCTTAGTGGGCTTAACAGTCCTCATCCATAGCATTGCAGGAACGACCGGTAAAATGCTCGATCAAAGAGTTCGCCATCTTTTTTTACAGCCCGCGATCTACCCCAGCGGCGTGCCAACGGCCGTTTTCGGGACGTGACGGTGCAGAAACCGACACTCCAGAGATTTACGATGGGCGCTCGCTGTCTAGATTCTGTTGGCGAGGTGTCCTCTGCCTTACGGCGGACATCTCGACGCGAGCGCCTGAGCCGTCAGGTATAGCGCGACGGCTCGAGAACCGAAGACTACACAACGAGAGCAATTATGGCAGAGCGAGTGCAAGGTAAAATCAAGTGGTTTAGCGAGGACAAGGGATACGGCTTCATCGAGCGCGAAGACGGCGGTGAGGACGTATTCCTGCACTACAGCGAACTCAAGGAGCAACGCGGCTTCAAGACAATTGAGGAGGGGGCTCGCGTAGAATTTGAGGTCGAGCCAGGGCCGAAGGGACCGAAGGCATCCAACGTCGAGAGGGTTTAATCCCTCGGACATATACCTAGGTTCTGAGAAGGACCGACGATCGCCCGACCGTCTGCAAACGGTCGGGCTTTTTTGTTCGGTGAGCACCACCTCGAGGGGCACCATCTCAAAAGGGGGCACCATGAAAACCTATCTAGGTCTACTCACCGGCTGTGCCGTCTTCACCCTAGCTGCTTGCGCGGGCCAACCCACAGCGCCCGACGAAGAGGCCGAGTCGCCGCTGACCCAGGAGCAAACCGCCCAACAAGACGAGGCCCAGCCCGTCGACGAGCTGGGCCGGGTTCACTTCGACACCTCGTGCTCCGAGCAGGCTCAACCGCACTTCGAGCGCGGTTTAGCTCAGCTCCACCACATGTGGTACGCGAAGGCACGCGAGTCGTTCGAGGAAGCCGCTTCGGCCGACGATGACTGCGCGATGGCCTATTGGGGGGTGGCGATGACCCATTATACCCCGTTGTGGGCGGCGCCCAGCGACGAAGCGCTGCAGCGAGGATCACAGGCGGCGAGTCGCGCCGCCGAACTCGCACCGGACAACGAGCGCGAGCGCGCCTTTATCGCCGCGATCGAAGCCTATTACGACGACTACGAACAGCGCACTAACGACGAGCGCACCGCCAGCTTCCGCGACGGCTGGGAGCGCGCCTATCGGCTCGACCCGCGCGATGTGGAGGCCGCCTCCTTTTATAGTCTCGCGATTCTGGCGACCGTCCCGCCGATCACCGACTCGACCGAAAAACAGGAGCGCGCCGGCCTCCTGTTGGAAGACGTGCTCAGCCGCGAGCCGATGCACCCGGGCGGCCATCACTATTTGATCCACGCCTACGACCACCCCGAGCTGGCCGAACGAGCGGTGCCGATCGCGCGCAGGTACGCCGAGATCGCCCCGGACGTGCCCCACGCGCTGCACATGCCCAGCCATATCTTTACGCGTCTGGGTCTGTGGCAGGACAACGCCGAGTGGAACCTGCGCTCGGCCGACGTCGCCGCCGAAAACCCCGTCGACGGCAAGTCCTCGCTGCACTTCTATCACGCGCTGGACTACGTGGTGTACGCATACCTCCAGCAGGCCAAAGACGAGCAAGCCGCCGAGGTCGCCGAGCGCGCGCGCCAAGCCGACAATCCGCAGCAACACCTGGCCACCGGCTACGCCAGCGCGGCGATCCCGGCGCGCATCGCGCTGGAGCAGCGTGATTTCGAGACCGCGGCCAATATGCGCCCGCTGCACGAAGAGGCCCTGCCCTGGGAATCCTGGCCCTACCTGCAGGCGATCACCCACGCCACGCGCGCCGTCGGAGCCGTCTACGGCGACGACTTGCAGCAGGCTCGCAATGAACTCGCGCGCATCGAGGAGCTACAGGCCGCAAGCGCCGACTTGGAGGAGCCGTATTGGTCCGCCCAGGCCGATATCTACCACGATGTCGTCGACGGCCTGATCGACTACGCCAGCGAGCGGCCCCAGGACGCCCTGTCCAAATTACGAGAGGCCGTCGCCGCCCAGGATTCGCTGGAAAAACATCCCGTCTCCCCCGGACGCATCATCGAGGCGCGAGACTATCTGGGCGAGGTGCTTCGCCGCGAGGATCGCCCCCGGGAAGCCCTCGAAGTCCACGAGCGCTCCCTCGAGGTCACCCCCAGGCGTTTTCATGCGCTTTACGGCGCAGCCGTCGCTGCCCGTGAGGACGGCCAAGACCGGGTGGCTCGCGATTATTATACCCAGCTACTCGAGCTCACCGAGGACGGCGACGGCACTCGCCCCGAGCTCCGAGAGGCTCGCGAATATGTCGACGAGCAAGTCGCGACTTCGACCGACGAGCCAGCCCAGTAACGCTGGCGAATATGCACGGGCCGAGCTGCTGGACCTGAGATGTCCACTCGACTTACAAGATACGGTGTTCGAACGACCGTGATATAGGCAAAAGGCTTGGCCCGTGCAAAATGAAGAAGAGCCCACCGTACGCGTTCTCTATCATCTCGACATCGACCCCGATCGGCTCGCCGACCTCCGGGCCGCCTGGCAGGAGATCGTGCTCGCCCACCGTGAAGCTGGCCACGGCGCCCTCGAGAGCGTGCTCTTGCACGACCCTGAGACGCCGCGCCGACTCATTATCATGTCGCGCTGGCACAGCCTCGAGCACTGGGAGACCCAGCAGACCGACGACGTCAATCCGGAGGCCTTCGCCCGGCTGCGCGAGGTCGGCGAGTTGCAGCGTCGTGAGGTCTTTGTGGAAGAGGGTCGCCTTCTCAGCGACACCGACTCCTAGGCGGCTGAGCAGGTCGAAGACTACTGGTGCGGTACCGGGTCGAGCCACGAATGAGCCAACCCGTCGCCGGACGCCAAAAAGATGAATAACGGCGAGGACTTATCGGTTCAATGGGCGTATTAGACGTACTCGAACCGGAGAAGTCATGAAGGCCGCTGTACCAGAAAACGAATCCGAACGCCTCGCTGCGCTCGACCGTTACGACATCTTGGATACACCGCGTGAGCGCGAATTCGACGAAATCGTCGAACTGGCTGCCCACATTTGCCGAGCGCCGACCGCGGTGGTCAATCTCATCACCGCAGAGCGGCAGTGGTTCAAGGCCGAGGTGGGCCTGGGCACGCGAGAGACGCCTCTAGAGAGTTCGTTTTGCGCTCACGCCATCTTAGAGCACGATCTGCTCGTCGTGCCCGATACCACCACAGACGATCGCTTTGCCTGCAATCCCCTGGTGACCGGCGAGCCCTTTTTCCGGTTTTACGCCGGCGCTCAACTGAAGACATCCGACGGCTATCCGCTCGGTACGCTGTGCATACTCGACACCGAGCCGCGCGAGCTCGACGACAGTCAATTGGCGGCGCTTCGCACCCTGTCACACCACGTCATGAACCTGCTCGACCTGCGTCGCACCATGCGTGAGCAGAAACGACTCAGCGAGCAACTGGCCGAGAGCAACAGCGCGTACCGAAAACTACACTCCATGGTCTCGCACGACCTTCGCACACCGCTGGGAGCACTGGTCTTTGCCGCTCATCAGCTCGAGATGACCGCATCGGACGAGTCCACCGAGAAAATCGCCGCCCACATCATGCAGGCAACGGACGCGATGACTCACCTGGTCGAAGACTTGACGGATGCCACTCAGATCGAGGCCAACGAATTATCGTTGAAGCGAGAGGCCCACCCGGTCGGCGCGGTCATCGACGACACAGCCAGTCTGCTGGAAACACTGGCCAGCCGGGCAGGAGTCGGCCTTCGGGTCGACATAGATGATCAGCTACCGCCTCTGCTCGGCGACGCGCGGCGCATCTCCCAAGTTTTGCTCAATATCGTCGGCAACGCCATCAAGTTCTCCTCCGCGGGCGACAACGTCGTCTTACGGGTTCGTGAGGCGAACACTCAGGGGACAACAGGAGAGTTGTGCTTCGAGATCACCGACACCGGACCGGGCATCGCCGAATCCGAATTGGGTAGCGTCTTCGAGGCGCGTTGGCGCTCGCCGTCGACGACCGAGGAAGGCTCTGGCATGGGACTGGCCATCTCACGGCGAATCATCGAGTTGCACGGGGGGCGCGTCGGAGTCGAAAGCGAGGTGGGCGTAGGCACAACCTTCTGGTTCACGCTGCCCGCCGCCGAGCGAGCCAATTCCGAAAGCTCCAGTTCCCAGCGACTGGGCGGCGAGCGATCTAGAGGCCGTATCTAATCAACCATATATCTACTCGATAGGATGCTTCTCGCCGAAGTCCGCGTCGCAGGCGAAGCAGTGCATCTGCTCGTACTCGCTGCCGTCACGGTTAAAGCCTTCGACCAGGTCTGTCTGCAGCGACCCGCACTCGGGGCATTCCTGCTCCCCGGCGTGGTCCTCTTCTCGCTCGCGCCACGATTCGGTGCCGAAGACCTTCTGCACCACGAAGGCGAAGATGACCAACGCCGCCGCGCCCAGAAACGTCACCCAATTGGGGCCGAAGATAAGAACGATGGCGGCGCCCATTCCCAGGCCCACCAGCCCGGGTAGCGCCTGGCGCCACTGGCCCGAGTTGTTCACTTTGGGAGACTGGTCGTTTTTGGTCTGCATGTCGCTACTTTCGTCCATGGTTGCATCGCGCCTTGGAGCCTCAGTAATCTGGACGCATTTTGCCCACGAATGGCAACCTGGCGTCAACCCTGATTTCAACACACCGCGATCGCCGCCATCCTGCGTGAACCCAACCGCCCCTCGGTTGCCTCTCGAGATAATTCCGATCTATCGTCCCACACGCTTCGGATCTTCGACAAGCCCGAGAACCTGGGAGTATCCTCCGTGTTGACCTCTGCCTCTTCGACCAAGATGAAACTCGCAACGCTCTGCGTTTTGGCATTCCTTTTTGTGGGATGCTCGAGCGCCCCAAATACGCCCGACGAGGCACCTGACGTCACCCAGACATCGATCGACCCCGAGGTCCGACAATTTGTGATGACCGAGGGCACCGGAGTGATCGCCAAACTCGACCTCGACGCCTGGCCGCGCCTCTACCCGATGGTGCTGAAGGCGTGGCAAAAGAGCCCGCGCGGCGCCCAAGAGAGCGCTGAGGAGAAGCAAAAGGCAGCCAACGAGACCGCACCGCCCACACTGCGGGAGTTCGTGGGCCGAGTCTCCGGCCATGAGGACGTGCTGCCCAATCTCGACGTCCACCGCACCAGTTGGCTGAGCTTCGAGACGCGCCTGCTCGACGAAGCACAGGGCTGCGTCGACATCGGTGGCTTATGCTCCTATTTCCACTACACCGCGCCGCGCTTCGGCCGGCTTTTGGTGGCCGCTCACGACTCCGAAAAGCTCGCCGACGAGCTTCGCGAGGTATTGCCATCCTATTTCCCGCGGCAAGGGCCCCTGAGCTACCGATTCGTGCCGATGAATGACTACGTGCGTGTTGAATTCGCCCTCGGCAGTGACCGCTCACGAGCGCAGGCACACCTCTCCGAGCGCAGCGCCACGATGCCAGCGGGCCCCGAGCGCCGCATGACGCCGGCGCTGGAGCGCTTCTTGAGTCACGACGGACTCGGAGCGTTGTATATGCCTACGGGCGAGCTCCTGCAGCTGACGCGAACACAAGGGCTCATTGAGATTGTAGAGGCGCTCGAAACAGCCACGCCCACCAACCGACTACTCATGTGGCTCAAGGGCGTCCAATTTGCGCTGGAGGATACGTCGCCAAATTCGCTCGAGTCGGTAGAATTCGAGGACGCCTCGATCATCGTCGACGGCGACGATCGAGGTGGCCTCATCGTCGACGCCCATGCCACCCCGACGCCCCACGGCCGGCGAGTCGCCGAGGCCGCGTCGCTCGATATCTCCTTGCCGGAGCTTGGCATCAAAGCGCCCGCCATCGAGATAGAATGGGCGGTCGATCGCACGGCGGTCGTCGACACATTCGGACCACCCAACCTGTATGATTATTCGAGCCCTGTGCGCTCGCCGATGGCCTTTTTGTCCACCGTGCGCCAATCCGGCAGGATCGAGCTGCCACGCGTGGCAGCCGGACGCATCGCGGTCGCGGAGATCGACAGTCCAGAAGAGGGAGCGCCCCCGGTGCGCGCCGCTGCCATCTTCGTCACCGAGCACAACGCCGATCTCCCTGCCCACATTACCCAATTCGAGGAGCAAGTCGGCCAAAACCCATTGATGGACATCGAAACTCGCCGGCGTGAAGATGGTCGCACCGAGCTTCGCGTGGCCTTCAATGCCCAACCCGAAGAGGTCTTCGGCGAGGCGACGCCGGTCGAAACACTGATGGTTCACCTCGATAAAGCCGTCACCGAAGGAGAAAAGGGCGAGGCGCTGGCCAAATGGATGCGCAAGGCCTCGCGCTTTGGTGTCCTCGATTACGACATCTACGAGCACCTGCGCGGCCAATTCGAGATGATGACGCTCACTGGAAACGGCGCCTCGCTCGCCGTGCGAAGCGGACCCGTACAATTCGCCGTTCGCTATCATATAGGCGACGGCGAGGCCGGCGGGCCGGCGCTGTCTCAGACCGAGATCGAGCTCATCCAGCCGACCAACAACTGCACCCAGGACGCACGCAATGTGCTGATGGAGGCGTTCGAGGACGACTCACCGGCGTCCATCTACGCGGGGTTGACCGAGGTTCAAGAGGAGTTCGACGACCGCACAAAAGCATGCGCCGAGAGCTCTCCGGAGCTCGCCGGCCGCATGGCGATGGCGCATATCCACTTTCGCTGGATGCGCGGCATGCTCGCCCGCCATCTTGGCAAGCGCGAGGAGGCTGAGCAGATTTTTTCGCTCAGCCGGCAACTCTCCAACCCAACCCTCGGCGCTCCCTACCTCGCCGACAGCCATTTCACTCCGCCCATCCCCTCGACCGGCGTGCAGTTCGTCGACAATTTGGAACCGACAACTAACGCCGCCCACCGCGCCAACACCGTGCAACTGATCGCAAAGGCACCGGAGTCCGAGGGTTATCCGGAAGAAAGCCTACGCGCATTCGTGCGAGAACATCAGCACCAGATCGCCTGGTGCGTCCAGGACCGCCTCGCGACGCACTCCGAACTCGAAGGTTCGCTGACGCTGCACCTATCGCTTTACAAACATGACGGTGAAGCTCACGTCGGGCGTGCTTACGTCGACGAAAAGCAGATGCGCCCGCTGCAAGGCTGTCTTTCGCGCGCGCTTGCTGGTGAGCAACTGTCAGACACGGCCGACGCCTTCGACAATGCACGCGCGAAGCTCGTCTTTGAAATCGTCGCGCCCGCCGAGACCCAGAAGCCGAAGAACGCTGCCGACGAATCCGAAGCTACAGAAGACGAGCCCACCGAAGATAAGGCCTCCGAGAAGGTCGATATTTAAATCGAATTTTAGGTGAACGCCAGCGTGCTCGGGGCAATGCCCCGATGAGTCTAGGGGGCCATTTGACGAAGCCTCGTTCGGGCTGATCTTCCTTGTTATGTCACTTCCCAAGCAAGATCACCGGAGCGAGCTCATGAGCGACGAAGATGCGCGCGAGCCGGACGAATATACCCGACGCCAGATCATCGCCCGCGGCGGGGTATTCGCGGCGGCGATTTTGGCCGGCGCGTCGGCGTGCTCCCGGCCGGCTGGATGCGGCGAGCGCGCCGAACGCGAAGACGCAGCCCGACGCGCCTCCGACGATACCGGCGATGTTGGCTCATCCGGCGACGTGAGCGACGCCAGCGGCGAGGATGCAGCGCAGGCTGAGGCCCCGTCGACGCCGAGGCCCGAGGGCGGCGGGCCACCCAAGGAGTATCCGAATTGGCAGGCCGTGCGCGACGAGTTTCTCGCCGCCCCCGATATCATCCACATGGCCGGATTGATGCTCGCCACCCACCCCAAGCCGGTGCGCGAGGCCATCGAGCGCCACCGCCGCCGCCTCGACAAAAACCCCGTCGGCTATCTGACCCAAAATTGGGGACTACCCGCCGAGCGCCACGACGAGGAAGGCGAGCGCCGTGTCCGCCGCGCCGCCGGTCGCTACTTGGATATGGGCCGCGAGAATATCGCCCTGACCGAGAGCACCACCACCGGCCTGGTGACCGTCTACAACGGCATCCGCATTCGCGAAGACCAGGAAGTGCTCACCGGCCACTGGAATCACTGGGCGACCGAGGGAACCCTCGAGTACCGGTCTCAAAAGGCCGGCTTCGATATCCGCAACGCCCGGCTCTTCGACACACTCGACGACAGCGTCACGCGTGAGCAACTGGCCAGCCGCCTGATCGACGAAATTGCGCCGAATACGCGCATCGTCGCGGTCACCTGGGTCCACTCCGACACTGGCCTCAAGCTACCCATCGCCGACATCGGCGAGCGTATCCAAGAGATCAACCGCGACCGCAGCGACGACGACCGCGTTCTCTTTTGCATCGACGGCGCACACGGCTTCGGCGTCGAAGATGCCGTCATGGATGATCTCAACTGCGATTTCTTCGTCTCGGGCTGCCACAAATGGCTGTTCGGGCCACGGGGCACCGGCATCATCGCGGCCACGCCGCAGGCCTGGGCCCAGGCCATTCCCACCGTCCCGAGCTTCTCGGGCGACACCACACAGGGGCGCCGATTCACCCCCGGCGGATTTCACGCCTTCGCGCACCGATGGGCGCTCGCGCAAGCCTTCGACTTTCACCTCAATATCGGCAAGGACCGCATCGAGCAGCGCATCCACGCGCTGGCCGAGCATCTCATCGACGGCCTATCTCAGCTGGACCACGTCGACCTGCGCACCCCGACCAACCCGCTGCTCCACGCCGGTATCGTCTCCTTCGCGGTCGACGGAATGGGACCTTTCGAGGTGGTCGGTCAACTCGACCAGGATGATATCGTCGCCTCGACCACACCGGGCGAGCTGACGTTGGCTCGATTGTCGCCGGGCTTGCTCAATACGCACGAGGATGTCGACGAAGTCATCGGCGCTATCTCGCGGATGCACTGACTACGCAAATATGGGATCACCCGCACCCAGTGCCACAATGAGAGATCACATATGCAAATGAAAATGTTAGAATCAGCCCGACGGGCGCCAATTTGCCATCTCAAAACGACACCTCCAACACGGGCCAAACGCGTGGACTCGACTCACTCCGACACAGTGCTGCTCATCGAAGACGACGCTGAGTTGCGATCCCTCATCAAGAAGATCCTCCAACGCAAGGGTTTCGTCGTCATCACGGCCGGCCATGGGCCTGCGGCCATCGAGACGGCCAAGGAACACGACGGCACGATCGAGGTCGTCTTGGCCGACGTGGTCATGCCCGGCATGACCGTAGCTAAACTTCACGAGCAGCTGAAGGAGCTGTGCCCGACGACCCGCTTCATCTTCATGAGCGGCCACAGCAAAGAGGAGATGATCCGGCGCGGCGTACCTGCCACACATACCGATTTCGTCGAAAAGCCCTTTTCGAACTCCGGCTTGGCTGCCAAGGTGCGCGAAGTGGCCGAGGCGGCTCGCGACGACGACGCCTCAGAGTAGCGCCCAGCGACCATACGAGAGCTCACCGGTACCGATGTCCAACATTTGGGATGCAATTATCGTCGGGGGAGGAGCCGCCGGATTTTACGGCGCGATCACCTGCGCCAACGCCTGGAAGGCTAGTTCCACGCAGATAAGCGACCCGCGCGTGCTCATCGTCGAGCGGGCGCCGCGCGTGCTCCAGAAGGTCAAGATTTCGGGCGGCGGCCGCTGCAACGTCACCCACGACTGCTTCGACCCGAAGCGTATGGCCGGCCATTACCCGCGCGGCCACCTCGAGCTCATCGGGCCGCTGCACCACTTCGGCGTGCGCGAGACCGTGCGCTGGTTCGAGGGGCGCGGCGTCGAACTCGAGACCGAGTCCGACGGGCGGATGTTTCCGACCACCGACGACTCGCAGACGATCATCGACTGCCTGCGCGGCGCCGCCGACGAGGCCGGCGTCGAGCTGCGCACCAGGGCAGCCGTCAACGAGATCCGTCATCTGTCCGCAAACGACTCGCCTTTAGACAATAGGCCGCCGGCCTTCGAGCTGATCATGCACGACGGCGAGCCGCTGCGGGCGCGCAAGGTCCTGCTGGCCACCGGCGGCACGCGCTCGGCCAGCGGCGCCAGGTTGGCCCAAAACCTCGGCCACCAGCTCGTACCCGCCGTGCCGTCGCTATTTACCTTCAATATTGATGACCCGCGCATCGACGGGCTCCAGGGATTGTCGGTCGAACACGCCGAGGTGCATATCAACGACGAAGACCTGGACAGCGACGGCCCGCTGCTGATCACCCACTGGGGCCTGAGCGGCCCGGCCGTCTTGAAGCTGTCCGCGTGGGGCGCCCGCGAGCTGCACGCGCTCGACTATACCTTCGAGTTGTCGGTCAATTGGCTGCCCGGAGTGGACATCGAGTCTCGCTTTCACGCGCTTCGCTCCGACTGGGGCGCCCGCCAGATCGCCTCACGCTCGCCATTTGACGCCCTGCCCAAACGGCTGTGGGAGCGGCTCGTCGAGGCCGCCGAGGTGCGCGGCGACTGCCGCTGGGCCGAGTTTCCCAAAAAGCAAAGCCGCGCGCTCGCCGATCAGCTCACCCGCGGCCAATTCCAGGTCACCGGAAAGAGCACCTACAAAGACGAATTCGTCACCGCCGGCGGCGTGCGCACCGACGACGTCGACATGCGCAGCATGGAGAGCCGCATCACCCCGGGCGCCTACTTCGCCGGCGAGGTCCTCAATATCGACGGGGTCACCGGCGGCTTCAACTTCCAGAACGCCTGGACCACCGGCCACCTGGCCGGCCAGGCGATGGCCGCCGAGTTGGTCGCCGCCAAGCAATCGGCATGACGCGCAGGCTACTTCTCGGAGGCCTTCTTCTTTTTGGACGCTGATTTCTTCTCGGAGGTCTTCTTTTTCGCGCTCTTCTTCTTCGAGGCGGACGCCTTGTCTGAGGAGGACTTCGTCGACTTGGAAGGCTTCTCCCACGGGAAGAAACCATACGGCGCGTAATTCCACACCGCCCCCGCCGACCCGCCGATGAGCCCGATCAAGACGATCAGGATAACCACGATCGGCCACTTCGAGCGCGACTTGGTCTGCTCGGCGGAGCGAACCGTCGTGGCTGCAATTTGACCGGCAGCGCCCTGCTCGCCTGAATCTTGGCCCGAACCAGGGCCCGAATCCTGACCGGCGTCGCCTGCTGTGGGTTTGACGGTGCTGACATCGTCCGACGCCGCGCCGCCCGCCCCACCGGCGATGGGCTCGAGTATCCACGGCGCGAACATCTCGTCATGGGGCTTGTGGACGTCCAGGCGCACGCGCGAGGCGCCCATCTCCGCCATGATCGCCTCGAGCTTGTCCCGCACCTCCAGGACCGTGGCCGGCCGGTCGGCGGGCTCCTTTTGGACCATATCGCGCACCAGCTCCGCCAGGCTCGGCGGGGTGCCCTCCAGGCCGGCAAATTCGCGTACGTCCGGCACCGGCGACTGCATATGGTGCAGGATGATCTGCATGGCGGTCTCCCCGTCGAAAGGGGGCCGGCCGACCAGCATGCTGTAGAGGATGATCCCCAGCGCGTAGATATCGGTGGCCGCGCTGGTCTCGGCGCCGGCGGCCTGTTCGGGCGCCATATATTGCGGCGTGCCGAAGACCATACCGGTCTTGGTCAGCTTGGTGTCCCCGTCGACAGCCTGGGCGATGCCGAAATCGAGCACCTTGACCTGCAGCGAGCCGTCGGAGGTGACCGTGAGCATCAGGTTATCGGGCTTGAGATCGCGGTGGACGACCTCGTTGGCGTGCGGCTCGGACAGCGCCGCGCACACCTGCGCGGCGATCTCGAGGGCGAGCTCCGGGTGAAAGCGGCCCCGGTCGAGCAACCCGTCGAGGTCTTGGCCGTCGAGCAGCTCCATGACCAGGTACAGAAGATTGCGCTCGGCATCCTGGCCGAAGTCGACCAGGCTGACGATATTGGGGTGCTGGAAATTCGAGACCACCCGCGCCTCGCGCAAAAAACGCTTGATGAACGACTGGTCGCTGCTCAGGTTGCCGTGCAAGACCTTCAGCGCCACCGGCCGGTCCACCGACAGTTGTGCCGCCCGGTACACCTTGCCCATGCCGCCTTCGCCGAGCACACGCTCGATGCGAAACCGTGCGTCGAGCACCTCGCCAACCAGCGCATCGTCGCCCTGATCGTCGACGCTATAGTGGTACAGCTTGGCGCCGTCTTCCGGACATGCCGAGAAGCTGCTGTCGTATTCGGCGCCGCACTCTGCACAATAGGCGACCATCGACTGTTTACCGTCTGCCATCTCCACTCCGGATCTAACCCGCAACTTGGGATCGGCAGGATATCGACAACGCAGGCCCGATGTCGAGCAACAGGTTTATGAGCCGCGCGGTTGATCGCGCGAGGAGTCCTGAGCTAGAGTCGCGCCATCGACCGTTTTTTGAACGACAAGGATCACCACCATGGCCGCCACCAGCCTACTCGCCCTCATCGACGATATCGCCACGTTGCTCGACGACGTCTCGGTGATGACCAAGGTCGCCGCCAAAAAGACCGCCGGCCTGGTGGGCGACGACCTGGCCGTCGGCGCCGAGCAGGTCACCGGCTTTTCGTCCAAGCGCGAATGGCCGATCATCTGGGCGGTCGCCAAGGGCGCGGCGCTCAACAAGGTCATCATCATTCCCGCCGCGCTGTTGATCAGCGCGTTTATCCCCTGGCTCATCACGCCGTTGCTGATGCTGGGCGGCGCTTTCCTCGCCTACGAGGGCGCCCACAAGGTCTTCGAGAAATTCTTCCACAAAGCCGAAGACGAAGAGAATAAGAAGAAGCTCCGCAAGGCCTTTCGCGACCCCAACGTCGATATGGTCGCCTTCGAAAAAAAGCGCATCAAAGGGGCCATCCGCACCGACTTCATTCTGTCGGCCGAGATCATCGTGATCTCCCTCGGCGTGGTCACCAAGCAGGAGGCAAGCTTGATGATCCAACTCGGAGTGCTCATCGCCATCGGCGCTACCGTCACCGTCGTCGTCTACGGATTGGTGGCCGGCATCGTCAAGATCGACGACCTCGGCCTGCGCCTGCGCGAGCGCGGCGGCGGCTGGGAGAGCCTGGGTGATTGGCTCGTGGACGCCTCCCCGGTTGTCATGAAGGGACTGGGCATCGTCGGGACCATCGCGATGTTTCTGGTCGGCGGCGGCATCCTCGCCCACGGCATCGCCCCGCTCGAGCACTTCATCGAGGACATCGCGTATATGACCGGCCCGGCCGCCGGCGCAGTCAAACAGGTTCTCTTCGGCGTGGTCGGCCTCATCGCCGGCGCGATCATCGTGGGCGTGCTCTCAGCAGGCAAAAAGGCGATCGGGCTGGATGCCCACTGACCGCTCGAGCCCCGCCGCCACCGCATCCATCCCGGCCAATCGGCGACGGAGCTCTGTGCACACCTCTCGCAAGTGAGATCTGTGGGTGTACGTCTGTGGGTATACGTCTATAGGCGCACGATCTCTTCTTTGAGCGAGTACGCGATGGCGAGCACGTCCTTTTGACTTTGCTCATCGATGGAATGCTTGTTCAACACCTGCATGATGTCGTCGATGGCCGCCATATACTCTCGCGCACTGACATTCATCCCGCGGTGCGTCTCCGGCATACTTCGCCCGGTATACTCGCCCGGTCCACCGCTTCCGGTGACCAAAAAGGTGTGCAGGTGCCCTTTGATCTCCTCGAGTCGCTCCGGCTCATCCTTATACGGCAAGAACCGAGCCTTGATGATGGGATTTCGCATATGCGCTGCGACGATGTCTTCGACCAAGGCAGCAATACCCTCGTCGCGTCCCAATCGAGCGTAAAGTGACTTCGTGTCCAATGCCTGCGTCTCCATCTCATCCTCTTCTTACTAGAGTAGTGAACACCGGAGTCGCTCTCGCGCTCCCCGGCTCAAAAGTGGAAGCGTCCGGAGACCCTCCCATTTAGTGCGGCTCATCCGCACTAAAATAGACCGGTCGGTTTAGTCTTTCGATAAGACAAAAAAAACCAATATCACTCGCAGCACAAGTTCCACAATATCAGAGCTGTGATGCTGCCGAGCGGAAGTAGAAATCGAGCATGGCGTCCAGCGGCGCTGGATCGCGCAGCAACCGGCTCCGCAGAGCCGCGCCCTCCCAGCAGTCGACTAATAGATTGGCCAACTGCTGCGGGTCCGAGTCCCTGGGAAGTTCGTTTCGCTCGCGAGCCTCCTCCAGGCAGGCGGCCACCCGCTTGGCGATCTGCGACAAGCACCAGTCAATCTTGCGCTGAAAGACCTCGCTGACGCCGGACAGTTCCTGACCGAGCCCGCCTAGTAAGCAGCCGAGGTAGCCGTCTTCTCGATACTTGTCACGCGTGGCCTCGAAGAACCCTCGAACCCGCTCGAGCGGTGGGCAATCCGTATCGCCGAGGCACTCATCGAGCCCTTGGTGGACCTCTTGCATATAAAGATCAACCACCTGAAGCGCGAAGTCCTCCTTGCTCGAAAAGTGGTGGTAAAACGATCCTTTGGGGATCCCCGTTTCCTCCAGTAGAGCTTGGATACCTAAACCGTGGTAGCCGCGCTCCAGCAACATCGCCATGCCCGCCTCGAGCAGTCGCTGTTTCGTCTCACCCGCCATCGTTACTCCGATTAGACCGATCAGTCCACACCCTTGAGTATACACGCCTGCGCGTATCTAACAACTGACGTGTCCACGTCGACGAGTAGACCAGGATGGTCTGGCACCGGTAGATCGCGCGCACTCTCAATGACACTGCCAGAACGCCGTGTCATTGAAAACGTACATCACGCCCATATCGCCCAGATTCATATACGCAAACCGCTCGTCGACCTGCATGACCAGCGGCCCCCCATGATCTGGGTATTGCAGCCAGATCGGCTCGCCCCCGACCCGGGCGTGGGCTGAGTAAATCTTATTGCGCAGCTCATTATCACTATCCGCCTGCCAGATCTCCGGGTCGACCTCGACCGGGACCGGCTCGAACCAGGCCTCATCGCTCTCGGGGATGTCATCGGGCAACTCGAGGTCCTGCTGGGCGACGTCCTCATCGGTGCTAAACACCACCGACGTCCAACCATTATACGGCTCCCATGCCTCATTATATTCGGGATGGTGGCAGAACACCGAGACGGCCCGAACCTCGTCTTCATATTGCTTCGCGAACGCCGGCACCGTCTCCAGGTCGAGCGTGTAGAGATGCGCCATCGGCTCGTCGTCGAAGGTCGGCCAGCGCTCGGCGCCGATGCCCGGGGGCAAACCGCCGATGCGGTTGAGGCCGGGCTCGTCGGGCGCCTCGTCGAGGCGGCGCAAAATGTAGATCGTCTCACCGGTTCCGCCGACCTTCTCGGCCAATCGGACCAGCTTGTCTACGTCGTCGAGCTCTTGGGCCGTCTCCTGGCCCTGGGCTGCCAACTCTTCTTCGATCTCTTGGAAGGCGTCGCGGCCGACCGCCGCCATAAATTGCTGCTTCAAGTGGCTTCCGGCGCCGTGTGCGAGCAGCCATTTGACCCACGGTCGCACATTCGGGAAATGCTCGAGGCCGGCCTGAATCTCGCGCGCAGCGTCGTTATTTAGCGACGCCTCGAGCTCGCGGAGCTGGGTGAACGCATATTCGGCCAGCTCCTGGTCGGGATAGGCTCCGATAAAGCGAAACGCGCGGGCGAACGTGCTCGGCCGGGCCAGCTCGCGGCGCAGCACTTCGAGCGCCCGCTCGCGGGGAAGATTGTAGACGACCTTCATCAACAGCGGCCGAAGCTGGGGATAATCGTATGTCTGCTGCGCGGCGTCGAACTCGATGCGCTCGTCCCACTGCTCATCCCAGCTCTCGCCGCGGTCGATCGCGCTGGCCATCAGCCCAATCATCGCCCGCTGCAGGGTCTTCTTGATCTCCTGTTTGCTCGCCTTCTCGCTGGCCGCCTCGAGCAACGTGAGGGCTCCCAAAGGCAGGTGAGCCAGGCCAAACGCAACCTTGTCAGTGGCGCTTGAGTTGTCTTCGAGGATGGCGTCCAGCCCCCGCTGCCACAGCTCGGGATCGTTGACGATATGCAGGTAGGGCGCAGCGTCGGCCTTGCCGTAATCCTGCTCGAATTGCCGCTCGAGCAGTCCACGACGCTGCTCCTCGCTTAACGTAGCGAGCGCGTCGAAGAGCAAATCGAGCTTCGGAAAGCCAAAACCCGGCTCGGCGAACGAGATCTGCCTGTCGATGACGGCCAGATCCTTTTTGTGGTCGGGATCATCGATTTGATTGATCGCGTCGCGCACCCAATGCAGCGCCGGCGTGCCGCCATAGAGTTCCAACGCATCAACCAGGTCCTGTGGAATGGGCTGGCCTGCCCCGTTCAATTTGACGATCGCGCAGGCCACCGTCGGCCACTTGCGCAGCCCGTCGCCGTCGATGGCGCGAGCCATCTGGGCGACCTCTTCGGCGTCGTCGTCGCGCCACTCGAGGAGCGCCTGGCGCGTGTGCTCAATGGAAAACCCGTCGAGCGAGATGCCCCCGAGGAGCTTGGACATCTGCTCGACGTCGGCGATCTCGATGGCGTGCTTGACCTTTGGGAAGCGAATACGTGGGGTCGACTCCTCGGCTTCTTCAAGGCCGAGTTCGAGCATGACCTCCGCCCAGCGCTCCAGCGTGGTAAACATCTCGATAAATCGATCGAAATTCTCGTTGGGCATCGTCCCGTCGAGGATCTCGATCTGCTCGACGCCGTCTTCGGTGGGCCACCACAGGCGGTTGGAGAATCCCCGCTCGAAGTGATGCGCGGCGATGTCCTCGACCGGGTCGTCGATGATGTCCGAGACATCGTCGCCAAAACGCGCCATCACCAGCGCCACGCCGCGCTTTATCGGCTCGGAGAGCTCGTCGACAACCGCCCGGAACGGCTCCGGGTCACGCGCATAAAACCGCATCGTCAACTCGTCGAATTCGCGCGGCCAGCCCGGCGCGTAGCCGGCGTACGCCTCGTCGGCGCCCCGAGCGTTCTCGAGCAGCGCGACGACCTCCTCGACCTCGAGCATCTGGTGCATCGCGGCATACCGCTCCCAAAGATGACGATCGGCGGCGACGTCGACGACGCCCTCGCGCACCAGCTTGACCAGATACGCCCCGCGCTCGCCGTAGCCGGCGGCATCTTTGAGCACGTTGTCTTTGGCGTAGTTGTCCTTGGCCTTGGCCAGCTTCTTGGCCGTCTTCTCCATCAACTCGGTATCTTCGGCGAGCTCCTCGGGCAGGCCGTCGACGAATACCTCGACCGTCTCGTCGCCGTCCTCGTCCCACGTGCGCTTCTCGCCGACGACGTAGCCGTTCTCCCAGCTCACCTCGAGCTTGGGGCAGCCGTCCTCGTAGAAGGCGACCTCTTCGCCGACCTTCGCGCCGTGGTCGTATTGGCGCCGGTAGGCGAGCCGGCCGCCCGGACGATACCAGGCGGCGTTTTCGCCGTGATTTATGCCCTTGTGGTAGCCTCGGACCACCTTCTCGTGGCCCGACGAATCCCACCACGTCCACTTCCCGTGGCGCACCCCGTGCAAAAACTCGCCGCGAGCCTTCGGCGAGCCGTCCGGCTGGTCCCAGACGTATTCGCCGTGCTTCTCGCCGTCCTCGTCGTAATGATAGGTCTGCTTGAACTCGCCGTTGTCGTGCCACCACGTCCACGATCCGGTGCGCTTGTCGGCGGCGTTATCACCCTCGTACATCTTCTCGCCGTTCTCGTGCCAGCCGGTCTCGCGCCCCTCTTTGAGGCCATCGACGTGCTCGATCTCCCAGTGCAGCTGGCCGTTCGGGTAGTACCAGCGCCAGGTTCCGACCCGCACACCGTCGCGCAACTCTCCCTCGATCTCGACCTGCTCGCCGCCATCGTGAAACCTCCGGAAGGTCCCGTTGCGGGGATACTCGTCAACCTGCGGATACTCCACACCTTCGCCCGTTCCGATGCTCATAATCATCTCCGTCGTCTGCCAAGAGAGGTCTTATCGACTTTGTTGTAGGTCATGCCCACAAAGATAGACCATGGAACTCGACAAAACCAGTCGGTCAAAGTTGCCCCGCGAGATGTGTATATATTTTGCCCAGATCCACTTGACCGAGTCGGCAACGCCCCGAGACGCCCCGAGGCACCATGGAAACCACCCCATTTTTCATCGTACTCTTCGTGCACCTGAGCGGACTGGTCTTGGGATTCGGGTCGGTCCTGGTCACCGACCTCTACGGCTTGCTCTGGCTTCGCGACCGGGTCCGCTTCCCCGACCTCGTCCAGGTCAGCGGGATCACCGAAAAGTTCATCTGGGCGGGATGGGGCACCATGGTCGCCGCCGGCATCCCGCTCATCTTGCTCAAGGGCTTCGTCGACGAGTTAATGATCGTCAAGCTCTTCTTCGTCGGCCTCATCGGCCTCAACGGCATCCCGCTACATTTTCTTCACAAAAGAATCGAGAATATCGACGAGGGCGAGCACGTCCCGGGCATCGTCATGTTCCGGCTCTCGCTGACCCTCGCCGTCTCCCAACTCGGCTGGTGGAGCGCCATGACCATCGGCTTCCTACACCGCCACGTCCAGTCGGTCATCACCTGGCCGGACTCCCCCTGGCTGGTCAGCGGCCTCATCCTCGCCGCCATCCTCCTCATCTGGGCCGTCGGCGAGGTGGCGCTGCGAGTCTCACCCCAGTCGGTCGAGGCGTGAGCGACGGTCAGGAGCGCGGGATGCCAGCCCGCAATGCCCGACGCCGCCGGGGCCCGTAGGGCTCCCTGGAGCGCGGGGTGCCAGCCCGCAATGCCCGACGCCGCCGGGGCCCGTAGGGCTCCCTGGAGCGCGG
>CAYLTX010000056.1:0-7672 GCA_964386725.1 uncultured Bradymonadales bacterium | reverse complement strand
GGTGCCAGCCCGCAATGCCCGACGCCGCCGGGGCCCGTAGGGCTCCGCGGCGGAGGGCACCCATCCCGGCTGGCCAAAAGGTCCCGAAGTTTCGGGGCCGCCCCGCGCAGCAGAAGCAAAGGGTGCCAACCACCCTACAAGCGCCAACCACCCTACAAGCGCCGTGCATAAGCAAAGGGTGCCAACCACCCTACAAGCGCCCCGGTTCCTGCAGAACCCTCAACTCGAAGGCCCAACAAGCGCACTCGCCACAACGAGCAACCCCAAATCGTAGTTTGCGACGTCGCCGTTTGACGTCGCCTCAAATAGCGAGCGCCCCGGTTTCTGCAGGACCCTCTATTTAAGGCGCCTGAACTGCGGCGTTTATGCGGGTTGACCGTGCGAACTACAATTGAGTCCGGCCTTAGAAGTATTTCGGGTTTTTGTGGGAGCGTATGGAGGTGGCAGGGTTCCCGGCCCGTCGAGTTCGCAGCAACATGGTGCCACCCATCCTCCGAGTCGCGCCTAAGAAATAGTTTTTCACGGATATCGGTTTAAGATACAGTTTTTCACGAACAGAGATCGTTTTTCACAGACTTTGGCGTTTGAGACAACAATTCAGCGTCAGAGACAGGTTTTCATGGACAAGCGCGCTCAGAACAGGTTTTCAGAAGACGCCGTGGACATATTTCGCGAGCGGCGCCTTCCAGAAAGCGCAGCCCTTGCGGGCTACTCGGCCCTCATCGAGGCCTTCGACTTGGCGGTGCCACTGCCGCTCAGGCTCTCGGCGATCGGCTCTCGGCACCGGGTCGTAGAGACGAATGGGTGGCGGCTGTTGACACCGCGACATGCTCCAGAGCCGAGTTTGGATGGGCATCTCACGTTTGCCTTAAAGCACGAGGGCGTCGATCTGGGCGTGCTCAAGGGCCTATTCGAAGTGGTCGCACCTTCGCAGCTCGAGTCGATCGTGCGCGCGACACCTACGGGTGGGTATGCTCGGCGAATTTGGTTTCTGTATGAGTGGCTTACCGGTCGGCGGCTCGATCTGCCCGACGCGGATCAGGGGCGTTATGTACCCGCGGTTGATCCGACCATGCAGTTTGGGTGTGAGGGCGTGAACTCGCAGCGCCACCTCGTGCGCGACAACTTGCCGGGCACTCCGGCGTTTTGTCCGCTCGTGTTTCGAAGCGACACGCTCGTCGAATTTGCCGGCAGAGACCTCCCCGAGCGCGCACGCGCTGTCGTTGCCGATGTGCCCGCGGATCTTTTGGCGCGCACAGCGGCGTTCTTGTTGCTCAAGGACTCGCGCTCGAGTTACGCGATTGAAGGAGAGCGGCCACCACAGAATCGCATCCAGCGATGGGGTCGGGCCATCGGGCAGGCCGGCGAACGTCCACTCGACCGTGCAGAGTTGCTGAGGCTCCAGAAGGTTGTCATCGGTGATGAGCGTTTCGTTCAACTCGGCCTGCGAACCGAGGATGGCTTTGTCGGCGAGCATGATCGCACCAACCGGATGCCCATCCCGGATCACATCAGCGCGCGACCGCAGGACCTCGATTCGCTGATCGACGGACTGCTCGACTTTGCCTCGGAGTCAGCTGATCAACTCGATCCGGTCGTTTCTGCCGCCATTCTCGCGTTTGGCTTCGTCTTCATTCATCCCTTTGATGACGGCAACGGGCGAGTGCACCGCTATCTCATCCACCACATCCTTTCGCGACGGGGCTTTCATCCTCCCGGGATGGTCTTTCCGGTCTCGTCGGCCATTCTCGACCGCGTGGATGCCTATCGAGATGTGCTCGAGAGCTATTCGAGCCGCGTCCTGCCGTTGATCGAGTGGGAGCCAACCGACAGCGGCAACGTGCGAGTCACCAACGAAACCGCCGATTACTACAGGTACTTCGACGCGACGCCACACGCCGAGTTTCTGTACGCATGCGTGCAGCAGACGATCGACGAAGATTTGCCTCAGGAGACCGACTACCTGCGACGCTACGACACGTTCTCCAACCGCGTCCAGCAGATTGTGGACATGCCCGATTCGACCCTCGATCTGCTGTTTCGATTCCTGGACCAGAACGACGGCCGCCTCTCCACGCGTGCCCTCGAAGGCGAGTTCTCGCCGCTCGCCGAGCATGAAGTCGAGCAAATCCAGGCCATCTATGCGCAGATATTTGGCGGTGGGTGAATGCAGCAACACGGTGCCGCCGCTTTCCACTTCATCGCTTCTCCACAGATTGATCGGGAGTGTAAACAGCCCGTATCGTGCGGGGTCTCTGAATAGGCGATAGCGCGCGAGTACTTATTACTCCTCCCTACTGCGTCCATGCACCGGAGCCGAATCGAAGAACGCCACTCGTCACGCGATCACTCTACGCAGGGCCTCGCCACTCCACCGTTGCACATCCACCACCATCGGGCTTACTCTCCCCTCAACAAAGAGCATTCACCATCAGGCGGGGAGCTCAGCTCGACAGGGCGGCGCCCGCAGCACCACCTCGGCAGTCGTATGAGCCAAGCAGTCATTGCCCCAGGCGCCAATATTCTCGTTCGTGATGCCGCCTGGCGAGTGCGCCAGGTCGACGTGACCTCCAGCGGTGGCAAGGCCATCCACGCGGTCGGCATTTCGGAGCTGGTTCAGGATAAAGAGACTATCTTCCTGTCCGAATACGAGCGCGATATCGAGGTGCTCGATCCGGCCACCACCGAGCTGGTCGCCGACCCGTCGAGCAACTTCCAGGCGTCGATGCTGTATATGGAGAGCCAGCTCCGGCGCATCCCGCCCACCGACGATAATCTGTATATCGGCCACCAGGCCGCGATGGACCCGCTCGAATACCAGCTCGAGCCGGCCGCGCAGGCCCTCGCCCAGCCTCGCCAGCGCATGCTCATCGCCGATGCGGTCGGTTTGGGCAAGACGCTCGAGGCCGGCATCTTGCTCAGCGAGCTCATCGCGCGCGGCAAGGGAAAGCGCATCCTGGTCGTCGCCGTCAAGAGCATGCTCACGCAATTCCAAAAGGAGATGTGGAGCCGCTTTTCCATCCCGCTGGTGCGGCTCGACTCCATCGGCCTGCAGCGCATCCGACAGCGCATCCCGACCAACCAGAACCCGTTCTACTTCTACGACAAGACGATCATCTCGGTCGATACGCTCAAGCAGAATAACGAGTATCGCACTTATCTTGAGGACGCTCACTGGGACGTCATCGTCATCGACGAGGCCCACAACGTCGCCGTGCGCGGCAGCCAAAAGTCCCAGCGCGCCAAGCTCGCCGAGCTCCTATCACACCGCTCGGACACGCTGCTGATGCTCTCGGCGACCCCGCACGACGGCAAGGCCAAGAGCTTCGCCTCGCTGATGAATATGCTCGACCCGACCGCCATCGCCGACGAGGAGAATTATACGCCGGAGGACATCGACGGCCTGTATATCCGACGGTTCAAAAAAGACATCTCCGACCAAGTCGCCGAGAGCTTCCCGGACCGCGAGATCTACGAGGCCTCGACGAAGGCATCTGACAAAGAAGAAGCCGCCTTCGAGGCGTTTGCCGAGCTCGAATTCGACACGCTGGACCAACACTCCGGCGGCCACATGCTCTTCAAGACCTCCATCGAAAAGGCGCTGCTCTCCAGCCCTGCCGCGTGCATCGACACCATCGACGCCCGAATCAAACGACTACGCCGCAAAACCCAAGAACCCCAGAACCCACAACCCAAAACCCAAAACCCAAAACGCACCGAGAGACTACAAGCCGACATCGAGCGCTTACTCTCATTCCGGCAAAAACTCACAGCAATCCAACCCGAGCATTTCGCGAAGTACCAGAAGCTCATCGAGCTGCTCGACGAGGACCCCTTCTCTTTCACGGGTTATCTGCGCGACGACCGCATCGTCATCTTCACCGAGCGCATCGCCACGATGGAGTGGCTGGCCGAGAACTTGCCCAAAGCGCTCGACCTCGACGAAAAGAAGGTCCAGACGCTGCATGGCGGCATGAGCGATATCGACCAGCAGCGCGTCGTCGAGGACTTCGGCAAGGAGAAGGCCGACGTGCGCCTGCTCATCGCCTCGGACGTCGCCTCCGAGGGCATCAACCTGCACTATTATTGCCACCGGATGATCCACTTCGACATCCCGTGGTCGCTGCTCGTCTTCCAGCAGCGAAACGGCCGCATCGACCGCTACGGCCAGCCCAACACGCCGTATATCGCCTACCTGTACACCGAGTCCGAAAACGAGCGCATCAACGGCGACACCCGCATCCTCGAGCTGCTCATCGAAAAAGATGAGCAGGCCTCCCGCAATATCGGCGACCCCAGCGCCCTGATGGGCGTCTACGATATCGACGAGCAAGAGAAGATCACCGCCAGCGCCATCGAGTCCGGCCAGGGCGCCGACGGCCTCGACGCCCAGCTCCAGGACATCGACATCGTCAGCCAGATGCTCGCCGCCGCCGACGAGGCCGACCGGCTTGCGCACAAAAAGCCGACCACCAAAGACCTGCCGTCGCTCTACGCCGGAGACTTCGACTACCTGCACCACGCCCTCGACTACCTGCGCGAGGAGCGCTCCCTCGAATACGAGGCCGACCCCGACGAGCGCCGCATCGCCCTGCAACTGACCGACGGCCTCGAGCGCCGCTTCGAGAAACTCCCCGACGAGGTCCTCCCCGACGATCGTCGCATCATCCTGTCGGCCGACCCTGACGCCATCCAACGCGCCATCGTCGACTCCCGCGCCGAGGAATCCGCCTGGCCGGCCGCCCAATACCTGTGGCGCCTCAACCCCATCGTCCAATGGGCCGACGACCGCATGGCCGGCAACTTCGGCCGCCACGCCGCCCCTGTTGTCATTCTCGATGGCGCGTCGCCCGATGCTCAACAGGGCGAAGTCACATTTCTGCTCAGCGGCCTCATCCCCAACAGAAAGAGCCAACCCCTCATTCACGAATGGTTCGGCGTCGTCTTCAAAGACGGCGAGGACAAACAAGTCGACCGCGTCGAGGACTTCGACACCGTGCGCGACCGCCTGGGGCTCGATCGCCGCACCATCCCCAACCGCCAGGACGAATTCGACCCCGACCCGCTCCAGGCGCTGCTCCCCGACGCCGTCGACGCCGTCCGCCACAAGATGGTCGAGCGACGCGACGACTTCGAGGCCCGCATCAACCCCAAACTCAACGAAGAGCTCACCGAGCTCGAGACGCTCAAAAAACGCCAACTCGACTTCCAACAGGAGCTCTTCGAGGACAGCCCCACCCCGGAGAACCGCGAGAAGCTCGAACGCAAGAACCGCGAGATCGACGCCATCTTCGACGAATATTACGAGTGGATCGAAGACACGATGACCACCGAAAAGACACCGTTCATTCAGGTTATTGCGGTGTTCGTGACGGCATAAAGTAGCATTTTACAGGAGCGCAACGCCCTCTATTTAAGGCGAGGTCAAACAGCGACCTCGCGAAACTGCAATTTGAGTTAGGCCCTATAGACACACACGGTTATTGAGACCCACAAACACGGCCCCCAACAACCCAAACGCCGCTATCGTCTAACCCAAATTGTAGTTCGCGCCGCAGTTCAGGCGCCCTAAATAGAAGAATTTGCGTGTTGCCCACCACGCCCAATCGCACGACCACCAGGAACGCAGCCATGACCACTCAATTCACCGGCATCGAAAACGCCAACGAATTCTACACCAGCCACTACCTCGCCGCGATCATGGCCGGCGACCTCAAGAGCGAGGTCTTCAAGCAGTGGTCGGAACAGGCGAGCGAGGCTAAATCCAACCGGCAACCGCACCAAAAACTCCGCAGCCTCCACGGTGACTTCTTCGACCTCAAAAAGGAGCTCGAAGACACCGACGACCCCACTCGCCGCGTCCAACTCCACCGCCAATTCGCCACGAGCTTCCTCCACGCCCTCGGCTACGACGCCACCCCAACGCTCCGCACCACCGACGACGGCCACATCCCCCTCCTCGCCGAGGTCACCCGCGCCGACGGCGCCCCTGTCCTCTGGTGCCTCCAAGCAATCACCCCAAACCCCGGCGACCCCCAAGACCCACTCAACCTCACCCTCCTCCCCGATCAATACACCGACGCCGCCACAAACCAGCACCTACTCCCAGACGGCCCACAACCCTCAACCCCAAACCCTCAACCCTCAACCCACAACCCAATCGAGGAGCTCGTCTCCCAACAAATCTTCGCCCGCCCCGAACCCCCACGTTTTCTGATACTCTTCGGCGAAACCCAAATCCTCCTCCTCGACCGCACCAAATGGCGCGAAAAGCGCTTGCTCCGCTTCGACCTGGTCGAAATCCTAGGCCGCAAAGAGACCGACACCCTCAAGGTCGCCGCCGCCCTGCTCCACCGCCAACAGATCTGGAGCGGCGACCAACAGAGCCTCCTCGACACCCTCGACGACAGCTCCCACAAGCACGCGTTCTCGGTCAGCGAGGACCTCAAATACGCCCTGCGCGGGGCCATCGAGCTGCTGGGCAACGAGGCCCTCTGGTATATCCAACACGTCAAAAAGCAGAAGCGCTTCGACCTCGGCGACAAATTCGACGACAGGCTCACCCGCGAGTGCCTCCGCTATATGTACCGGCTGCTCTTCTTGTTCTATATCGAAGCTCGCCCCGAGCTCGGCTACGCCCCCATGGGCAACGACGCCTACCGCAAAGGCTACAGCCTCGAGACCCTCCGCGAGCTCGAGATGGTCGAGCTCACCACCGACGAATCCCTCGACGGCTACTACATCCACCAATCCCTCGACCTCCTCTTCGAGCTCATCCACGAAGGCGCCAACCCCGCCCAACAGCAAGACCTCACCGCCTGGACCTCCTCCCCAAAAACCCAACAAGAAACAAACGCGCAGAAACATCCCTCACCCTCTGGGGGAGGTGCCTCGCGCGCAGTCACAGCGCGAGGCGGAGGGGGGGCCACAACGAGCAATAATGCACGATCACAAACCCTCCACGGCGAATTCACCCTCGTCCCACTACGCTCACACCTCTTCGACCCCGAAAAAACACCCATCCTCAACAGCGTCAAACTCCGCAACAAAGTCACCCAACGAATCATCGAGCTGATGTCGCTATCCCGCGCTGACGGTTCCGGCCGAAAGCGCAAACGCCGCGGCCGCATCTCCTACGCCCAACTCGGCATCAACCAACTCGGCGCCGTCTACGAAGCCCTGCTCAGCTACCGCGGCTTCTTCGCCGAAGACGACCTCTATGAAGTCAAAAAGAAGAAGGACACCTACGACCCCCTCGAAACGGCCTATTTCGTCACCCGCGACGAGCTCGACAAATACGCCGACAAGGAGATCGTCAAAAACGAAGACGGCTCCCTCAAGCACCACCCCAAGGGCACCTTCATCTACCGACTCGCCGGCCGCGACCGCGAGAAATCCGCCAGCTACTACACCCCCGAATCACTCACCAAATGCCTCGTCAAATACGCCTTGAAGGAGCTGCTCGGCGAAGGAATCGCACCTGCGAGCATGGCTGCTGGCCCGGACACCCCCTCGGCGCCCTCCGGCGCCGCGTCCCCCGCGCGAGGCGGCGGGGGACTATCACCCGCGCCCCAACAACCTGACGAGGCAATTGAGGCAACAACATCCCTCCCCCCCGGGGATGAGGATTGGGGGTATCTATTAACTCGTCTTTGTTGAAACGTCTTCGAGC
>CAYLTX010000055.1:0-38094 GCA_964386725.1 uncultured Bradymonadales bacterium | reverse complement strand
GGTTTCGTGCGGGATCCAAACCATAGCTGTGGGTAAGCCGCCACCGGGTGCGCCGTAGGCGCTCCCGGTTGGGCGCACCCACAGAGAGCCCCGGCCACCCGCCACGTTCATCAACGGACGGCGCTTTTTCAGACCACAAACAACCCAACCAACACCGCCACCAGCACCACCAGGCACGTGGCACCGACATGCCACTGCCTCAAGACCTCCTCGGGCCGGCCGGCCTGCTCCATGAGACGGCGTCGCAGGATGATGGAGCGCTCGATCTGCGCGTCGACCTGGTCCCAACGGGTGCGCGCCCAATCGGCCACTCGGCGTACCTGCTGATTGAAGGACAAAACGACATATTCGACGGGCATGCAAATATCGCCCGGCGGTATGTGGACCTTGGCGAGCGGAGCAAGCTTGTGGCGCAGCAAGATCGCAGCGGCGACGACGGCGACGGCGATGAGCAGCGGCCACAGAGCGCTCCACATCGCCTCCCACCCCAATGATTTGGCGGCCAGGCGCTGCAGCGGCTCCCACTGAAGGAGCCAGGGCGCCACCATGACGGCCGCCACCATCAGCGCCCAAGAGCTCCAGGCCCGAAGGCCCGAGGTCCGCGCGCCGGCATCGGCCGGGTCGGCCTGGACTTCGTCCTCGCGCGGCCACACCGTCCACAAAAACCGAGCCATGAGCAGCGCGGTGCCGATCGTGGCATAGATGGCGGCCGGCTCGATCCACCCGTAGGCTCCCAGCGAGCCGCCTTTGAGGGCCTCCTTGAGCGCCGTCTTGGCCATGGCGCCACTCGTCCAGGGCCCTCCGGCCAGCGCCAGGGAGGGAACCACCAGCCCCGCCAAGAATAGCCATCTGGACCGGCGGCCGATTCGGCCCGCCGCGCCGAGCGCCAGCCCCGAAAAGAGCGCGCCCTTGCTGAGCCCGTGGTGCAGCGCGTAGACGGCGACGCCGATCAACGCGACATCCGACAACTCGGGGACCCGAAGCCCGACGCCGACGAGCAGCGTCATGAATCCGATCTGGCTGATGCTCGAGTAGGCGAGCATCGCCTTCGGCGAGCGCTGCAGAAGTCCCACCACGATCCCGTAATAGGTGCCGAGCAGGCCACCGATGATGAACAGCAGCCCCAGGGTCGGGGCAGCGACCAGGCCGAGGGGCAAAAATAAAACCCAGCCGAGGATGCCGACCTTGCTGGCCGCCCCGCTGAGGACCGCGCCGGCCGAGGCGGGCGCGGCGTCGTAGGCCGGCGGCAAGCCGACGTGCAGCAAGACCAGCCCGGCCTTGACGCCGAAGCCCACCATCAACAACACACCGATGAGCGACTGCCTCGGCGATTCGGCCAGCGCCGTCTGCATGCTGACAACATCGTAGCCGGTGGCCTCGCGGGCCAACAGCACCGCGGCGGCGAAGAGGACCGTCTCTCCGAAGATCAGCAAGATCAAATAGATCCGCCCGGCGCGCCTGGCCGCATCGTCGCCGCGGTGGACGACCAGCCCGTAGGAGGCGAAGCTGAGCAGCGAGAAGAACATCAAGAAGCTCGGCAGGTCGCGCGCCAAGACCACCCCGATATTGCCGCTCATGGTCAACAGCCAGAGGATGTCGAAGCGAACTCGCCGGGAGTCGTGCTCCACCTCCTCGGCGGCCGTCAGCCCGGCCAACCACCACACCACGGCCGTAAAGAAGAGGAAGACCCGGCCCAACTCGTCGAGTTCGAGCCGGGTGCCCAATAATAGCCCGTCGAAGCGCTCGAGATGGCCGGGCTCGACCACCGCGGCCACGACGACCGCCGGGAGGGCGCACCACGGCGCTAACCCGGTCAGCATACGCCCCCACCCCGGCCAACGCTCCTCTACCAAGCTCAGTAGGACGGCGACTAATAGCGGCAAGCAGATCACGAGCAAGAGGACTCCGCGAAAGCCCTGCACTCCCTGTGCGATGATCTCTCCCATCGTTCAGCCCCCTAATAGAGTCGCTCGGCGATGATCCTGACCCACTCGAGAGGGCTGACGACGGTGCTGGCGAAGAGGCCGACCAGCAGGACGAGCGCGGCGGTGACCAGCAATGGCACGAGCAGACTGGCGCGCGTCTCCAGAACCGGCTCCGACTCGTCGGGGTGATGGTCTCGCCAGGCCTCGATGGGCGGCAGGAACCAGGCCCGGTATAGCACCGGCAAGAAGTAGCCGGCGTTGAGCAAGGTGCTCAGCGCCAACACCCAGATCACCCAGGTCCGCCCGACCTGAGCTGCGCCGATGCCCAGAAACCACTTGCTGATGAACCCGGCCAGCGGAGGTACACCGATCATCCCCAGAGCGGCCACCGTGAAGGCGACCATCGTCAGGGGCATGCGGCGGCCGAGGCCGTTCATCTGACTGATCTTGGTGACCCCGACGGTGTGATCGATGGCGCCGGCGCAGAAGAATAGCGTGATCTTCATAATTCCCTGGTGGACCAGGTGGACCACACCTCCGATGGTCGCCAGCGGGCCCACCACGGCGACGCCGAGCACGATATAAGACAGCTGGCTGATCGTGGAGTAGGCCAACATGCGCTTGAGGCCGTCTTGAAAGAGCGCCTTGAAGGAGCCGTAGATGATCGTCACCGAGGCGATGATCGCCAGAGGTAGGTCCACGCCCATGGCGTCGACCAAGGACAGGCCGTAAACGTCGTAGACGACCCGGATAATGCCAAACGCACCCGCTTTGACCACCGCCACCGCGTGCAATAGGGCGCTGACCGGCGCCGGGGCGATCATCGCGATGGGCAGCCAGCCGTGAAACGGCACCAGGGCGGCCTTTACGCCCAGGCCGGCCACCAGCACGAAGAAGATGACCGTCAACGTCGGCGTCGGCCCGTATCCCAACTCGCCCAGCGATCCGCCCGGGATAAACGAGATTGGTCCGCCGACGATGGCGTGCAGCCAGACGATGCCCAACAGCAACAACGACCCGCCGACGAGGGTGTAGCCCAGATAGATGATCCCGGCCCGTCGGGCCTTTTTGGTCTCGCGGTGGACGACCAACGGGTAGGTCGTCAGCGTCAGCAGCTCGTAGAAGATGATGAAGGTAAGCAAATTGCCCGCCAGCGCGATCCCCGTCGAGGCGCTGACACAGAGGCTGAAGAAGCCGAAAAACCGGCTGCGATTGGCGGTCTTCTCCAGATAACCGATGGCATAGACGGTGGTCACCAACCACAAAAAGCCCGAGAGCGTTACGAAGAGCATCGCCAGGGCCGAGGAGTTCAGCACCAGGTCGAACTCGCCCATGATCGTCATGCGCGTCTCGTAATCGACCCCGGCGTAAACCCCCACCAGCATGATCGCGATGAAGCCGAGCTTGAAGATCGCCCCGGCCAGGTTCAGGGCGGTGCGCAAGACAAAGTGTTCCTCGCCCAAAAAGAAGATCACGATGCCCGGACCGAACGAGCTCAACACCACGAGCAAGGGCAGCCAACTCGACCAGTCGATCACGGCTGCCCCCCAGTCCAAGAAGGCTCAGCCCAAGACGGTACGGCGAGCGGCTCACCGACGCTCAGAAGCTCGAGCGGCGCCCAGGCGACCAATCCGAGCGCCAGGGCAACCAGCGCCAGCACCAGCGGAACCAGCTGCATGGTCCAGGGCGCGCGGCGCGCCCGGCGCTCGGCCTCGTCGGTCTCGGAGATGAATTCGGTTCGCAAGACCTCGAAGACGTAGAGGGCCGCGAGCAGCCCTCCGGCGAAAATCCCTGCCACGATCAGCCATTGGCCGGCCTCGATAGAAGCGCGCGCGACGATCAGCTTGGCGACGAACCCGCCGCTCGGCGGCAGCCCCATGAGGCTGATGCCGGCCAATGCGAAGGCAAACATGCTCAGCGACACGTGCTCTCGCATGCCCCGAAGCGAATCGATGGTGTCCTCACCGATTTGCCAGGCGAGCGTGCCGGCCGCCAGGAACATCGCCGCCTTGGCGCATGCATGCGACAGCGCGTGGTAGACGCCGCCGGTCAGCGCCGCCTGCGCCCCACGCACGGCCGGCCCGAAGATCACGAATAGGTAGCCGACTTGTGCCACCGTCGAGTAGGCGACGAGCATCTTGATATGTTTTTGGCGGATCGCCTGAACGCTGCCCCAGACAATCGCCCAGATGCCAAGCACCGCGACCGCGTCAGCCACGACGGGGCTGATGAGGCCCGCAAAGAGTTCGACCCAGAGCCTGAGCAAGATATAGAAAGACGCCTTGATCACCAGGGCGCTGAGCACGGCGCTGACCGGCGCATACGCCTTGGCGTGGGCAGGCGGCAGCCAGAAGTGCAGCGGAACGAGCGCGGTCTTCAAGAGCATGCCCGCGGTGATCAGAGCCGCGGCCAAGTACTCGGCCGGAGCCGGCTCGATCAATGTGCCGAGCGCGGCCAGATCGAGAGTGCCGTGGGCGGAGTACAGGAGGGCCACGCCGCTCAAGTAGAAGATCGAGCCCCCCAGCGTGACCAGCAAGTAGCGCATCGCTGCGCTGAGCGTCTTCTGGCCGCCCAAGGCGATCAGCCCCACGGCGGTCAGCCCCATCAACTCGAGGGTCACGTAGAGGTTGAAGAGGTCGCCGGACACGAACAGCGCGTTCAGGCCGCCCCATAGAAACAGCCACAGCGCCCAAAATGCGCGCCGATTGCGAGCCCAGGACTGTCGATCGTGCTCTTCGTGGTGCGAGGCGGAGTCGTCGGAGAAATAGCCGATCGCGTAGATGCTCACGCTCAGGCCGACCACGGCGGTCACCGCGACCATCGAGGCGGCGAGCCCGTCGACATAAAGATCGATGCCCAGCGGGGCTCCCCACCCGCCGATGCTGTACCGCAGCGGGCCGCTCACCACCGTCTGCCATACGAGTCCGCCGGCCATCACCGCCGTGACGATCGCGACGAAGAGCCCGATCAGGTGTGCCGTGCGCTTGAGCACTCCGATCGAGATCAGCGCAGCGAACAGCGGGGTGACAATACATCCGATGACCCAGGGTTGAGCCTCCATCGTTTGATTCCTTCGTGGTTAGTCGGGCTCTTCTTCGGGAAGACAAGCGTGACCGCTATAGGCCTCGATGCCACGCACCAGCCAAAGCGCCAGCGCGGTGGCGCTGATGGCGACGACGATGCCGGTCAGCACGAGCGCATGAGGCACCGGATCGGGGGGCTTATCGAGATCGCGTGCGGCCATGGACACCATCACCGAGAAGACCCCTGCGGCCATGACGTTGGCGGCGAGTACCCTTCGCAAAAGGTCGCGACGCACCACGAATGCGTAGAGCCCAATCAGGAATAATAATGCTCCCGCATAGGCATAGACGTGTGGCTGGCTCATGGGCTCTCCTCAGCGGAGCCTTCCCCGGGCGAGGCCGGCGCACCTCCGGAAAACGCGGCCGCCAGGAGCACGCCGATGGAGACGGTGCATGTCAATTCGATGAGCAGAATCACCGTGCCCGCGTGGTCGCTCGGGTACTCCAAAAAGGCCGCCCCCACGGCGAGTCCGACCAGCCCGACACTGACGAAGACGAACGGGCCGAAGACGCCGCTGACCCGCGCCGCCCTGCCCCGCGCCACTTTGCTTCGCTCCAGAAACGAGCCCAGCGGCAGCACGGCTCGGCCGGTCAGCAACAGCAGAATAGCCGCAGACGCAATGACCGCGCCGGCCTGGAAGGCTCCACCGGTGCCATAGATGCCGTTCCACAACAGGTAAGCGCCGATCAACAGCATCAGCGGCACCAATAGCTTGACCACCGCGTCGAGCACCGGGGATCGGTCGGCGCCGATCTCGGCGTAGCGCTGGACGGTCTGCGAGCTGATCGGCAACGACCAGAGACCGACGACCGCCGAGATCAATACAATCAACTCGAGGAGCGTGTCGTAAGCCCGAAAACTGAGCAGCACCGCGGTGACCGGATTTTGGACGCCGCTGGTCTCCAAGGTCGCGTAGACGATATCGGAGAGTTCTTTAGGGCGAGTGGTGCTCGTCGCGATGACCTGCGCCCAAATGCCCCCGATGATCAGCAGCGCCACAGCCACCACGGCCCGCACGCTCGAGGGGGCGGAGGCTGCTGGTCCGGCCTTTGAGACATCGGTGTCGGTCGTATTCATCATGCGTCCCCCTCAACCCCGATCTGGCCGGCGGCATCGAGCAGCAACGCGCCGGTCAATCCGGCGCCGAGCGCGGCCTCCACCAGCGCGAGATCCGGCGCCCTCAGACGCGCCCAACCCACGGCCATGAGCATCCCGAAGGTGATGAATAAGACGATCGACTCGAAGCGATCGGCGGCCCCGAGCAGGTGCCAGGCCATCCACACCAGCGTCGCGGCGAGCAGCACGTCGAAGATCGGCAGGGCGGCGATCACGGGGCCCTCCTGGTCGGCTCTGGGTTCGGCTCTGGGTTCGGCTCTTGGGTCGGCTTTTGGCCTCGCCGACGCGCGTTTCGCGCGATCAAATGCGCCGACGTGCTGCTGGCGACCATGACCAGAAGCCAGATCAGCAACACCTCGACGACATCCCAGACGCTGGTGGCCTGCAACGACAACCCGGCGACGACAAATCCCAGACCGACGTTGTCGGCCTTGGTCAACGCGTGCAGCCGAGTGAAGACATCCGGGAAGCGAAGCATGCCGACCAGGCCGACCAAAAAGAATGCAAAGCCAATCCCGATCAGCACCGCCGATATCCACTCCAGAACACTCACCTGGCCTCCGGGTCGACTTGGGACGGTTGAGTGGGCGGAGAAGCAGCTCCCCGAAAGACAAACGCGACGACCGCCAGGACCGCCAGCAGCGCGAGGACCAGCGCCACGTCGGCATACGCCCGGCTTTGCTGGAGTCGCGATAAGATCAGCAACATCGCCACCTCGGTGGTCCCGAATAGCTGGGCGGCCATCATGCGATCGGCTCGCGTGGGACCTCGGGCGATGCGGACCAGACCGACGACGAACGTGCCCAGCAGAAGCAGCGCCATGACCATGAGGAATTCGCTCACGTCTGCTCCTCGGGGGCGGATGGGTCGCGAAGCTGCTGGCCGAAGACGCGCGCAATCGCCTCTTCGATGACGGCCAACTCTTGGGCTACGGGCATGTCCCGGTCGATGACGTGGACCTCCAGGCTATCGGACAGTAGCTGCGTGCACAGTGTGCCGGGCAACAAACTGATCACCTCGGCGAAAAACCGCGTGGCCATCGAGTCCGGATCGAGGCGAAGCTCGTACATCAACAGATCGGGGCGGATCGGCAATGACGGCCGCAGCGCCCGCACAGCGACGTCGATGCCGCCGAGCAGCGACCGCCACCAGAACAGCGGCAAAAACCGGAGCAGGCCGATGAGGCGAACCCGAGACGCTTTTAGGGTCGTGATACGCCAACTCATATAGCTGGCCGCGACCACCGTCGGCACGCCCAGATACCACGACTCGACCACCTGGCCGCGCACAAGCGCCACCCACAACACCGCATAGACGAGCAGATGCCGCAGCACGCTGCCCACCGACTTCGACACTTTAGTGGCATCCATCCACGTCACCGATTCGTCGACCCGCACCGGGCGCATCAGTGTCGGCAAGCCCGCCCTCGGCAAGCCCGTGCGGCTCGTCCCCTTCACTTCGATTGTACGTCTGGATTGCTGAAACTAAGAGCGCCCCGGCCTCTTTCAAGCAGAGGACGGGGCGCTGAGTCCGGGAGGGACCTTCGGGGTGTGACCCACCTCAGGAACGGGCATGCGCCGGGATGAGATTATGCCAGTTGCGGTAGGCCTCGAGGGCGCGGCGCTCGGCCTCGATGCGCGCACTCTCGAGCTCGTCGCGGGCCTGGGCCTGGAGTTTCTCGGCCCTTCGGGCCCACTCCGAGCGCTTCGAGCGCATCTCGTCGAGCGCCTCGTCGAGGCGAGCCTCGGCGGCCTGGACCTGCTCGCGCAGGCTCTCACTCCACTCGTCCATCTGTGCCTCGTAGCGCTCTCGCATGGTCATCCAACGCTTCTTGAGGCGTCGGTCGATGGTCGTACGCCGAAGGTCGTCGGCCAGCCCCACCCGGCTGAGCAGCCAAATGGTCCACTTGGTCGGGTCGAATTGATACCAGCGAAAACCGTTGCGATAGTCGCCGGGAAAGGTGTGATGGAAGTTGTGGTAGCCCTCACCAAAGGTAAAGAAGGCCAGGATACCGTTGTCACGCGCCGACTCGTCTTTGCTCCAGGGCTGCTTGCCCCAGAAGTGAGCCGCCGAGTTGATGAAGAATGTGAAGTGATGCACCACGACCACACGCAAAAGCGCCGCCCACAGCAACATGCCCCACACCCGCCCGGTCATCAGTCCCAGCGCCACCGGCACTCCGATGTTGAAGCCCATGCTGATCCAGAAGTAGTGCTTGTGCTGCCACTGACACAGCGGGTCGTCCATCAAATCCGGGGCGCTGTCGAAGTCTTTGTGCTTCTTGCCCTCGACCATCACCCACAGCATATGGGCCCACAAAAACCCCTTCTCGATGCTATAAGGATCGTCTTCGGTGTCGGCGTGCTTGTGGTGGTAGCGGTGGGCGGCCGACCAGGCGATCGCGCTATTTTGCCAGGTGGCCGCGCCGAGCACCAATAGGATCGCCCGAATCGGCGCCGGTGCCCACCAAGAGCGGTGCGACAACATCCGGTGGTAGCCGGCGGTCACGCCCATGCCGGTCAAATACCACAACACGATCATTGCCACCGGCTCGGCCCAGTGGACGCCGTTGTAATAGATATACAGCGGCATCAGCACCAGGGCTGCCAGAGGGGTCAAGATTAAAAACGCGGCATTCATCCACAGCACGCGCGGCCGTTCTTCGTCTGATTTGCTTCCACTATAATGCATCGCTTGATTGCTCCTTTGTTCACCGCATTGGGCTCGGCAGCCCAACCCATAAGGTTTTGCTCTTCGTCGCCTTTATCATAGCGCGCATGACGATCAAACTGCCGAGGTGGCCGCCATTTCAGTCCGCGCTATGTTCAACATCTAACTTAGGGACGCTATTCGATAACGCATCCCCGGTTACCTTTTGGTTTCTTTTGAATTGTGCCAAGGCAGCGAATGGGGTTGTTTTTATTCTGCTTACCAGCGGCCGTCAGTGCAAGCCCGCTGGGCGGCTGATGCACCAAAAAAAAGCCCCGACCCGCCGGGCGGCGGGTCGGGGCTTTGGGTTCGACTCAGAGCCTCCATCACAACCAGTGATTCAACTCTCGTCGTCTACGTCGGCCTCATCGTCCTCGTCGGCCCCTTTCATATACATCATCGGGCAGGTGCCCGCCTGGACACGTTCGACATGCTGGGCGATATGTTGCTGGAGTTGAGCGGCATCCTCGGGATCTTCGGCGGTGAAGACGAGGCGAGCGCCGTCTTCGGTCTCCTCGTAGCGCGCCTCGGCCTCGGGCATATTCATCATGGCGCCGGTGCCACGCTTCATGCCGCGTTTTTTGCCCTCCCGCATCTGTTGGCCGTGCATGCGGCCGTGTTCTCCGCGCTGCATGCGCTCCCTGCGCTGTTGCATACCCCGAGGCATCTCGCCGGCGTCCTCGCCGCCCATCATTTGGTTGTGATGGTCGGCCATCCACTGGACGCGGCTGCGAAGCTCGTCGACGTCGCCGGTGGTCGTAAAGTGCATCGCCGCGCCCTGCTCGGTGGGCTCGGCCATGACCTCGGTGCCCTCGACGGCGACCGGACAGCGCTCCATCATCCCCCTTTGGCCCCGCCGGGCCATCTGGTCATCCATCTGGTCATCGCCCATCTGCTCGCCGTCCATTTCATCCTGGGCGGTTTGCTCCTCCTCGACGCTCTGTTGGGCAGTCTGGGTCTCTTCTTGTTCGCGGGTGGTTTCACCGCCGGTGGAGCACGCCGAAGCGGCCAGCGCGATGAGCAGGGCCGAAATGGACAGTACACTGAGCTTGTTCATCGTCGTCTCCTAGGATTTCAGGATGCTCGTCACACACTCGTGCGTCATACACATACAGCCAGGTCGAACCCTCGAACGCTTGCAGATCAGTGAGGAACAGATAATCACGAGCTCAGCGACGACAAGGTCAGCCCCCACAAAAAAACCGAGCCCTCGCAGACGCTTAGGGCTGCGAGGGCTCGGCTTTTCACAAGATACGACCGCATCTTATTCGTGGTCATGGCCGGCGTGAGGGTCCGCCTCGCCGGCGCCGGGCATCTGCTTGAGCTTCATACCGCACTCCGGACAGGTGCCGTCGCCTTCTTCGAGCTGGGCGTAGTGCACCGTGCCCATGTCGCAGAACCAGGCACCGGGCGGAATCTCGGCCTTTTCGACGGGCGGGTCAAACTTCTTGCCGCCTTCGGGGACGTCGACGGTAGTCGACTCATCGGCTTCGGCTTGGTCGCCTTCGGCCGCCTCGTCAGCCTCCAAGGCTTGCTCCTGCTCTTGGACTTCCTCGCCTTCTTCTTCGGCGGCCTGCTCGTCGGCCTCTTCAGCCTGAGCCGGCTCCTCGGAATCCTGCTTCTCGCAGGCAACGGCGCCCAGCCCCAGCGAAATAAGGGCGATAAGGGCCATGGTCATGTGCTTGAACTTCAGCATTGTTGCTCCAGTGTTGGGTGATTGGCAATCGATAAACGATGCTCGTGGTCAGAATAACGGTTAATGTTCGATCCCACTGTAGGTAAGTTTCTTGCGCCGCAGCTCGAAGCGCTTCATCGCGTCGAAGATGACCGGGATGACGAAGAGCACGAGAATCACGCTCGAGACCATCCCGCCGACCATCGGCACGGCGATAGGCTTCATGACGTCGGAGCCCGTTCCGGTCGCCCACAAAAGCGGCGTCAATCCGACCAGCGTGGTCGCGGCGGTCATCAGCTTGGGCCTCAGTCGTAGGGCCGCGCCGTCGACGGCGGCCTGGTGGACATCGTCGGCGCCGATCAACTCGGCGACCCGCTCGCCGGATGCCTCCTTGGGGTCGAGGCCCTGTTCGGTCAGCTTTCGTTCGATGCGCTCGTCGAGCGCCTCGTGCAGGTACACCAACATGACCACGCCGGTCTCCACTGCCACGCCAAAGAGGGCGATAAAGCCCACCCAGACGGCCACCGAGAAGTTGATATCCATCCAGTATAATAGCCACACACCGCCGATCAATGCGAACGGCACCGACAGCATAACCAATAACGACTCGCCGACATTGCGAAAAGTAAAATAGAGGAACATGAAGATAATGAGAACCGCCATCGGGATGAGGATGCTCAGCCGCTCGTTGGCGCGCTTTTGGTTCTCGTATTGGCCCGACCAGCTATAGCTATAGCCGGCGGGCATCTCGATATTGTCGGCGAGGACCTGCTCGGCCTCGTTGATAAACCCGCCCATATCCCGGCCGCGCACGTTGAGCAGCACGGTGCTTCGCAGGTCGCCGTTCTCCGAGTTGATCATCGGCGGCCCCTCCTCGAATTCGATGTCGGCGACCTGCCCCAGCGGGATCTGCTGGCCGCGCTTGGTGGTCACCAGCACGTCGGCGAGCTTCTCGATGGAGTCTCGGTGGTCGCGCGCGTAGCGCACCCGGACCGGAAACCGACTTCGGCCCTCGACGGTGGTGGTCACCGGCATACCGCCAATAGCCACCTCGATGACCCGATTGACGTCCTCGATGGTCAGCCCGTAGCGGGCGATGTCCTGACGTCTGGGGGTGATATTGACGTAGTGGCCCCCGCTGACGCGCTCGGCGTAGAGGTCGGCGGCCCCGGGCACCTCGCGCAGGATCTCCTCGGCCTCGAGCGCCAATTCGCCGAGCTTGTCGAGGTCAGGGCCGAAGAATTTGACCCCGATATCGGTGCGTACGCCGGTCGCCAGCATATTGATGCGGTTGATGATCGGCTGGGTCCAGCCGTTGGACAGCCCGGGGATCTGCAGCTTGGCGTCGAGCTCACTGATGATGTCGTTTTTGGTGATGCCCTCCCGCCACTCCTCCTGGGGCTTCAGCAGCACGATTGTCTCGACCATCGATATCGGCGCGGGGTCGGTGGCGGTCTCGGCGCGTCCGATCTTGCCGAGCACATAATCGACCTCGGGGTGATCGGCGATGATCTTGTCGGTGAGCTGCAGCAGGCGCTTGGCCTCGGTCACGCTCACGTTGGGCAGGGTGACCGGCATATACAAAATGCTGCCCTCATCCAGGGCGGGCATAAACTCGCTGCCGATCGGCTCGACGATGGTGTTGGGCTCGCCATCATCGTCGCTGCCCCACTCGAGGCCGGTCATCAACGGCACGGTCGCCCCGATGAGGCCCAGGGCGAGCACGACGGTGAGCACCGGCCTGCGCAGCACGAATTTGAGCACCGGCGTATACAGCGTGACGAAGAAGCGCGAGATCGGGTTTTTCTCCTCGGGTCGCAGCTTCCCGTTCAAGAACATGACCAGCAATACCGGCACCAGCGTGATCGCCAGCACGCTCGCCCCGATCATGGTCAGCGTCTTCGTCCACGCCAGCGGCGTAAACAGCTTGCCCTCCTGGCCGGTCAGCAAGAAGACCGGCACGAAGCTGGTGATGATGATCAACATCGAGAAGAACAGCGCCGGGCCGACCTGCTGGCACGCCTTTTTGATGATCTCGCGGCGCTCTTCTTTATCCGGCGGGTCCTCGTCTTCGGGCCTCTCGGCGAGTTTCCGATAGGCGTTTTCGACCATCACGATCGAGGCGTCGACGATGACGCCGACCGCGATCGCGATGCCGCCCAGGCTCATGATATTGGAGGTGATCCCCAGCTGCTTCATGAAGATGAAGCCGATGAGCACGGCCACCGGCAAGGTGATCACGACCACCAGAGAGCTGCGCACGTGAAATAAGAAGATCAAAATGATCAGACTGACCACGATGGCCTCCTCGATGAGGCTGCCGGTGAGCGTATCGACGCTCTCCATGATCAAGTCGGAGCGGTCATAGGCGCTGACGATCTCGACGCCCTCGGGGAGGCCGGGCTGGATCTCGTCGATCTTGTCTTTGACCCGGTCGATGACCTCCTTGGCGTTCTCGCCGTAGCGCATCACGACCACGCCGCCGACCGCCTCACCCTCCCCATTTTCGTCGAGCATGCCCCGGCGGATCTCGGTGCCCAGCTGCACGAATCCCAGATCCCCGACGGTGATCGGCACACCGTCGTCGTCGGTCTTGACCACGACCTGCTCGATATCCTCGACGTCTTTGAAATAGCCCTGACCGCGCACGAAATACTCGACGTCGGCCTGCTCCAAGATCTTGCCGCCGGTGTCGCGATTCGACTCTTTGACGGCCTTGGCCACCTGCCCGACGCCGATATCCTGGGCCTGCAGCTTCGTCGGATCGAGGTCGATCTGGTACTCCTTGACGAACCCGCCCACCGAGGCGACCTCGCTGACGCCCTGGACCGACTGCAGCTTGTAGCGGACATAATAATCCTGCAGCTCACGCAGCTGGGCCAGGTCCATCGGGTTCTCCTCCGATGGCTGCAACGTATACCAATACACATGCCCCACGCCGGTGCCGTCGGGCCCCAGGGTGGGCGTGACCCCTTCGGGCAGCTCGCTCTGGGCGTAATTTAACTTCTCGAGCACCCGGCTTCGCGCCCAGTAGATGTCGGTGTCCTCATCGAAGATCACGTAGACCAGGCTGAAGCCAAAAAAGCTCGTCGCCCGGATCGCTTTGACGTCGGGGATCCCCTGCAGGTTGACCGACAACGGATAGGTGACCTGGTCCTCGATGACCTGCGGGCCGCGGCCGCTCCACTCGGTGTACACGATGACCTGGTTCTCGCTGAGATCCGGGATCGCGTCGAGCGGGGTATTCTTGACCGACCAGACGCCCACCGCGATGGCCATGATCACGGCGATGATCACCATCAGCGGGTTTTCGATGCACCATTTGATAATTCGGCGTATCATGAGTTTTTTCCGTAATCGTAATCGTGATCGTGGTCGTGGTCGTGGTCGTGGTCGTCATCGACCGTGTGCGCAGAAGTTCCACGGGGTCCTACGGGTGCGCGAGGCAAACGGCGCCTCGCTTACCCGCAGTTATGGTTGCTTTTCTTTTAGGTGCATGCCGCAGACGGGGCATTCGCCGTCGCCTTCCTCGTGTTGGATCCAGTGCGAGGTGCCCATATCGCAGAACCACATGTCCTCGGGCACGGACTCGGAGGGCACCGGCGGGTCAAATTCTTTGCCCTCTTCGGGGATATCCTCCTTCGACAGTTCTATGTGCTCGGCGTGGTCTTCTTCTGAATCTGATTCGTCTCCGTCCATATCATCCATATCGTGGCCGGCGTGGGCATCGGAGCCGCCGAAGGAGTTGAGCTGGACCTCGGAGTCCAGCAGGAACCCGCCGCGGTAGGCGACCTCCTCGCCGGCCTCGAGCCCGGAAGTGATCACCAGGTAATCGCCGCGTTGTGGTCCAACCTCGACCTGTCGACGCTCGAAGACATTTTCTTCGACCTCGACATAGACGCTGTTGGTCTTGCCGCCGCGAAGAACCGCCGTACGGGGGACGACCAACTGGCTGTCGGCGGCCTCGTCACTGCTTGTCTCGAAGAAGACCGAGGCGTACATGCCCGGCTTGAGCGTGCCGTCGATCTCGGAATTGTCGACCTCCACGCGCACCTTGACCGTGCGCGTATCTCCCTGGACCACCGGATGGATGAAGGTCACCGTGGCATCGAGGGATTCGCCGTCCAACGACTCGCTGGTCACGCGCACATCCATGCCTTCTTCGATATCGCTGAGATCTCGCTCGTGGACCTCGGCGTCGATCCAGACGTTGGACAGGTCGGCGATCTCGTACAGCGGCGATCCCTCGGTGACGTATTGGCCCTGGCGTACGTTGATGCTGGTGATGGTGCCCGCGTTGGGCGCGCTCATCGTCACCGTGCGCATCGACTCGCCGGTGCGCTCGAGGCGTTTGATCTGCGCCTCGCTCATCCCCAGAAGCTCCAGGCGCTTTTTGGCCTGCCCGGCCAGATTGCCGGCGCTATCACGGGCGATCAGAAACTCCTCCTGGGCGGTCAGCAGCTCACGCGAATACACATCCATGACCGGCTGGCCGCGACTGACCGTCGCGCCGGTCTGTTTGACGTGCAGCTTCTCGATGCGCCCGTCGACCCAGCTCGGGATGGTCGCCAGGCCGGTCTCGTCGTAGGTGACCACACCGACCGCGCGCTGCTCACCGCTGTCAGCGCTGCCATTGGCCTCGACTTTGGTCGTCTGCACATTCGCCAACACGCGCTGGGTCGGGCTGAGCGCGACCTTGCCGAGCCTGGCGAGCTCCTGGGGGTCCATGTCGTCGCCGCCCTTCTTTTTCTCGACCAGGTCCATGCCGCAGACCGGACACGCCCCCGGCGAGTCGTTGACCACCGACGGGTGCATCGGGCAGGTATAATAGGTCTCCGCGTCGCCCTCCTCGCCACCTTCGGCATGTTCGTGGCCCTCGTGGCCCTCCTGGCTCTGCGCTGTGCTGCCGGAATCATCCGAGGTCTCATCGCTACCCGGAATGCCCCAGACGCTGGCGATGATCATCGCCGCAGCAATGCCCACAACCAGCGAGGCGGTCATCAGTCCGACCATTTTCTTTGCGGTGATCATCATTGCTCTTCTCCCGACGGAGTTTGCTCACCGTCGTCATTGCCTTGTGGCTGTTCTTGTTGCTTTTCTTGTTGCTGCTTCATGTCGCCGTCAGCCGGCGCTTCGAGCGGCACGACTCCGGTCAACGCCAAGATCACGGCGCGCTGCTGCCTGACGCGCGACTCGAATTCGACCAGCTTGGTCTGCATCTCGACGACGCGTTGCTCGGCCTGCAACCAGTCTTCATAGGCCGCGCGACCGGCCTGGAAGCCGGCCTGCGCCGCCCGGCGGGCTTGGATAGCCTGGGGGATGAGGTCCTCGCGGTAATAAATCGCATGCTTGATGGCGTGGTCGATCAGGGCCAGGCGCGAGGCGATCTGGCCGCGAAGCCGCAATCGGAAATTCTCCAGGCCGGCATCGAGCGAGATGACCCGCGCCTGGGCGACGTCCTCGGCCGAGCGCGCCTTGTCGGGCGACCAGATAGGCAGCGAGGACTGCACGCCCAGGCTCACAAAGTCGGTGCCGTCGTCCATCGCGTTGTCTTGCTCGGCGCGAAAACGCCAGCCGCCGAAGACACGAAGATCGGGATATTTCTGCCAATCCGCCGCGCGTGCCTCGGCGCGGGCGGCGCCCTTTTGATGCTCGATGGCCTCCACCGCCGGCCGGTTGTGCATGCCGCGCTCGACCAACTCGTCGAGGGGGGCGAGTTCCTGCTCGACCATCGCCTCCAGGCTGCCCTCGGGCGGCTGCTCACCTTCGGCATGGGCGGGAGGATTGACCGGGCTGCCCTCCGGGCGGTTGAGCACCGCGTTGAGCCGGGCGACGCGCTCGGGGCGTTGGTGTCGCAGCAGGAAGATACGGTCGTCGATGGCCAATAACTCCAAGCGCGCCCGCTCGACCTGCGCCACACTCGCGTCGCCGGTGGGGATGCGCGCCTCGAGCAGCCGGATGAACTCACGCACCGGTCCCTTGAGCCCCTCGAGCGTCTCGAGGCGGCGGTCGATGCTGTAGACTTCGTAGTAGAGTTCGGCGGCGTCGACGACGAGCTCGACCTGCTCTTCGGTCGCCAGCGGCTCGAGCGCCTTGGCGCGCGCCTCGACCTGCTCTTTGAGCGCGTCGAGCTCACCCGGCCACCACAGTGGCTGGCTGATGGCGAGTTGGATGCCCGACATCGGACTCGACGATAGGCTCGGATCGCTCCACGGGATGCCCTCGGCGCTCAAGCTCACGCTCGGATCGGGCTTCAGGCCGACGCCGCCCAGACGCGCCTCTTCGACGCGCACCTCGGCGCGTCGACGCTCGACGGCTGGATGCTCCGAGAGCGCCTCGGCGACGAGCTCGCCAAACGGCGTCGGCGGGCCGTCAGCTTGGCCGTGGGCGGCCATCTCCGGTTCGTCAGGCGCAGACTCAGCTGGTTCGGATTGGGCTAGAACCGGGGCGCTCGAGGCCCAGATAAGCCCGACGGCTATCAAAAATGTGACCAACTTGGGATGACCCACGAGAGGCTCCTGCTAACACGCCAACAGGTCGAGACTGCGGCGGCTGCCCAAAACTGGCGTAGGAGCAGCCCCTAAATCTCACGCGCCGTTGTTCAGGCGCCCCAAATAGGGGGTGCCACGGCCCTGCAAGGCGTCTTCAAAGAATTCAAACACATACGAGTACACATCACTGGTGCAGACGCACCAATGCGCATGTGTTCAAATCAGCAGGATTCGATTTTTGAGGTAGATAGGTGTGGCAGGTGGGGAGTCGTCGACCGCGCCATGCGCGACCAGCGTCCCCGGGGCGCGCGGCTCGGGAAGCCGCACGTGGAAATTCGTCTGAGCGGCGACCATCGGGCCGAACGAGACCGTCGAATTGGTCAGCACCACCGCCGGAAGGCCGGGCATGCCGTCTGTTGGCCGCTCGATCTGGCACTGGCAATTGCCTTCTGCGCAGCCGCTCTGGCAGCCGGCATCCGAGGTCGACTCGGCGTGCTTCGACTGCATCTGCGCTTTTTGTGCCTCGGTGTCACAGCAACATTCGTCCTCGCCCTGGGCGAAGACGGAGCTCGCTCCGACCGTCACCGCGAGCGCGGCGACGACCAAAAACGCCATCGCAAAAACGATACGGCGCGCGGTCTGGATATGTGTGACTCGAGAGATCATTGTCTTGGCTGTGGCTACAACGAGCACTGCTCAGAGTGTTCAACGAACAATGTGGCGCACATCATCCATCTTTTCAAGAAAACTCTTCCAAGCCGGTGTTCCAGCAGGCTCGTGCTCCTTGATTTATGAATTATTGGAGCGCACAATTTAGTTAGTCAAAGGTGAGCGAGAGTTCATCTGGCTCCATTGCCTATGTGAGGAGGACGACCCCACACGACCTCCGTTGACCTTTCTCGCAACAACGAATCCGACGCTCATGCGGCTCTATATGCGTCGAGCAGATGAAGTGAACCGACATTGGAATGTGTTCAGCAATTCCGTGCCTGGCCGATAGCAAATCGAAGACGCTTTCGAGGGCATTTTCGAGCAGCCGATCGACCTGAGCGGCCTCACCTAAGACAATCGCCGTCCCGGCCGCGTCGAGCGTCCAATTTCCTTTTGGCTCGATGGAACGGCTCTCGAGCAATCGGGGTGAAAAGAGAAGATCAAAATGAGCCAAGAACTTTTATGTATCGGACCAGCACCTTGCCTAAGTCCAATTCTGGACGTCGCAATTATTGCTGTGCAAGAGGATCCTTTTCTTCACAAAGTACTCACTTCTTATTTCGGCGCTCAAGCGGGTGAGCTTGAGGCGTGGGCAGTGGTCGACCGGCAAGAAGGGACTACAGAAAAACTATTTTCCGAAGCACAAAAGGAGTTGCGATTCGGAGAGCCATTTGAGTCGACGAGGCTCGGACAGATTATGGAAGTGCTCTGTGATGAGAGCCGGCTCTTCATTCTTTTTTATGGTTCCGAATACGAGGACTTGCGCAGCCTGAACGGTGATTGTGACGAGTTTCTCCGCACTATCGAGGGTGAACTCTCGAGAGGGATTGGCGAGATTCACATGACTCGAGGCTTGTCTAGGTGATCGTGCACGTGACCATTGCCGTGACCCGCCGTTCGAACTGCAATTCGCTGATCGGTCGTGGCCCGGCAGGTGGAGCTTTAAGGATTTAAGCGTCGGGTTGGGGCGCGCTCGTTTATGCGGCTTGACCGTGCTCCGTCGACGCCGGCCGCCGTTTATGCGGCTTGACCGTGCTCCGTCGGCGCCGAACGTGGTCCATGCTGCGACCTCATGGACACGCTACGGCGGGAGACAGAGCTCCCGCGGCGAGCACGGAGGCTGCGCGCTCCAACCTCATCCATCGCGGCGGTTATTTTCTCAAACATCCAGAAGGTCTGGCACCGTTGGCTTTCCCCAAGCCTCAAGCCCGTCGGCGTCGCCAGATCAAGCCGACCGCGACGAGGAGCATGGCCGCGGCTGCGCCCCGAGGGGAGCCGCCGGTCGGCTGCTGGACGCTGCGGCATGCGCAGCCCTCCGGAGAGCCGCTGTGCGTACTGCTATTGCTCACCGATCCAGCGTCTGCGTCTGCGCCGGCGTCGCCGCCTCCGGCGTCATCGGCGGGTAGATCGTCGCAGGCGTCGCCGACGCCGTCGTCGTCGCTGTCCAGCTGTTCGGGGTTGGCGACCAGCGGGCAGTTGTCGTCCTCGTCGTCGATGCCGTCACCGTCGTCGTCCGGGTCGATGCAGTCGGGGCGGCCGTCGCCGTCGGTGTCGTCGAATTCATCGACGAGGTCGCCGTCGCAGTCCGAGTCGACGTCGTCGCATTGCTCCTCGGCCCCGGGATAGATGCCGGCGTGCTCGGGCTGGCAGTCGTCGACATCGTCGACGCCGTCGCGGTCGGTGTCGACGCCATCACATTCCGGGATTCCATCGCCGTCTTCGTCCTCGAACTCGTCGACCAAGTCGCCGTCACAATCCGAGTCGATGTTGTCGCAAAATTCGGGCGCTCCGTTATAGACCTTCGAATCGCGCGGTTTGCAGTCGGTCTCGTTGGGGTCGCCGTCGCCGTCGATATCCGGGTCGCACTCGTCGCCGATGCCGTCGTTGTCGAGGTCGGCTTGGTCTTCGTTGGCGATGTCGGAACAATTGTCTACGTCGCCACAGATACCGTCGTCGTCAGCGTCGTTATCGGCATCGTTGGGGCATTCGTCGCACTCGTCGCCCAAGCCGTCGCCGTCGGTGTCGTCCTGGGAGGGGTTGGCCGTCTGCGGACAATTATCATTGCCGTCGCAGATACCATCGCCGTCGGTGTCGGTGTCGCCGGCATCGTTCGGGCACATATCGCATGCGTCTCCCACTCCGTCTCCGTCGGCGTCGTCCTGGGAGGGATTGGCCGTCTGCGGACAGTTGTCGCAGGCGTCTCCCACTCCGTCTGCGTCACTGTCGTCTTGGGAGGGATTGGCCGCCTGCGGGCAGTTGTCGACCGGATCGCAGACGCCGTCGCCTCCGAATCAGTATCCGTCGGATCGTTGGGGCACACGTCGCAGGCATCGCCAACGCCGTCGCCGTCGGTGTCGGTCTGGGAGCTATTGGCCGTCGACGGACAATTGTCGACGTCGCCGCAAACCCCGTCGCCGTCGATATCGTTGTCCGGGTCATTGGGACACGCGTCGCAGGCGTCGCCAAAGCCGTCGCCGTCGCTGTCGGTCTGGCCAGGGTTGGACGCCTGCGGGCAATTATCCGACGGGTCGCAGATGCCGTCGCCGTCGCTGTCGGTGTCGCTCGGATCGTTGGGACATACGTCGCAGGCATCGCCAACGCCGTCGCCGTCGCTGTCGGTCTGGGAGCCATTGGCCGTCGTGGGGCAATTGTCGACATCGCCGCAGACTCCGTCGCCGTCGCTGTCGTCGTCGGGGTCGTTCGGGCACACATCGCACACGTCGCCGGCGCCGTCTCCGTCCGAGTCGGTCTGCGAGGTGTTGGCCGTCGACGGACAGTTGTCACACGCGTCGCCCACACCGTCGCCGTCGGCGTCGTCCTGGGAGGCGTTGGAGGTCGACGCACAATTGTCGCAGATGTCGCCCACGCCGTCTCCGTCGCTGTCGTCCTGCGATGAGTTGCTCATCGACGGACAGTTGTCGGAAGGGTCACAGACGCCGTCGCCATCGGTGTCGGTGTCGGTGGGGTCGTTGGGGCACTCGTCACAGGCGTCGCCGAAGCCGTCCCCGTCGCTGTCATCCTGCGAGGCGTTCGCCGTCAGAGGGCAGTTGTCGTCGTTGTCGTAGACGCCGTCGCCGTCCTGATCGACCCGGATGAGGATGTCCGAGGCGCTGACGCTCCCGGCCGAGCCACCCTCCACCGGTTTGGTCCACGAGGCCGTATTGGACATAAACGTCTCGTCGCTGACCGCTCCGACCACCACGTCGAAGACGACCTCGGTGCTACCTCCGGCGGCCACGAAGAGATCGTCGATGCGCAGCTCGTCGGCGGTCGAGACATCGGTGCCGCCGCCATTATCGATCAGCGTCCAACTGGCAGCCTCCGGCCCAATGGGATCGCTGAGGTCGACCGTGGCTGATTCGTTGCCGTCATTGATCAGGCTGATCGTATAGCGCACCGTCTCGCCGGGGTTGACCTCGCCGTCGCCGTTGTCATCCGAGAAGACCCAGTCTTTGGCCGAGTTGAGCGCCAGGATCGGGTCGTATTGGTCGATGCCGACCACGTTGACCGCCAGCCATACTTTGTCGTTGCCACTCGAGTAATTGACGTCGACGGAGGTATCCCCCGCGGACAGCGCCGAGGTAATATCGTATTGATCGATATCGACGCCGACGACACCGGTTTGAACCGGCGAGGTGGTGGTGATGGTGCGATTGAACGGGTTGCCCAGGGGGTTGTCGGGGTCGCTGAGCACCAGTGAGCCGCCCCCGCCGGTCACCTCGACCTGCTCGCTGCTCGAGCTGGCGCTGTCGCCCTCGAGCACATAGTAGGTCAGGTCTCCGCCCGGCGTGGTGTCGACGTCGAAGCCGGACAGGTTGAGCACCTGCGAGTTATTATACAGGGTGTAGACGCCGTCATAGAGCACGACCCGGCGGGGAGCCAAGGTCGCCTCGGAGAAGACCAGCACAAGCGAAGCCGAAGCGTTGTCGGTGGCCGCGTCGTTCCACACGCCCGCGTAGCCGTCGACGCTATAGGTGCCGATCATCTGACCGCCGTCAGCCTGCATATCGGCGGTGATATCCGTATGACAGATCAGCGTGTCGTAGCTTCCGGCGCCGGACTCGGCGCAGTCGCAGCCGTCGGCGGTCACGCCCAAAGTCGTCCCGGACGGCACGGTCAAATCGACGTCGGTGTCGGGAACCGCCGAGCACTCCCCGTCGGGCTGGTCCATCTTGCCGCCCCAATAAAGATAGGCGGCCTCGAGCGTGGCGTTGCCCGCCACCGCTGCGTCCGGGTCGATATCCGAGCTCTGCACCTCGAAGGAGGCCGGCTGGGCCGAGGCATCGACCTTATTGTCGCCGTCGGTATCCTCGGCCAGGGCGACCCCGGTCATAAAGAAATCGACCGAGCCGTCCCAGGCCTCCTGCTGGCTCAGCGGCACCTCGGCCGCCGCCGTGGCCGGAAAGCCCAGCGCCAGGACCAACACAGCGAGCAGACAGTATCTCCGCTCCCGAGATATAACTGCGACTTTGTCGATCCGATTCACCCGACGCCTCATTGCCCACGCAAACCTAGCCTCCGGCCCGCGCCAACTCACCAGAATATCCACTTTCTAGGTTCATGGCACCACGCAGGGATATGCTATGCAAGTGACATCTAAAAGAAGCGTATTCAAGGATTGAGGCTGGTGAATGGGTCGGGTCAGCTTTGCCCGCCGGATCGTCGTCGCCGCGCGGCGAGGAGGCCCCCCGCGGCGAGCAAGAAAAGCATCCAGGTGGCGTCGCCGCGCCGGCCGACGATCGAGCAGACCGGGCCTTCGCTGCCCGGGTGGGTGACGTGGACTGAATCGGAAGACTCGCTGCGCTGTCCCCAGCGGTCGACGGCCGTGATCTCGAAGGTCACGTCGATCGCCTCCTGCTCGTCGGTGGCCTCGTCGTCCCAGCTCAGCATGATCTCACCATCTCGGGGCAGAATCGGCCTGCTGGCTCTATCGGCTGCCCGGGGGGAGGCTCGCCGTCGGAGATCGCGATCTCGTAGCCGACGTCCGGGGCGGCGTTGTCGACCTGCAAGGTTACCCAGCCGACATCGTCACACGAAGTCACATAGGACTCCCCGCAGCCTTCCGATCGGGGGCCCGTGCCGCGCTTGATATTCGTCACCTCGACGACCGGCAGCTGCGGAGGCTCTTCGCCGTCCGGGTCCTCGTCGACGATCTCGAGCATTTGATGTGGCATCAGGCTGCACGCTTCCGCCGCCGCGGGTGCGACAATCGTGACCAGCGCGAACGGTGCGGCGACCAATATCCAACCTAATATGTGGCGCGTCATTCAAATCTCCTCTGGGGTCGGAGGCGACTCCCCAAATCATCCGTTCCCTTCGATTCATCCATGGTGTGTGAGGGTAACGAGATAGGCGGGGAGTTTCCAACGCATTCCCCGCGACGACCGCCCCCGCCGGCATGATCAAGATCATGGTTGTTTTTGGCTCCTGAGATACACATGGGCGTGAGTCCCTATGCACCTGCCAGGAGAACCCAAACATGACCGCATCCATCACTCGAGACGCTCTCGAATACACTCCCGAGGTGGCCGCCGCCACCGACCACCTCTACCCGAAGATGCGCCACCTGGTCACCGAGGCCGAGTGGCAGCTTTACGCCCCGCTGATCGCCGAGATCAACCGGCTCAAAGCCGAGAAGAACGCCTGCATCCTGGCGCATAATTACCAGGCCCCGGAGCTGTTCTGGGGCATCAGCGATTATACCGGCGACTCTCTGGGGCTGGCCCGGCGCGCCGAGAGCTCCGAGGCCGACGTCATCGTGATGTGCGGCGTACACTTCATGGCCGAGACGGCCAAGCTTCTCAATCCCGATCGCACCGTGCTCATCCCGGACCTCGAGGCGGGCTGCTCGTTGGCCGATTCGATCACCCCCCAGGACATCCGCGAGCTTCGCAAGCAATGGCCGGATGCGCCGGTGGTCACCTATGTGAACACCTCGGCGGCGGTCAAAGCCGAGTGCGACATCTGCTGCACCTCGTCGAACGCCGTCGAGGTCGTCGAGTCACTGGCCGAGTCGACGGGCGCCGAGCGGGTCATCTTTTTGCCCGACGGCCACCTCGCCCGCTACGTCGCCCAAAAGACCGACGTCGAGATCGTCGACTGGCGCGGAGTGTGTATCGTCCACGACGAGTTTCGCGCCTCGGATATGCGCGCGCTCAGGCTGGCCCACCCGGGCATCCAGGTCGCCGTACACCCCGAGTGCAGCGAAGAGGTCCAGGCCGAGGCCGACACCGTCGGCTCGACCTCGCAGCTTCACGAATATATCGAGACGCAGCGCCCCGAAAAGGTCGCACTGATCACCGAATGCACCATGAGCGGCAACTTGAGCGCGGAGTTTCCGGAGACCGAATTCATCCAGCCCTGCTCGCTGTGCCCGTATATGAAAAAGATCACCCTCGAGAAGGTCTACCGCTCGCTGCAGACCCTCGAGCCGAGCGTGGAGATCGACGAGGAGATCGCCGAGGGCGCCCGCCGCTCGCTCGCCCGGATGCTCGCTGTTTGACCCACATATCGAGGAGACACAGATGAACGCACCGATTCATATCACCGACGTGCTCATCATCGGCGGCGGCCTGGCCGGGATGCAGGCCGCGCTGCACTCCTGTGATCACCGAGTGACCCTGGTCGACGGCGGCAAGCCCGGCGAAAGCGGCGCCAGCCCGCGCGCCAAGGGCGGCATGGCGGTGCCGGTGGACGCCGCCGACCACCCGCGTCTGCACGCCGCCGATACCGTGTCGGCCGGCGCCGGCTTATGCGACCACGACGCCGTCCAATTGGCCACCGAATATGGATTGACCCGCCTGCAGGAACTCCTGGAGATCGGCGTGCCCTTCGACCGCGCTACCGATGGCGAGTTGGCGCTCGGCCACGAGGCCGCCCATTCGCACCGACGTATCGTGCGCGCCGGGGGGGACAGCACCGGCGCGGCGATCTGCTCGACCGTCTCAAAATGCGTGCGCCGCACCCCGAACGTCACCCTGCGCGAGGGCTGCCGTGCCGTGGAGCTGATCACCGACTGCGAACGCGTCGTCGGGGCCTGGATCGAGCACCCCGACGGCGAACTCGAGGCCGTCTATGCACGGTGCACGGTGCTCTCCACCGGCGGCATCGGCCAGCTCTACGAGCACACCTCGAACCCGCCCGAGGCGACCGGATCGGGGTTGATGCTGGGGTTTCGCGCCGGGGCGTCGCTGGTCGACCTGGAGTTCGTGCAATTCCACCCGACAGCGCTTGTTTGCGACAGCCACGCTGACGAGAGCCCCCTGCCGCTTCTCACCGAGGCCATTCGCGGCGAGGGCGCTACGCTGGTCGACGAGCATGGCCGCAGGTTCATGCGAGAGGAGCATCCCGACGCCGAGTTAGCCCCCCGCGATGTGGTCGCTCGCGGCATCTGGGAGCGGCGCAGGGCCGGCGACGAGGTATTCTTGGACGCCACCGCCCTGGGCGAGAACTTCCGCGAGCGCTTTCCGTCGGCCTGGGTCGACTGCATGCACGCCGGCTTCGACCCGGCCCGCGATCTGCTGCCCGTGACCCCGGCCGCTCACTACCACATGGGCGGTATCGCCGTGGATCCCGACGGGCGCACCTCCGTCGAAGGATTGTGGGCCTGCGGCGAGGTCGCCTCGACCGGGCTTCACGGCGCAAATCGGCTGGCGAGCAACTCACTGCTCGAGGCGCTGGTCTTCGGCGCGCGCGCCGGCGCCTCGGTGTCGCGCTTTGTCGATGACGCCTCGGACTCGCCGCGGGACCTGCCGGATATCGACGCCATCAAACCACCGCAGATTGCCAGCTCACCGAGCGAAGACGACGCAGCCATGGCCGCCATGGACGAGCTCCGCGCGGTGATGTGGCGCGAGGTCGGGCTGTTGCGCTCCGCCGAAGGGCTCGAGCGCGCGCTGGCGGTGCTCGACGAGCTCGCCGCCCGTTTTCCGGCGCCGTCACCCGTGGGCGATGCGACCGACTTGGCCAGTTTGATCGCCTTCGCGGCGCTGCGGCGCTGCGAATCACGCGGCGCTCATTTTCGCCTGGACTGCCCGCAGCGGCTGCCGGATTGGCGCAAGCGGCTGCTCTTTGGGCCCGACGGACTTTCGAACGAGGCAGCCGACGCCGAGCGCTGTTTTCACCCACCCGCACAGCAAGCCCGGAGACTCCCGTGGTAGATGAACCCGAAGTTGCTCCTCCCATCGCCATCATCGGCGCCGGCGCCGTCGGCCTGAGCATCGCCTGGAAGCTGGCGCTGGCCGGCCACGACGTGCGCGTCTTCGAGCGCGGGGAGCCCGGCTACGGCTCGAGTCGCGCCGCCGCCGGCATGCTCGCTCCGACCACCGAGGTCAAATTCGGCGAGGGCGCGCTGCTTCGGCTCCAGCAGCGCAGCCTCGAGCGATTCGGCGATTTCGTCGGCGAACTCGAGGCCGCCAGCGGCGTCGACGTCGACTATCGCGACGACGGCGCGTTGGTCGTCGCCCTCGAGCCCGACGACACCCGCGCGCTCGACCGCGTGCTCGCCTACCAGCACGAGTTGGGCCTCGACGCCCGGCGATTGAGCGGCGAGCAAGCCCGCGAGATCGAGCCCCACCTGGCACCCTCGGTGCATAGCGCCGTGCTCTGCCCCGACGACCACCAGGTCGACGCCTGGAAGCTGGTCGACGCGCTGGTCATCGCCCTCGAGACCGCCGGCGGCGAGGTCTGGAACGGCTGCGGGGTCGACGCCGTCGAACAAGACCGGGGGCGCGTGTGCGGATTGAAACTCCCCAACGGCGGCCGAGTCGACGCCTCCACCGTGATCGTGGCCGCCGGCGCCTGGAGCGGCGCCATCGAGGGCGTCCCCGAACTGCGCCGCCCGGTGGTGCGCCCAGTGCGCGGCCAGGCGTTGTCGCTGATGAGCGAGGACACCCCGCTATGCTCGCATGTCATCCGCGCCCCCGACGCCTACCTGTGCCCCAAGGCGGACGGCAGCCTCGTGGTCGGCGCGACCATGGAAGAGCGCGGCTTCGACGACCGCCAGACCGCCGGCGGCGTCTTCGAGCTTCTGCGCGGCGCTTGGCGAGCGATGCCGGGCATCTACGACCTCGAATTCCGCGACACCTGGACCGGCTTTAGGCCGATGAGCCTCGACGACGCACCCCTCCTCGGGCCCTCCAACATCGACGGCCTGTGGCTGGCCTGCGGCCACGGCCGCCACGGCATCTTGTTGAGCGCCATCACCGCCGACGTCATGGCGCAGGCTGTCGTGGAGGGCAAAATGCCGGAGGGCTACGAGGTGTTTGGACCGGGTCGGTTTGGTTGAGTATAGAAGCCTTTCCGATGAGCGGAGCCAACAGGCGTAGCGTCGCGCCCTGCTTTTTCAAGGGCGCCTTTGTAGCCTCACGTGACCGAAGGGAACGTGGGGATTGGGCGTGGCGAATCATCCACAATAATCGCCTTGTGAATTGTCGATGTGCTTATTTGCGAATTTGAAAAAGCGTGTTGGGGCTTGGTTGCCAGCCCCACCCTTACCCTCAAGCTCCCTTCGCTCGCGCTACGGTCGCATGGGGCTACAAAGGCGCTCCACTACGTTTCGCTTATCGAAAACCAACGTGGTTGAATCACACCCCGAACGCCTTCACACGCGGCCACAGATGCAACGCAAAACACACCGCGGCGACCGCCTGCATTGAAAACGCCACCGTGGCCGTCGTGCCAAATATCGCCGCAAAACAGCCCACCAGCGTACCCGTATTGACCAGGATGATCGCCGCGATAGCCAGCGCGTCGTTTCCGGTATTCGAGCGGCCGCCGAAGGTCGGCAAGATCCAATAGGCCACGCCGATGACCAGCTGGATGGTCCAGCCGAAGAGCATCGTGTGGAAGTGCACCGAGAACCAGCGGTCGGCCATCGGCAAGAAGCCCACACCCTTGTGAGCCAGCAGCAGCGCACCGGCGGTCAGCCCGACGCCCAGATGCAGGCAGGCCAGCCGTAGTGCCCATAGGGATATCTGGGGCATCACGCCTCCTGCTTGGTTTTCTTGCTGCTCTTGCTCTTGCTGCTCTTCTTGCTCTTATTACTCCTGCGTCGCCGCTTCTTCTTGGGCTTGATGCGCCCCCAGATATTGATCAAAAACGCCATCCCGCCGACCCATTGCAGCGCCGCCGAAATGATCAACAGGACGCCCATGGCCGGCTGCCAGCTCGAGGCGGCGTCGAGCATAAATTGGCCGGGCTCGGCCACCGCGCGGATCAATAGCCCCACGTTGAGGGTGACCAGCGCCGTCCAAGACAGCCATTCACGCCCCCTGGGCTGCTCTTTGGTCCACTTGGGAAATAGCCACAACGCCACCCCGATGATGATCTGGGTGAGCCAGCCGACGACGAATAGGTGCAGGTAGGTGGGAAGCAGAAGCGCCCCCCAGGCGCCTTCGGCCCAGGCCATCGCCACGCCACAGACGAGCGCGGCGATAAAATAAACCAGGCCGAATTTTAAGAAGAGCCTACTGACTTTCGGCATCTCAAAAGCGCCTCGGGGGCGATGACAGATTAGCTCTGGAGTCGAGCGTTCAGACGGATGTCGACGCCGCCGAGTGCTTTGGACACCGGGCAATTGGCGCGCGCTGCCTCGGCGAGTTCTTGGAATTCATCGTCGTCGATCTCCGCGACCGACGCCGTGCAGTCCAGTTCGATGGTGGGAATCGAGATATCTTCGCCGTTGACCTTCAATTCGACGCTCGCCGATGTCTCGATCTTGTCGGGAGCGTAGCCGGCCTCGGTCAGCACCATGCTGAGGGCCATCGAAAAGCAACCGGCCTCGGCGGCGCCCAGAAGCTCGTCGGGGTTGGTACCGCTGCCCTCCTCGAAGCGCGAGCTAAACGAGTAATCGGCGGACTCGAACGTTCCGCTCTCGACACTCAATTGGCCGTTACCTGCTTTGATCGTGCCGTTCCATACTGCTTTGGCTTTGCGCGTTGGCATAAAAAAGTCTCCCCTAATCGGTCATTAAATTACATCGAAAAATGCGCCACCCATTTTAGATTCGCTGGACTGAGTGCTGCATGTCGTGAGGCGCGCGGGCAACTTAAACACGACCTGCAGAAGAACAAGCGAGCGCCTCGTCAGGAGTGAGGGTTTGGCGTGCAATCGCCTCGACGTGCCGCTTTCGCAGCACGCCGAGGCGACCCACTCAGGTCTCGCTTCCGAGATACGCGATGATCGCTTTGGCTTCCTCGGGGGTGACGCCGACGTCGGTCATCGGGGAGCCGTACTCATCGAGGAGCTTTTTAGCCACGGGATCCTTTTTGATCATCTCATCGGGGTGCAGGATCATCTGGGCGAGCCAGGCGGCCTCGCGGCGCTCGGTCACCCCGCGCAGCGGCGGTCCGACCATCTTATTGTCCATCTGGTGGCACGCCGTGCAGGTTTTGGCGGCGAAGAGCTCCTTGCCCTCGGCGACCAGCTTCGGGTCGGTGGGCACCTCCGTGATGCCGCCGTTGTCGATGTCGGTGGCCGTGGAACCGGCCGCCTCAGCGGCCTCGGCGGCCTCGTCACCGCCGCCCGACGAAGCCTCGCCGGACTTGTCGCAGGCGACGCCCAAACCGGCCACCAGTGCGATAGTCGAAAGAAGAATCAATAGTGATCTCAGGTTCAGTACTTGCATTCTAGCCTCCGTAGGGATCGAAACATCCGGACCACACGAGCCCGATTTGCTCCAAGTTTAGAGGCCATGCGGCTCGAGCCTATGATCTAGGTCAGGCCGCGCTCGATCCTTTGGTACTCCACGTCACTTTCCTCGCGGCACCTCGTCGGAAGTGACGTTGTCGTATTAGCCATCTCTTGTCGTATTAGCCATCTCATGGAACGGGGGCCGACTGCGAGGCGCGAGTGGCGCGTCTGACTTGACGGCGCACCTCGTCGAGCAACTTGTCCTGTTCACGGCCGCCCTTGGTGAGCACCTCGGAGGCAGCGGCGCGCAGTTGTTGTCGGTCCTCGCGGGTCAACTCCTTGGCGGTCACCACCACCACGGGCACGTCGCGCCAGGCGGGCTGGTTTCGCAAGCGGCGCAGAAATTCGAAGCCGTCCATATTCGGCATCATGAGGTCGAGGAGGACCAGGTCGGGCTCGACCTGGTCGAGCAAGTCGAGGCCGACACGGCCGTCCCGGGCTTCGGTGACCGTCCACCCGTCGTCGCGAAGGGTGCGCCCAATCAATGTGCGGGTCGGCTCGTCGTCCTCGACCAATAATATTTGGCCGCCGTCGGCGCTCGGGTCCGCCCGGCGCCGCCGATAACCATCCATGATCTCGACGAGCTCGCCGCGGTCGACCGGCTTGATCAGGTAGTCGTCGGCGCCCAGCGCGTAGCCGCGGGAGGCCTCCGAGACGATGGTGACCATGACCACCGGAATGGGGGCCAGCTCGGGGTGTTCCTTGAGCTTGGACAAGAGCGTCCATCCGTCCATCGATGGCATCATCACGTCGAGCGTGATCGCGCTGGGCACGAGCTGCTCGGCGAGCAGCAAGCCCTCGGAGCCACTGGCGGCGGTGACGACGTGGAAGCCCTCGCGCTGAAGAACACGCGATAAGAGGTCGCGCACGGAGGGGTCGTCGTCGATGACCAATACCGTGTCCCGGTCGGGGTCCTGCGGGTCGGGCTGGTCGGGCAGCCCGTCGGAGACTTCGGATCGCGCCGACAGTCCGCTACTCGGCACACCGACCGCCTCGGACTCCTCGTCGAGCTCCACGGCGAGTCGGACCGTAAACTCGGTGCCCTCGTTCGGTGCCGACTCGACCGTAATTTCGCCGCCGAGCAGCGCACAGAAGTAGCTGGTGATCGTCAGGCCGAGGCCGGTGCCGCCGAATTTTCGGGTCGTCGAAGCGTCGGCCTGGGTGAACGCCTCGAAGACTTGGTCGAGCTGGTCGTCCGACATCCCGATACCGGTGTCGCGGACTTCAAAGACGACCTGCTCGTTGTCTGCATCGAGGCTGGCGCCGATCTCGACGCTGCCGGCCTCGGTGAACTTGCAGGCGTTGCTCAGCAGGTTGAATAAGATCTGGCGGACCTTGGTGGCGTCCGAGCGCATAAAGCGCACCTCCTCGCCGACGTCGATCCGTAGGGTATTGTCGTTTTTATCGGCCAGCGGCCGCACGGTCCCGGCGATGTCATCGAGCAACTCGCGCACGTCGAAGAGTTCGACGTGCAGCTGCATCTTGCCCGCCTCGATTTTGGACAGGTCGAGGATGTCGTTGATGATCGACAACAGGTGCTTGCCGGCGGTGCGGATGCGGGTCAAGTCGGGGACGAATTGGCCGACGATCTCGGCGCCCGACTCGTCGGCCTGGCGCACGAAACCGATCTCTTCCATGAGCATCTCCGAATAACCGATCACCGCATTGAGCGGGGTTCGGAGCTCGTGGCTCATATTGGCCAGAAAGGAACTCTTCGCGCGGTTGGCCTCGACGGCTTCGTCGCGCGCACGACGCAGTTGCTCGGCCGCCTCCACGCGCTCGGTGATGTCGCGTAGCACCAGCACGACGCCCTGCCGGTCGGCCTCGGCGAGCGTGCCGAAGGCGATCTCGGCGGGGAAGGACCCGCCCAAGGCGTTCAGGCCGGTGTGCTCTTGGGTGGCCCCGAACGCCTCGTCGACCGCGCCGTCGAGAGCCTCCGCGTCCAGCGACGAGACCAATTCTTGGATAGATCGGCCGACGACCTCGTCGTGGTCGCGGCCGAAGATGCGCGCGGCGGCCTTATTCGAGGTCAACACCTCACCGTCGCTGTCAACGGTCAGAATACCATCGGGGGCGGTCTCGAGGACCGCACGCGTCTCGGCCTCCTTGACGCGCACCTTGTCGAGCAACCAGCCCTGCAAGCTGTCCTTGAGCATGAAGACCACGAAGACCACCGACCCCAGCCCGAGGACCTCGACCGCGCGAAGCACATCGAGCATCGTCGGGCTGAGTTGCTGGGCAAAAGGAAAGCCGGACAGATCGGCGGCGGCGATGGCCAACCAACTCGCCGACACGATTCCCATCCAGATCGCCCCGGTCTCGAGCCCATGGAATAAGACCGCCAACACCGGCACCAACAATAACCAGCTCAACGGCGGCGCATCGAGGCCGCCGAAGATGACCGACAGCCACATCAGCAGCGCATAGAGGATCACCAACAGCCAATTGCCCGCCACGGCCAAACTGCCGGTGCGCTTCAATACCAGCGGAGTCGCCGCCGCGAGGATCGTGGTCAACCCGACGGCCCACGCCCCGTCGGTCGAGCCACCGAACCAATAGAGGCCGGCAGTAATCGGCCCCCAGATGATCAAGAAGAAGACGGTCTTCAACGCGATACGCGCCCGTCTGCGGGCAATGCCGTCTTCGTCGTTCAAATGCTCGGGGATAAACCAATCGGTGAGTCTGCCCATAAAATATACTGCCGAAGGCCAAAGTAGTGCGCAGCGTGGGCGTAGATGATTCCTCAAAAAGCGAAATTTTTGAAGACCCAACCCGACAAACCGCGTATCTCCCCTTCTTGGATGGGCCGGTGCTTCGACCCGATGCCCCCCCTCACTCGACCACGAAGCCGTCGTTATTCTCGAAGAGCACCACGCGCTTTCGGCCCTCCTCGAACTCGAAGGAGCCGGTCCACTCGTGGCTCCAGCGGTCGGGTTGGGCGACGTTGCCCACGCGTACGGTGACGTCGTGGGAGCCCGGGTCGACCTCGAGTCGCTCGGTGCCGATTCCCGGCCCGTCCGAGGACAGGCCATGGGCCTCGTAGACCGTGTCGACGACCTGTTCGCCGTCGAGCCAAACGGCCACGCGCACATCGGGACGCTTGCGCTCGCAGATCTTGCCGTCTTGAGCCTGCATATGGGCCATCGTGCCGGACTTTTCGGCGTCGGTGAGGTCGCGGCAGTCGCGGACCTCGTTGGGGCGGTGCTTGACCGACACGACCAGCTCGGGGGCGGTCGCGGTGGGCACCAGCGACGGCGCGTCGCTCAGGGCGACGACGGGCGCGGCCAACGCGGCGGCCAGGACCAGGCCGCCCAGGTATTTTTTGGCGGTGGAATAAGTGCTGGCTTGATCTTCGAGCACGCCCTCTCGAAGCCCGCGTGCGGCCTCGATGAGCTGGTCCTTTTCGGTGCGGTTGTAGGTGACAAAGCGCACCGTGGAGGGGTCGATATCCTTTTTGAGGAGCTTGGCTCGGCGCAGTTTCGGCTCGCGCTCGCCTTCGAGGCGCAGGCCGGTCCATTTGACGCCCTCGCGATAGGGCGGATCGCCGCCGGCGCAGCCGACGATGAGGATGCCCTCGGCGCCGCGTCGCAGCGCGCGCTCCAGGCTCAGCGCCTGCACCCAGCCCGCACAAGGCACCGGGACGACCCGATAGCCGGGCAGCTCGGGGCAGCGGCCGTCTTCGTCGACGGTGAAATCGGCCGCCGCCGAATTCGAGCACAGGAAGGCGATAAACGCGCGCCCGTCGCGCTCGAGCATCTCGTCGATCCAGCCGTCGACCTGCTTGCGCTTGTCCTGGACGGGCATATGCGGCAGCCCGACGCCGCCCGGGTTGCACGCCCCGGCGCAGACGCCGCATCCGACGCATTTGCCCGGGTCGACCTCGGCCTGGATCTCGTAGCGCGGGTGGTCGTCTTCGCGCGGGACCATGATGATCGCGTCGTAGGGACAATCTTCGACACAGCGCGCGCAGCCGTTGCAGCGGTTGGTGTCGACGACCGCTTTTTGGGGCGTCTTTCGAGTCATCCACCAGGGCACCGCGACCGCCACGATGGAGCCGACCAAGCTCAGCCAGATCAGCGCACCGCCCGAGAGCCGCTCGGTGATCGCCATGGGCAGCAAATACCACCAGTCGGCGGTGAACGCCTCCGGATGCACGGCCATCTCGGCCTTGTCGGCGCTGAGCGCCGGAAACAGAACGGACACGACCATAGTCACGCCCACCAGCCACAAGGTCATCGGCCGCGAGGTCAGGAATTTGGCGCGGCTAACCCGGCTGATGTGCATCCACAGCGCGATGCCCATCGCCAGCGGCAGGAGCATGTGAAAGAAGAAGACCATGAAGAACAGGCCGGTGCTCACTCCTCCGTCGGTCAGAAACGAGCGCGACATCGGCTCGGTGAAGATCGGAAGGACCTCGAGCACCTTGGCGCTGCCGACCGCCAGGGTCTGCGCGCGCACGTCCCAAACCAGCCAATAACCCAGCCACCCGACGAACCAGAGCATGCCGACGAGCACGATACCGGTGACCCAGGGTACCCAGCGCGCGCCGTTGAAGCGTCGCGAGAACAGCATGCGCAGCGCGTGGACGATCACGAAGAACATCGTGGCGTCCGAGCTATACCGGTGCAGGCTGCGCATAAATTGGCCCAGCCAGCCCATCTGCTCGAGCGACTCCCAGGCCTGGTGGACGCTGGGTACGTACCAGAACAGCAAGAGCACCCCGGAGACCAGCGCGATCAGGAAGCTGACGTTGGCCAGCGCGCCGGTCTGAGCCAGCGGATTGAGCCGGGCGGGCACGAGCTTCTCGACGGCTCGATCGGCATATAAAAAGAGGTTTTCGAGCGTGCGCCAAAGCCCCTCGCCGCGCACCGGCGGTTCGGGTTGGGCGTCTTGGATCTTGATCGGTGTTTCCATGGTCCTGGCCGGTTTGGATGGTTGTAGTTACTGCTGATTTGTGACGAGCCCCCCCGGCGCCTTCGCTCCTTTATGCGGCTCGACCGTGCGGCACCCCACGCGGGGCGCGGGGTGCAAATAGTTGCTCTAACGGAAGTGGTCGGTTTTCGAGACGCCGGAAATCGACCACCGTCGAGAAGCCGACCATTCCCACCCCCGCGCCTCGCGTGGGGGTGGCGGCGCGAAGGCGCCGGGGGGTGTTACGGGCCGGCATAATCGTCGTCCTACGACTTGTCCCCGCCCTCCCTCACCAACACCTCCAACGCCGTCGGCAGCCACGTATCGTGGCGGTCTCCCAGCGTCAGCCGGTAGGCGATCTTTCCGTCGCGGTCGATCAGGGCGAAGAGGTTGGAGTGGTCGATCTCGCCGGTTTCGGGGTTCTTTCGTCGCGAGACGCTCAAATCGTCGAGGATCTCGTTGACCGTGTCGGGCTCCCCGGTGACCAGTCGCCACAGCGGCGCCTCGACCTGGTGGGCCGCGGCGGCCTCTTTGAGCCGCTCGGGGGTGTCGTTTTCCGGGTCGAGGGTGATGGCTACGATGGTCACGTCATCGCGCATATCGTCGGGAAGCGCGTTGGTGGCCTTGCGCGCCTGAACCATGATCATCGGGCAGGCGGTGTGGCAGCTGGCGTAAATGGCGGTGAGCAGCACCACCCGGCCGCGCAGATCTTCGAGGGCGACCTTCTCGCCATTTTGGTCGGTCAGCTCGAAGCTGGGCGGGTCGAGTTCGGTGCGGATGCGCTCGGCGGGAAAGGGGAGTTGCTCGGCGGAGACCTCGTCGGGGCCGAGCGCGAACATGCCACCGCCGAGCAGCACTGCCGCCATAAGCCCGACGCCGACCGTGCCGAGCACGGCCATCAGGCTCGCCTTCACCGCCCGGTGCAGCGACTTCGACCACAACATATAGACGAAGCCGGCCAGGATCAGCGGATTGATGAGCATGATGATGACGTAGCCCCACTCGAAGCCGCCGGTGGCCGGGTCGTAGCCGAAGCACCACGTCTTGAAGTCCACTGCGAAGGCGCCGATGCCGGTCGTCGCGTTCGGAATGAGCAGAATGCCCAGGAAGATCAGCGTCATCGACACGCACAGCGAAATGATGAAGGCGGCGAAGCGCCAGCTTGTGATGAAATTTGCGATTGGATTGAACATGGTGGCTCCTTTGGGGTGATGGCTGGTGGTTGCTTGTTGGGGTACCCCTCCGCCTCGCTTCGCTCGGCACCTCCCCATGGCGGCTGAACGCCGCCATGGGGAGGAACTTTCGGTGTGATCGCGCAGTGGTCGGTTGTTGTTGTTCAGAAAGCAACCATTGCGCGATCTAGCGGAAGGTTCCTCCCCAGGTCGAAGACCCTGGGGAGGTGCCTCGGGCGTAGTACAGCCCGAGGCGGAGGGGCACCTCAAAAACCCAAAACCCATCACCTCACATGCCAGAGGTCGGCCAAGGCCTTCCAGTTGGCGAAATAGTAGACGACAAAACAAGCGAGCAGGACGAGCACCAACACCAAGGTGCCGGGGGCGTTGCCCTTTTTGTGGATCTCGCGCTCTGCCTTGTCCTCGCCGGAGGAGGCGATCTCCTTGGGGGTTCCCCAATCGTCCATCGGCTCACCGGCGTTTTTGCGGCCAAAGAGCACCGCGTGCACGGTGAGCAGCACGTAGATGAGCAGGCCCGTGAAGGCGAGCACACCGCCGATGCCGACCACACCCAGCATCAGGTGAGAGGTCGCGCCGTAGATCCCGGCCGCATCGATGTCCCAGGTGCGTCGAGCCACGCCCGCCGAGCCGGCAAAGGACATGCCCAATGACAGCAGGACGATGCCGATGGCGAATACGTAGGGCTGCAATCTGGCGAGCCACTTGAAGCTATACTCGCGCTGGAAGAGCAGCGGCACCACGTAATAGGTCAGGCCCATGAAGGCCAAAGACGTGCCGCCGACGACCGTGGAGTGGAAATGGCCGGGGATACGAAGGGTGTTGTGGGCGGTGATATTGATCTGCTGGGTACCCAGCGTCACGCCGGTGATGCCGCCGATGAATCCGAAGATGACCAGCGACAGGAAGAAGCCGGAGAAGCCGGGGTTCTTCCAGGGGGCGTTCCAAAGCCAGCTAAATAGGCCTTTGGTATACCCCTTCAGGCGCATGCCTGCCTCGAGGCCGGCCGGCACCGTGAAGCCGTGGATGAGGCTGGCCAGCACCGCCAAATACATCGCGTAGGAGGTGTTCCAGATCTTCCAGGTGGCGCCCACGCCCGGGTCGACCAACAAGTGGTGAGCCGAGGCGATGTTGATGAATAGGATGTACAGCAGGAACGCGCCGCGCGAGACCGTCTCGTTGATGACCACGCCGCCGGCGGTCAGGTAGCTCATCAGATACCACACCGAGACCATGGCCACGACGTTGACCTGCTGGGATTGGTGACCCAAGCCCCACCAGATGAGCCGATACCACATCGCGTCGGGCTCGGCGGTCCATCCCATGGCAAATGTAAATGTGGGCACCAGCGCGATGGCACCGTGCAGCAGGGCGACCACCGCGATGATACCCGCGACAAGGGCGCCGAAGGCCACCAGCGGCATGGTCCCGTCGTAGGTCTTATTCTTCCAGGCGACATAGACGGTGGCGAAGAAGTTGAACACCGCCACCAAGGCCCCGACCGCAAAGAGAATGATGCCCAGATAAAAGAGCGGGTGAGCCAGAAGCGGCAGATAAGACGTCATCATGACGTCGGCCTGGCCCATCAAGATGATGTAGTCGGTCATCACCGCGCCCACCAACATCATGCCGAAGCCGACCCAGGCTAATTTGCGCGAAAATAACTTGGTATTCAGGAGTGTGGTGCCTGCGAAATACAGGATCGCCACCTCCATAAAGAGGATCCAGAAGATGAGCATGTTGATGCCGTGGAAGGTCAACATGCGGTAGAACCAGGAGGCATCGAGCAGGTGAACTGCCGGCCAGCGCGTCAGCGCCAGCAACAATGCGCCGATTCCTCCGAGCAACAAGAAGACCACCGCCATGACGGCGTTGATCCGAATAAAGAATTGGGCGTCCAGGCACACCGGCAGGCCGGTGGTGTCACACTCTCGAGTGCGGGGCCCGGACATCGCGATTTCGGAACTCATGTGCTTTCTCCTTTAGAAATGGTCCGGGTTCACTCGACGATAATCTTTCCAATCATGGCGTGGTGGCCGACGCCACAGAACTCATTGCAGACAATGGTAAATTCGCCGCTCGTCGTCGGCGTCATCGTCAACACGTGGTCGTAGCCTGGGATCACCTGGAAATTCATATTCATCGGCTGCAGCGAGAATCCGTGCTGCAGGTCGGACGAGGAGATATGAATCCGGTACGTCTCGCCCTCCCTGAGCTTGAGGATGGGATACCAGCTCCACATCCGGCCCAGCAGATAGGCGTCGCCGCCGGGCGCCGGCTCGACGATGGGCACGCCGTCCTTCTCGCCGACCTTATTGTCTTCGGCGAAGCGCATGGTGCGCTCGACGAACGCCTCGGGCTCGACCTCGTAGGACTCACCGGTGCTGTTTTGTTTTCCGTTGAAGTGCCAGTAGGGCATCATCGCAAACATGATGAGACACCAGACCAGCGCCAGACCGATCCAGAGGAGTTCGTGGCCTTGTGGCCAGTGGAACCAATCCTTCGGTGGGCTCTTAATAGTCATTGTTGTAACTCCAGGGGTTCAGGGGTTCAGGGGTCCGGGGGTCCAGGAACGGCGGTACTGCTAGGGG
>CAYLTX010000054.1:18978-38180 GCA_964386725.1 uncultured Bradymonadales bacterium | reverse complement strand
TTGGGGCTTGGGGACAGTCAACTGCAACTGCGTTTAGAGTCAACTGCAACTGCGCAAAAACCCACAAGCCCCGAGCAGACCGTCACATGGCCATCTGGGGTCGGTCGCGGTCGAGCTGGTGCTGCTCGAAGGCCCGCGCCGCCTCGATCGTGCCACGAATGGCCTCGGCGACCACCGGGACCATATCGGCGCGGTGGCCGTTGAGCGCGGCAAAATAGTGGTGCCTGTCGGTGGCGTGGATGACCGCCGGGGGGTAGAAATTCTTGATGAGCACGTAATTCATCATCAACCGGCCGACGATCCCGGTGCGCTCGTCGAAGGGAAAGACCCGCATAAACTCCCAATGAGCGATGGCCGCCGCGCGGATCGGATGCACGCCGGCTAGCTCCTCGTCCCAGATCTCGAGGAATTTGTGGAAGTAATACGAGATGCTCTTCGAGGGGACCACGCTCAAGTGGTACACGCCGGGGCTGGTGTTGCGCTGGCGGTAGCGGCCGGCGGCCTCATCGTCGTCGTCGCACATCATCTTGTGCAACTCCTTGATCCAGTCGAGCGACAACTCGACCCCTTGGGCGGCGTCGTCCTCCAATTTGTGGATGCAGGTCTTCATGCGCCGCAGCGACTTCTGGGTCAGCCCATCGCAATAGTTGCGGCACGGCCGGCCCTGCAGGGCGCGGGTGATGTCCGACTGGGTGAGCACGACTCCTTCGAGCATATGGTCGTGGTACAGCCACGACTGGTTGAGTCGTTCGTCGAACGCCTGGCGAATAGAGTCCGGAAGCTCGGCGTAATCCGCACGAGCCTGGTCAATTTCGAGGTATGTCAGCGACATTTCAAGCCTCCTGTGCGAGTTCGGAGGCCGTGTCGTTCCCCAACGATCCAGATCACTCCCGAACTTGCAGCAGACGCTGCTCGTTATGTCTGACAACCAGTCTAGCGAGTTGTTCGCCGTCGTTCAAACTCAATTTCTGATTCGACCCGGCGAGGTGCCCGGGCGAATGACAGATGATCTACGGCCGCGATTATGTCACCATCTTCGAGCGGCTCGAGCCGCACCTCACATCACGCAAGATCAGGGCAGTCGATGAAGTGGACCTCACAGATCTGTGCGATTTTGACCGGCGCGGCGCTGGGGCTTGTGACGCTGGCGATCGCCCCGAGCCAGGCAACCGCCGAGCCGCCCCAAAGTGGGGGCGCTCAGCTGGCGTCGTGCGACCGCTACATGATCGCCTACGCGCGCAGCGCGTCGCGAAAGCTGGGACGCTCGCTGTCCGGCCAGAAGTACGAGCTCACCGAGCTGCCCAGCCGTACTGGATTCGAGGCGAGCCTCGCCGGCGATCAGACCCGCCAATTCGAGGTGGTCTACGAGCACGACAACGCCATCGCCGGGCTGGTCGAAAAGACCCGCGAGCACCGCACCTCCTACACCATCACGCGCACCTCGACGGGCCCGGTGATCACCCGCCACGACTGGCCCGAGCGCGAGGCCATCGCCTCGGGCAAAAAAGAGTGCAAACCGACCTCGTCGGCGATCATGGCGCCCGAAGTGCCCGTGGCTGCCATCGACGTCGAGCCCTTCAAGTTCTGGGGGCTTCGGGTGGTGTGGCATCTCCCAACCGAATTTGCCGACTCCGATCGCGCCGCCGACCCCTTCGAGGCGCTTCGCAACCTGCTCGCCGGCGAAAAAGGCGGCGAGAACGCGGCCAAGAGCGACGCCGAGACATCAGAGTAGCCTGCCCGAACGAGACCAACTACATAATAGATAGATCAATTGACCTCGACCGATGAGCCCGTAGCTTTTGCGGGCATTTGAAGCATTGAGCTTCCGCTGTACTTAGGAGTAGCTGTGAAACGGATTATTGGATGTAGTCTCGCGTTCGTCTTTGCGCTTAGCCTGATCTCGCTATCCTCCCCTGCTGACGCCCAGGCCCAGCGCCCACCGGGCTCGGTCGGGATCGGGATCGGCTCGGCCACCGGCGCAGCCGGCGTGTCTCTCAAGACCGGTATGGGCTCGTTTACCTTCCAGGGGGTCGCCGGCACCTGGCGCGGCCACGGAGTGGATTGGGGGTTTCGCGGTGATACGCTCGGACTCGCGGCCGACTTCTTATATGAAATGCCCACCATCGCCTCCGGCCAGGTCGTCGCACTCGGCTGGAATTACGGCCTCGGCGCCGGCGTAGGCATTGGAGATGTGGGCGCCGCCATCGGGGGCACGGGCGTGATCGGATTGGAGTTCAACTTCCAGCCCGCGCCCATCGACTTCGTCGTCGAATACCGACCGGGCATCTATATCGGCAACGACGACCTCGACCTCGAATTCGTCGACTTCACCGGCCACCTGCGTTTTTGGTTCTAGGTTCAGTCTCGCGCCCTTGCTGCTTTACGTCCGGCCCACGCTGTCATGCAGCGTGGTCGGCTAACGCCAACGTTCTTGGTTCGAGATCTACGGGTTCCCGGTGGTCCCGGGTAAAACCAAACTTCAACGGTTTATGAGCATTCTGCAGGTTGGTTTCTTGGTTCGAGATCTACGAGTTTCTGGGAGTGCTGGGTAAGTCCGAACTTCTACGATTTATGAACACCTCGCAGGTTGGTTAAACTGCAAAGGCAAGAAACCCTCAACCAAGAAACCCTCCTGCAGCCACTCACAGCCGCCACTCCAGCACGCTCGAACACGCACCCCCAACAACCCGAAACCAAGAAACCCTAAACCAAGAAACCCTCCTGCAGCAACCTCCGGAAGCCATCGCAGCACAGTTGAGCACCCAACCCTAAGAACTCGAAGATCAAGAAACCAAACGTAAACCCACCAACCTCAACCTCGGCTAGAAACTCACGAAAAGCGAGCACCTAACGTCAGGCTAACCTTTCAAATGACTGATGGCGCGGGCGAGCTTGCGGCAGGCCGAAAAATAGGCCGAGGCTGCTTTTTCGACCGTCTCTTTGAGCGCGCCGTCATCGTGCTCGTCGCGCGCCTGCTCGGCTACAGCATCATGCTTAGGGGGGCGCTCGGAAGCGTCGGAGGACTCTCGGATGGGCTTTGGCATCGTTTTCCCTTGCACAACGCTAGCAAAGTTGGAAGTTTAGCGACTGCGGTAGGCGCTGTTGTGAGTATACGGTGCGCCGGGCCTATGACAAAGTCGCCCAAAGACCACCAAGACCAACTCCAAACGTGACGCCATGAGCCAAGAAAACGTCCTCATTCGACAAGTCGATGACGACGGCCTCTGCACGGTCACGCTCAACCGCCCCGGGGCGATGAATTCGCTCGACGGGGAGCTGGTGGGCCAATTGTGGCACGCCTTCTACGAGCTTCGCCACGACGACGATGTGCGTGTGGTGATCCTGACCGGGGCCGGCGACCGAGCTTTTTGCGCCGGCGCCGACCTCAAGGAACGCCAGTCGATGAGCGAGTCGGAGGTGCGAAAGCGCATCGACGACTACCGCGGCTGCTTTGGCGCCGTCGATCAACTCCCCAAGCCGGTGATCTGCGCGATCAACGGCTACGCCTTCGGCGGCGGGCTGGAGCTTGCGCTGGCCTGCGATATTCGCGTGGTCGACGAGACGACCAAGCTCGGGCTGACCGAGACCCGCCTGGGGATCATCCCGGGGGCCGGAGGTACCCAGCGCCTGCCGCGGCTGATCGGTGCGTCGAAGGCCAAGGAGCTCATCTTTACCGGCGCGCGCATCACCGGCAAGGAGGCCCTCGAGTGGGGCATCGCCAACTACGCGGTGCCCGCCGACGAGCTCATGGACAAGGCCCGCGAGCTCGGCAAGCGCATGCTCGGCTCGGCGCCCATCGCCCTGCAGCAGGCCAAGATTGCCATCGACGCCGGCATGCAGGCCGACCTGGCGACCGGCCTGGAGATCGAATCGCGCGCCTACGCGGTCACGCTACCCACCGAAGACCGCCAGGAGGGCCTGGCCGCCTTCCGCGAAAAACGCACCCCCGACTTCAAGGGTAAATAACACCCACCATCAAACCGTAACCGCGGGTAAGCTCGGCGCCTTTTGCCGAGCGCACCCGCGGCATACCGCCTCAACTCTGAAAAAGGACGTACCCATGACCGACACCAACAAACTCTCCGAGCTCGACCAGGAAGTCGTCGATCGCCGCACCGATATCGAAAAAGGCGGCAAAGAAAAGTACCACGAGCGCAACAAAGAGCGAGGCAAGCTCTTCGTCAGAAAGCGCCTCGAGCTGCTCTTCGACGACGGGCTCAAACTCGAAGACGGCAAATGGGCCAACGTCCTCGCCGGCGATCTGCCGGCCGACGGCGTGGTCACCGGCATCGGCCATATCGACGGCCGGCGCGTGGCGGTCATGGCCAACGACTCGACGGTCAAGGCCGGCTCGTGGGGCTGGCGCACCGTCGAAAAGATCATCCGCATCCAGGAGAAGGCCGAGCGGCTTCGCATCCCGCTTTTGTACCTGGTCGACTCCGCCGGCGCGCGCATCACCGACCAGCTCGAGATGTTCCCGGGCCGGCGCGGGGCGGGCAAGATCTTCTACAACCAGGTTCGCCTGTCGGGCTACGTGCCCCAGATTTGCCTGCTCTTCGGCCCGTCGGCCGCCGGCGGCGCCTATATCCCGGCCTTTTGCGACGTGGTCGTCATGGTCAAGGGCAACGCCTCGATGTACCTGGGCTCGCCGCGCATGGCCGAGATGGTCATCGGCGAGAAGGTCACCCTCGAGGAGATGGGCGGCGCGAAGATGCACTGCAAGACCAGCGGCTGCGGCGACGTGCTCGTCGACAGCGAAGAGGACGCCATCGAGTGGGCCCGAAATTACCTGGGCTACTTCCCCTCCAATTGCAAAGAGAAGCCGCCGGTCCACGAGCCGATCGATCCGCAGGACCAAAAGAAGAGCCTCGACGAACTCATCCCGGTCAACCAGAACAAGGCCTTCGACGTCAAACGCGTCATCCGCCACCTGGTCGACAACTCCGAATTCGTCGAGATCAAAGAGAAATTCGCCCGCGAGTTGGTCACCTGCCTGGCGCGCATCGACGGCCAGCCGGTGGGGATCATCGCCAGCCAGCCCAAATATAAGGGCGGCGTGCTCTTCGTGGATTCAGCCGACAAGGGCACCCGGTTCATCGATCTGTGCGACGCGTTCGGCATCCCGCTGGTCTTTTTGGCGGACGTGCCCGGCTTCATGATCGGCACGCGGGTCGAAAAGCAGGGGATCATTCGTCACGGCGCCAAGATGATCACAGCGGTGAGTCGGGCGACGGTGCCGAAGTTTTCGGTGATCCTGCGCAAGGCCTACGGCGCGGGGCTATACGCGATGTGCGGGCCGGGCTTCGAGCCCGACGCCACGCTGGCGCTGCCCGAGGCGATGATCGCGGTGATGGGGCCTCAGGCCGCCGTCAACGCGGTCTACGCGCGTAAGATCCAGGCACTCCCCGAAGAGGAGCGCCCGGCCTACGTCCAAGAGCTTCGCGCCGAATACGAGCAGGATATCGACATCTACCGGCTGGCAAGTGAGCTGATCGTCGACGAGATCATCACCAAAGACGAGCTTCGCCAGGAGCTCATCGAGCGCATCGAGATCTCGCGCAGCAAGAAGGTCGACTGGCCGGACAAGAAGCACTCGGTGCGGCCGGTCTAATCAGTCAGCTTCATGTGACGAATCGGGGCCGGCGAGCTCGGCGAGCCGGCCCCGAAGCCGTTCGACGTCACGGCTTCGGCCGAGCTGCTCGAAGCGTTGGGAGGCGACGGTAAAGGCGCGCTCGGCCCGGGCTCGCTCGCCTCGGGCGAGGAGTTCTTCGGCGGCGAATTCGGCGAGCATGCCCTCTTCGACATAAGCCTGCTCGAGCTGCTCGAAGCGCGCACAAGCGCGCTCGAAATAGGTATCGAAGTCATCTATCGTGCCGTCCGCCGCCTCACAACAGGCTAGCGCCACGAAGACCATCCCCAGACCGGCCTGCAGCCCGGCCGCTTTGACATCGGGGAGGATCTCGGCGAGCTGCTCACGCGCTCGCTCGTACTCGCCGGCCCAGATGTCGACGCTCGCGAGGTAGAAGCGCACGGAGTGCTCGTTTCGACTCTGCGCGAGTCGGTACAGGCGCGCGGCTTTTTCATAGGCGGATCTCGCGCGCTTCCAATCCTGCTGATTGCGCGCGATCGCGCCGTAGTGATTCCAGCAACCCGCCTCGAGAATGGGATTGGTCAGGTCCCGGGCAATCTGCAGGGCCTCTTCGGCCGCTCGAGCGGCCTTATCCCACTCGTCCTCGAGTATCCACACATCCACGAGCCCCCGCACGGCGCGAGCGGCCGCGGCCTTGTCGCCCAGCGAGTCAAACCCGTCGCGGGCGTGCTCGAAGAGCTTTCGAGCCTGTTCAGCATCACCCATCGTATAGTGGGCGAGGGCCAAACTGGCCTGCGCACCCGCCAGGCCCTCGATATTTCCGGCGCGCTCGAATCGCTGGATCGCATCTTCGAGCAGTGGAATGCTCTTTCGGCGCTGGCCTCGGCTGCCAACGTGACGCCCGAGCACCAGCTGTGCGCCGGCGATCTCCTCGTCGTAATCGTTAGCCCGGGCAGCCTCGAGAGCCCGAGTCGCGAGTCGGTGTGCATGCTGCGGGCGGCCGGTCGTCAGCGCGATATGCGCCCGCCAGGTGGAGCTCTCCACCCGACGGCGGTCGTCCGCGGGCACGCCGAGCGCGTCGAGAACTTCGTCGCGCCGCTCGAGACAGGACTGAGACATCTCGAAGCGGCCTGCATCGTGAAACTGCCGGCTCGCCCGGATAAGCGGCTCGAGTGCCGCCTGGCGCTGGCCGCCGGCGATGAGATGCTCGGCGATGCGATGGGCGTGTCCGCTGGCCTCGCCATGCAGACGCCGAAGCGCTCGGGCACATGCCCGATGGAAGAACTGCCAGCGGCCCTCCTGGCGGGTGCGTTGGCTGACGGCATCCTGGAAAGTGCCGTGAGAGAAGCGCCATGTATCGCCGTTCAGCTCGCATAGGTCGTGGTCGATCACCGGGCCGAAGAGCTTGTCGGGGGGCCCGATATTTGCTTCGTAGCAGGCAGCTCGCCACTCCGAGACGTTGACCATGGGCCCCAGCACGGCAGCCACTTCGATGGCGCGCCGGGCGTCGTCGGCCTCAGCCGCAGAAAGCCCCTGCAGCGCACGATCGACGCGCCGGCGCCACACCAGATCGACGCTGCTCGGGAAGGGATCGACTTGGTCTTCGCGCAGAACGAAATGCTGGCCGTCCGCGACGAGCAGATCGCGCTCGAGCCAATCGGTGAGCAGTTGCACGACGAAGAGCGGATGGCCGCGCGTATGACGCACGAGGCGCTCGGTGAGATCGGGGGCGAGGGGCGCAAATTGCTCGATCAGCTCGATCTGATGCTCGTCGGCAAGCGCCCCAACCCCCAGACAATTCGCGCGAGTCGCCCGGATGATGTCGCCCGTGATGCGCTCTTTGCGGGTATCCGGCTGATCGATATTTCCACGCTGCGCCGTCACGACAAGCATCAGCGGCAGGTCGTCGACGTCGTCGGCTAGCAGGTGACGCACCAGCGAGAGCGCGGCGATGCTGGCGTCGGCATCATCGAACCACACCACCACCGGCCGTGACTGCGCCAGACGCCCGAAGAGCCGAGTCAGGGCGAGGTTCTTCATCCGCGGGCTCTCGAAGCCGCAGCGGGTGCGTTGCCCGCCCCCGTCGGCGCCGGCGGCGATGATCTCGGCCAGGCCGATCACGTCGTAGCGCGCCTCGAATTCCTCGAAGCCCAGTTGCTGATAGGCCCGATGGACGCAGCGAAAAGCCACCTCCCAGTCGTTATTCGGGGTGCCGAAAAAGTCGGCCAGCATGCGGGCGAACCCGGCGCCGGATGAGGCTGTGTGGTCGAAGATGCCGCGGAAAATATGCGCCTCAGAGCTGACATCGTCGACGAAGGCCTCGGCCAACGCCGATTTTCCGCAGCCGGTCGGGCCGTGCAGCCAGACCACCGCCGGCTGAGCCCCATCTTGGCACACCGAGTCGTAGACATCGCGCAGCAGTGCTCGCTCGCGTTGGCGGCCGACGATGCGCAGTTGATTTAACGGATTAATGTCCACATCGGCGCAATGAAGAAGGGATATTCGCCCGCACTCGGTCACTCTGGCCGAAGCATTTCCGCCCGGCGCGCGCGCCCCTCGATCTAGCGATCTCGGAGCCGAGTGCTCTAGGAGTCGTGCGTGTGGGCAGTAGAACGATAGCGATAGTAGCGCGAAGCGATGTCGATGTCAGTGGATTCCTCGATCCACTTCGACGTCGCCAGGATGCCGTCCAGCGAGATGCCGGTGTTCACGCCCATCGTCTCGAAGAGATGCAAGAGGTCTTCGCTGCCCAGGTTGCCGGCCGCGCCCGGAGCATACGGGCAACCGCCGGTGCCGCCCACGGCGCTGTCGAATTGGCGCATCCCGACCTTCCAGGCCACGTAGGCGTTGGTCAGCCCGAGGCCCTGGGTGTCGTGCAGATGCAGGGCGACTCCTCGGGTGCCGAACGCCTCCAGCGCCTGCCGGCAGCCTTGCTCGACCTGCGGCGGAGTACCTGCGCCGATGGTATCGCCCAGCGAGATCAGATCTGCGCCGAAGCCGACCAGCTTTCCGGCGATATCCATGACCCGCTCGAAGGGAACATCGCCCTCGTAGGGGCATCCAAAGACGGTCGACACGTAGGCGCGAACCTCGCAGCCGTGGTCCCGGGCAATCCCGATGGAGGCCTCGAGGTCTTGGAGGCTGTCGGTGATCGAGCGGTTGAGGTTTTTTTGGTTGTGGGTCTCCGAGGCCGACATAAATGTGGCGATATGAGTCACACCGGCGTCGAGGGCGCGCTCGAGGCCGACTCGGTTGGGCACCAGCGCCCAATAGCGCACCCCTTCCTTGCGACGCAGCCGTCGAGCCACCTCGGCGGTATCGGCCATCTGCGGCACCCAATCGGAACGCACGAAGCTGCCCAATTCGATATCCGAGACACCCGCGTCGACGAGCCTCTCGATCAACTCGACCTTCTGGTCGACCTCGAGGATGACATCCTCGTTCTGGAGGCCGTCGCGCGGCCCAACTTCGAAAATGCGCGCGGTATTGGGGTCCACGTCCGCTCCGTACACGTAAATGGGGCGCTGTCGGGGAGATCGTCTCCGCTCAAGTTATTCACTCTGGCAAAGAGGTGTCAACTGCGCAGCCTATGATCCAGAGCACCGCTGACCCGGCCACCCACGCTTCGGGGCGGCCGGGCCAGCTCATCAGCGGCGATGAACCTGCCAGCTCTCTTCGCTGTGGTTGACATCTCGCAGCAGGGATCCTTATTCTGCCTAAACCGCGCGGGCTCAAAAAACCCGCCCCCCACGCGCATTCCGCACCGCGAGGTCCACCTTTGGCATCTGACGCAAGACCGATCATTCATCGTGGCGTAGCTCTGATGATCTGCGAAAATGAAGCAATCCTCGAGGAGACGATGCTCACCATCGACACCTCGAAGCTTCATATCGAACGCATCGGCGGCCGCGCCATCATCGCGCCCGCCTACCAGCTCAAGGAAATCCGCCAGGCGCTCAAAGAGCGCGGCATGTTTCCCAAGGTCGTCGGCGATCTCGTCGATCCCGACGTGCTCGAGCCCCAAGAAGAAGGGGAAGAGGGCGAAGGCGACGAGACATCTGAGACAACCGAGCAACAAGAGGAGAAGGCGTGAGAGGACAGCGTACAGATAAGTCGGACGTGGGTGGGCCGCTCGAAACAGACGAGCTACAAGCACTCTTCGAGCGCGGCTACAGCCTTTCGTCCAAACGGTTTCTGGCCGAAGGCTGGGGCATCGCGCCCGAGAGCGAAGAGGAAGCCGTCGCCGTTCGGGTGACCGACCCCGACATCGCCGAGGAGCGCCTCGAGGGCATCAGCAAGTTGCAGCGCGTCACGCTCAGCCAGGTGGCCGCCAGCGGCGGGCGCATGCGTGGAGAAAACCTGCGCCGCGATCTGCTGCTCAGGGGCTTCGGCGATACCGAGGCCGTGCTCCGAGAGTTGGTCGTCGAGTCGCTCCTCATCCCGCTGCCCAATCCCGGCGAGAGTGAGCTGGACATCGAGGCGTTGCTCGAGCAAGACGCCTTCTTGCAGCGCGATCTCGCAGTGACCGTGCCGCTCAAGGAATGGTTGACTGAAGAGGCCGAGAGCCTCGGCCCGGAGGCGCTCGACCAGTGGTCCGGCGAGATCCGAGCGACCCACGCCGACAGCATCGACTCGCTCGAGCTCAACCTGCTGCATTTCTCCTCGCTGCTCCAAAAAGAGAGCCTGCGGCTCAATATCGACGGCACGCCCAACCGCCGAAGCCTGGCGCGCTTTGGTCGCGGCATCACGCTGCCCGGCGAGTCCGGCGAGGCGGCCGAAAACCTCGACCTCAACGACGCCGTCCAGCTCGACTACCTGAGCTTTTTACTCGCCCTGAGCCTCGAGCTCGGGTTCGTCGAGCAGCGCGACCAGGAGATCGTCGGCGGCTTCGAGGGCGTCGAAGACTACTTCTGCGCCGACCAGGACGAGCGCAACAAGCTATTGAGCAGCGGGTTTCGCGGACTGAAATATTGGAGCGAGGTCGAGAGCCTCTCGCTGACCCGCGCCGGCGGACCGGCCGACTCCGAGGAGCATTTCTCGCAGTTCGAGCCCACCGGCGAGCCGCTCATCGGAGCACGTGGTTATGTGCTCTCGGTGCTCAAACGTGCCCGATTGAGCCAGTGGACGCCCGTCGAAGCGATCGTCGACCTATGCGCTCAGCTCGACCGCAACTATCTGCCGCGCGCGCTGAGCAAAGTCGAGCCGCCCGTCGCCCCTCGCCGCTATATCGAAGCGGTGCTCAGGCGCGGGTTGACCTGGCTGGGCGTCATCGAATTTGGCAAGAGCGAAGACGACGTCGAGATGATGCGGCTGACCGCACGCGGCGCCAAGCTGCTGGGGATCAAAGTCGATCGCGACGCCGCCCAGGACACCGGCCCGCCCCCCGGCGAGTGCCTGGTGGTCCAGCCCAACTTCGAGGTGATGCTCTTCTTGGACCCGGCTCCGCTGCACGTGGTCTACCGACTCTACCAGGTCGGCCAACGCGAGAAGCTCTCCGAGCGAGTGGCCAACTTCAGGCTGACCGCCGAGAGCGTCCAGCGCGGCTTAGGGATGGGTCTTGTGGCCGACGAGGTCATCGACACGCTCAACGAATATAGCCACGCACCGCTGCCCGATACCGTCGCCTTCCAGATGCGCGATTGGGAGCGGGTCCACCGCAAGCTCGAGCTCTTCGCCAACGGGGTGCTGTTGCGCCACGCTGACGCAGACAAGCTCGACCTTCTGGTCGGACAGCTCGAGCACGCCCAGCGCGGCGAGAAATTCGAGGTGCGCCGACTCGGCCCCACCTCGGTGTTCATCCCGCAGGCCGATCCCGACGGGCTCGAACGCCTGGTCGACCAGAACGACGGCCTGCTCATCGATTATCTGGGCGAGGTCCCCCCGAGCCTGTATTTTGTCGACGTGCTCGAGGTGATGGTCGATCCGCTGGAGACCGACATCATCACGGCCAGCGAGCTCGATCGCATCGGCACCAAGCTCGAAGACAGCACCGAGCGCTCGGTGTTTTATAAATTGGAGGTCGGCAAAATCGCGCGGCGCTGGGAGGACGATCCTCTCGGCCACGTCGTCGAATTTCTCGACGAGCGCACCGACGGCGGCCTGCCCGCAGCGCAGGCGCTCAGGCTGCGAAGCTTGCTCGAAAAGCCGCTTCAAGTCGCGATCTCGCGCGGAGTGACCGTGGTGGTTCTCGAAAACGCCGAGATCGCCGCACGCTTCGCCGAGGTCCCCGAGACCGACTCTCTGATCCAACAGCGCCTCGGTGACGTCGCCTTCGCCATCAAAAAAGGCCACGAGGACGAACTCAACGAACTGCTCGAGGAGTTGGGCGCCGAGTTCACCAACTGAGGATCGGCATCGTGCAGTTCACCGACGCGGTACACCCATGTCCGACGACCACAGGCCCTGGTACAAAGAGCTGCACTGGCAGATTCTGCTGGGGCTGGTGCTCGCGCTCATCTACTCGTTGGTGGTGCGCCAGGTAGTCGGCATCCCCGCCGCAGGTGAGATCGAAGCGGTCGGCCAGACCGCCACGGCGGCGGCCGGCCATGTGGTCCACGGCGGCGTCGATATGGCCCAACAGCGGGCCGAAGCGATCGCCGAGCTCCAGCCGTGGCGCGCGCCGTTTAGCTTTGTGGGCGATCTCTTCATTCGCCTGCTGATGCTCATCATCATCCCGCTGATCTTGACCAGCGTGATCACGGGTATCCAGAGCCTGGGCACCCCATCGAGGCTCGGCCGGCTGGGCGCCTGGACCATCGGCTACTACCTCTTCACAAGCTTTTTGGCCGTGATCATCGGCCTCGGAGTGGTCAACCTGCTCGAGCCCGGCAAGGGCTTGGGGCTGAGCGTCGGCGGCGAGCCGGAGCTGTCTCCCACCCCGCTGAGCGAGGTCTTCCTCAACATCGTGCCCGAGAATATCTTCGGGGCCATGGCCGCCGGTCAGATGCTGCCGACGATTTTCGTGGCGATCGGCCTGGGGCTGGCCTTGCTGTTGGCCGGCGAGCGCGCGGCGTTGATTCGACGCTTTTTTGACGAGGCCAACGAGCTGGTGATGATGGTCACCGGCTGGATCATGGCCACGGCGCCCGTCGGCGTCGCCGCACTCTTCGCGGCGACCCTGCTCGATCCGAACCTGGCCGACCTGACCCAATTCTTCAGCGATATGGGCGTGTATATGGCGGCGGTCGTCGGCGGGCTCGCCGTCCACGCCTTCGTCATCTTGCCGCTGATCTTGTTGTTGGTGGCCGGCATCCGTCCGATCAAATATCTGGCCGCGCTGGCACCGGCGCTGCTCACGGCGTTTTCGACCGCGTCGAGCTCGGCGACCTTTCCGCTGACCCTGGAGTGCGTGACCGAGCGCGCCGGAGTAGACAAAGAATCGGCCGACTTCGTGCTGCCGCTGGGCGCGACCCTCAATATGGACGGCACGGCCCTTTACGAGGCGGTCGCGGCGGTATTTATCGCCAACGCGCTCGGCTTCGATCTGAATTTTGCCCAGCAAGTGATCATCGTGTTGACCGCCACGCTGGCGGCCATCGGCGCCGCCGGTGTCCCCAGCGCAGGCCTGGTCACGATGATCATCGTGCTCGAGAGCGTCGGGCTTCCCGGCGCCGGTTATGCGCTGGTGGTAGCCGTCGACCGCATCCTGGACATGTGCCGAACCACGGTCAATGTGTGGGGAGACAGCGTAGGCGCTGCCGTGGTCGATCGCCTGCTGGGCGACCCAGAAGCCAAAGCTTGAACCGAATGTTCGACTCACCCGTGAGCAGCCAGGACCCGCTCGACCAGCGGCCAAAGACCAGCCATACAGGCCTGAAGCTAGGCCTGGTCGCCGGGCTATTGGCATGTGTGCTGGCCGCGAGCTATCTGGCGCGCACCTCGCTGGTGCTCGGCCCGAAGGTCAGCTCCTATCTGAGCCAGATGGCCCAGCGTCAAGGCGTCGACCTGAAGGTCAAGGCGATGCGCCCGCTGGGGCTGACCGGGCTGCGCCTCGAGCAGGTTCAATTGGTCGCTCGCCACGGCTCCTATCGGATCGAAGGCGAGTTCGAAGCGGTCGATGTGACCCCCGATCTGAGCGAACTCATCGGCGAGCGGAGGCTGCATCCCAAGGCCGTCGCCGTCGAGGGCGGCCGAATCTTGGTCACCCGCCAGCCCTCGGCCAAAAAGCAGCCGTCGGCTGACGAGCCCGAGGCCGACCCGAAGCCCTCCAAGCCCCAAGCCCAAGGGCGCCCGGCCCCACCAGCCAGCAAGCCCAAAGTGCTGTCCACGCGCGCCATATTGCGCGACGTGTCGGTTTCCATCCGTCCCGCACCGCTACCCGGTTCTACCCGTCCGCTGACCCTGCACCGCGCCGAGATCAAACTCACCCGCGGCGGCTCGAAGAGCGCAGTCGACTTCCGCTACGGCTACGGCGTGCTGCCCGACGGCGTCGACTTCGCGATGCGACGCGTCGGCACGCCTTCGAGCCAGGAACGGCAGGTCTTCCTCCTCGAGCCCCAACGGCCCACGCGCGTCGACCGCTGGTTCGAGGCGCGCGCCCCGGTGGGACTTTCGGTCGAGCGGGTGCGTATCTGCCCGCAATGCGAGCCCGTCAGAGTCGACATGGAGGGACTCGATGTGCTCGCCTCGCCGACACGCACGGCCCGCCTGCAGGAGGTGACTCTGCAGGCCAGCCACCGCGAGCTTCGCACCAGCGCGCCGGAGATGCTCTTTCGGACCAGCGACGATCTCCTGCCTTATTCGATGCAGAATTTGGAGGGGGTCTATGACACCGGCACCCGGACCGCGATCGTGCAGGGCGACGTCTTCGACGACAATTTCGGCCACACCTCGTTCGCGGCGCATTGGTCCGGCCAGTGGGGCGTGCTCGAGACCCATCTGCAGATGCGCGACTTCGACACCGGGGTGCTGTGGGAGCAACTCGGCATCGACCACCGCATCGGCGAAGGTCGGTGGACCGGCGAGATGGAGACGAGTTGGGAACCGGCGATGGATCTGGCCGAGGCGACCGTCGACCTGCAAACCGACGGCCTCGACCTCGACCTGCCGATCGTCACCGATGATGCGTTGGTCTTCGGCAAGCTCGGGCTCAACCTCGACGCCATCGTCCAGCCGCGCGCGCGCACAATCAGCATCTCGACCGGCGAGGCGCAGCTCGGCGAGGCCGGGCCCATCCGGTTTGCCGGCTACGCCACCGATGCACCAGGCACCCATTCACGGGGCGGCTGGGTCTTCGACGTGCAGGCAGCCGCCCGCGGGCTCGACCCGGACAGGCTCCTCGACGGCCTCCCTCCGGCGATCGCACGCGTGGCGCACGGATCGACCTTCGAAGGGGATTTCGGCTTCGGCATCGCCAGCGCCGGCCACACCGCCTATCCCGAGGGCATCGTCCTGTCGGTTGATTTCAGCGGTGACGTCGAGGTTCGCGGCGATAGCAGCTACGCCGACGTGCTCTCGCTGGCGGCCGACGGGCCACCGTCGATCGAGCTTCCGGGCACGCTGTCGCGGCGCGTCGACGCCAAGGGCTGGGTCAACTACGACGATCTGCCCACGTATGTGCCGCGCGTGTTGACCGCCGCCGAGGACGCTCACTTCTTCAGCCACGACGGCTTCGACTGGGGCGGGCTGCGCCGCGCTCTGGTCCACAACGTGCGCGCCGGACGCATCAAGCGAGGCGGCAGCACGCTGAGCCAGCAGCTGTCCAAAAACCTGTTTTTGGACCCCCAGCGCACGCTCGTTCGCAAGCTGCAGGAAGCCTACGTCACCTGGCGACTCGAGTCGGAGCTGAGCAAGACGCGCATCCTCGAGCTATATATGAACCTGGTCGACTTCGGCCCCAACGTGCAGGGGCTAGACGACGCCGCCGAGCGCTACTTCGGCATCCGAGCCTACGACTTGACCATCGCGCAGACTGCGCTGCTGGCGTCGGTACTCCCCGGCCCGTCGCTCTTCGGCAAGCAGGTCCTCGCCGGCTACCTGCCGTCGTCCCGGCTCGAAAAGATCGAGCATATCCTGTCGAATCTGCGCTTTTTGGGAGATATCACCGCCGATCAATACCGGGAGATCTACGGGGCCGCCGAAGAGGGCCGCGTCGGCGGGTTGAAGCTCACGATTTGCGACGACGACGGAAAGGGGCCGGAAGGGGCGCCTTCTTGTTCGTAATGAGTTCTTAGTGAGTTTTTTGAGCGTTGACCTCGAACCCTAGACTCCCTCCCTACGGTCGGTCGCCTAGGGCTACATAGGCTTCGCGAACGGCGCTCAGCGCGGCGCCAAACGGCGGCGCCTGAACGGCAACGGCAACGGCTACGGCGCGTCGCGTCGTATGAAGGAGGCCCGTTGGCCGACCCGCTATGTAGCCCCGGGCGACCGAGGCCCCGTAGTTTAGGGGCCGAGGGAGTCCGGGGATTGAGGCTCATCCCCAGGACCTAAGCCGCACGCGCACCAGGAGATCGTTGAGGCGGGCTCTGGCGGCCGGTGGGTAGCCCTCGGGTAGGTGGCTGTCTTCGTGGGCGCGCTCGAGCTCCTCGACGAGCGCGTCGAGGCGGGTGGCGTGGTCGGCGGCGAGGGCCTCGGGCAGCTCCATCTTTTCGGTGCCGGCCTGCTTGGCTTCGACGAGGTCGTGCAGCTCGGCGTGATCGTATTCGTCGGCCAGCCTGCTCAGGTTGGACTGGACGCGGCCGGTGCGCATCAAATGAATGCCGCTCAAGCAGCCCCGGTAGGCGTAGAGCAGCGGCTTGATCCGGCGCGACTCTTCAAAGGCCTCGCGGCGCGAGCGTACAAATCCCAGATAATGGTGGACGTGGTGACGGGTGACACAGCCTTTGGCGATGTCGCGCAGCTCCTCGAAGGCCTCGTCGGCCGCAATCAGGTGCGGCGAGAAGATCTGTTCGAGGACCATGGCGTTCTTGTCGAGCAACAGCCGCATGAATTTAGCCAGGTCGTGGGTGACCACGTCGACCTCGCGCCCGCCCAGCTCGTACATCTGATCGACGGTCTGGTGGCAGGTCTCCAGGCCCAGCAACTCGTCGAGCGGTACCAGATGGGCTCCGCGCACGTCGAAATCGGAGTCCGCCGACGGAAAGCCATACATATGCGCACCGCTCAACACGGCGAAAAATACCGGCAGCGGATGGTCGTCGACCTGGCGCTCCAGCCAGCCGAAGTCTTTGGATGATATGGTCATGGTGGGTCAGGGGTTCGGGGGGCTTGTTATTTTACTAGTGTCTTCTTCTTGGAACGCACCTCGAACCCTAGACTCCCTTCGGTCGCCTAGGGCTACAGAGGCCTTCGTTCCGCTACGCTCCACTACGGCGCGGCACCAAAAAACGGCGCCTGAACGGCAACGGCTACGGCGCGTCGTGTCGTATGAAGGAGGCCCGTTGGCCGACCCGCTATGTAGCCTCGGGCGACCGAGGCCCCGTAGTTTAGGGGCCGAGGGAGTCCGGGGGTCGAGGTGCGTTCCAAGAAGGCGCCGCATCACCCGCTAGTCCCAGCCGTCGACGGCCCAAAGGCGCGCCTCGACCAGGAATTCGTTGGCTCGCTCGTAATCGGGGCGCTCGGGCAAGTTGCTGGTCTGGAAGACGGCGTCGAAGCGCTCGTGCAGCTCGAGGCGCCACGTGTCGACCTCCTCCCAGGGGACCTCACCGTCTTTGATGGCCAGCAGCCGGTCGCGCCAGTCGGCGACGTCGACCGGCACGAAGCCCTCCTCCAAGATCGTAATCCCGGACAAGAGCAGGCGTACCAGGTGCATGGCGTGCTTGTTTTTGATCTCGCCGGTCTTCTCGAAGCGTCGATTGAGCTTCTTGAACTGCGAGAGCACATAGCGATTGTAGGTCTGGTAGACGAGCTTCGACAAAAAGATCTCGCGCATATCCAGCAGTTGCGCGGCGAGCGGGTGGATGTGCTCGACCTCGGGGGTGTACAGGCATTCGAGGATATTCGGGTTGGCCTTGAGCGCGAGCTTCAAGAATTTCTGCATCTCCCAGTAGACCTCGTCGGTATGCTTGTCCTCGAGTTGGCCGGGCACCCCGTATAGCGACCAATGCATCCGCGCCGGCGGCAGGTAGATGCCGCGCCGATCGACGTCTGACTCCTCGTCGGCCAACCCATAAGCCTGCGAGCCGACGATGCAGCGGTAGATCACCGTCTCGCGCAGCACCTCGGAGGCTTCGGGATGGGCGTCTCGCTCCCAGTCGGGCCGGTGGAAATGACTCAAGATCGCGATGTCCTCGCGCCGTACCGTCGCCTCGGCGCCGTCGGTGAACCGCAGCCGATAGTCGCCACCGGCCTCCTGCGGATTGCGCACCACCTGCGCGACCGCGCCTTTTGGGCGGGTGCGCGGGCCGGCCCGGGTGGGCGTGCGAAGCACGACTTTGGTGCCGACTGGGAGGGGGTTGTTGGGGTTTTGCATGGTTTTGGGGGGCTGATGTTGGTGGATTTTAATTGTAACTTGGCTGCTTGTTGGGGCACCCCTCCGCCGGCTTCGCCGGCACCTCCCCAGGGTCTTCGACCTGGGGAGGAACCTTCCGCTAGATCGCGCGCTGGTTGCTTTCTGAACAAGAACCCACCACTGCGCGATCACTCCGAAAGTTCCTCCCCATGGCGGCGTTCAGCCGCCATGGGGAGGTGGCGCGCCGAAGGCGCGACGGAGGGGTGCCCCAAAAACCGACCATCCCCACCACCTCACCTCAAAGCCCCCACAACAACCCCCACAAGCATAAACGCCAAGACCGCCGCCCCCCAGAACACGCCCTGCATGCCCCACACCCCGAAGAGCAGGCCGGCGGCCACCGGGCCGGTGGTCTGGCCGATGCGGTAGACGGTGCCGTTGAGCGCCATGAACGCGCCGCGGTATTCCGCCGGGGCGATGCCGGCCAACAGCGTCTGGACCGACGGGATATTCAGGCCCTGGGCGGCGCCGTAGATCAGCGACGGGAGCACCAACCAGGCGGCCGACGGCATATACGGGATGATCGCCATCGAGACCACGTATAGCACAACGGAAGCGTAGATGAGCCCGTTGGCGCTGAACCGGCGCGTGAGCGCCTCGAGCTTGGCCGAGACCACGAAGGTCGACAGCGACGCCGACGAGATCACCAGCCCGATCGCAAACGAGTCGATGGCGAATTTATCGGCCAGCAGCAACGGGAAGAAGGTCAGATAGGGCCCGAAGAGAATCGCAAATACCACGAAGCTGATCGCGAAGATGCCCAGCACGCGGCGGTCCTTCAGCCCGATGGCGACCTGGCGCATATAGGTCTTGAAGTCGCCGTCAGCGTCGGGCTCGGGGTTGTCGAGCTTGAAGAGCACGAAGAGCCCGACGGGGATCGCCACCAGCGGCAGAACAAATGGATAATGCCAGCCAAATAACGCCAGAGCGCCGCCGATGGCCGGGTAGGCGGCGGTGCCGACGCTGAGCACGCTGGCGTTGTAGCCCATCGCGGCGGTGCGCTCCGACCCCGTGAAGATATCGCCGATCAGGGTCAGATTGAGCGCGCCGAGCGACGCCGCGCCCATGCCCTGCAAGAAGCGCAGCGCCAGCAGCGACTCGAAGTCGCGCACCAGCGAGCAGGCGAAGCCGGCGATGCCAAAGAGAAATAGCGACGGCACGAGG
>CAYLTX010000054.1:0-18968 GCA_964386725.1 uncultured Bradymonadales bacterium | reverse complement strand
CGGCCGATGCGGTCGGAGAGAAAGCCCAAAAACGGCGTGAGCACCACGCCCGACAGGTAGTAGAACGTGATGAGCAGACCGGTCTGCTGCGGGGCGATGTCGAGCGCCTCGGCGATCTTGGGGAAGGCGGGCGTGATCGAAGACACGCCCATCACCGCGCTCAGGGTCACCCCGAAGATGATATGCAGCCTGGGGTCACGAAGGACCTGCATCGATCACCCGTCGATGCACGTGCCGGTGAGCTCGCCGCTGGTGAGGCACGTGCCGCTGCAGCAATCACCCGAGTCCTCACAGGCCTCGCCGTTGCGCTGGCACGGAGTCGTGCAGACGCCCTCGTCGCACCCGCCGCTGCAGCATTCGGAGGCATCGCTGCACGTCTCTCCGGCGGCCACGCAATCCGGGCAGTTGACGGTGATCTTGAGCACGGTGCCGTCTCGGGCGGCGTCCTGGAGCTGGTCACACCAAGTGCCGTGGACCTTCAACTCGCCGCTGCTCGCCGCATAGCTGAAGCCGTCGTCGCTGGACTGAGGCACCGGATTGCCGTCGATCTCGACGCTCAACAGATCGGCCGATTCGGGGGCCGGATCCAATGGACGCGAGCAGCTGATGACGTCCGAAGAGATATTTTCGATGGCGCCGGTCAGCTCGGCGGTATTATTGGCGGTGTAGAATCGATCTGAGCCGGGGGCGTCGGTGCCGCCGGCTTCCGCCAGGGCGTTGAGATTGTCGGGGTTGGCCTCCGAGCGAAAGCCGACCACGAATATGGGCACGCCGTCCTGGGCGACCTTTTGAGCCTCCTCGACCGTCGCGTGCTCGTCCTCGCACACCGTGGGATCGCCGTCGGTGATCACCACCAGCGCCTTGTCGCGTTTGTCGTCGTGGTCGTCGGCGTCCTCTTCGAGGAGTTCGCGGTCTCGCACCTGAAAGATCGCCGTGCCGGTGGGCGTGCCGCCCGCAGCGGTCAGCTCTCGCCAGGACTCCTGGAGGTCTGCGGCGGAGTTCGCGCCCACGCCGATTCGATTGGCCATCCCACAGCCGGCGCTGGGGAATGGGTAAGCCCCGATGCCAAATCGGATGCGCTCGGCCAACTGATCGGCGACCGCGTCGAGGCCCGCCTTGGCCTGAGTCATCGGCTCGCCGTTCATCGACTGCGAGCGGTCGAGCAACAAATAGACGTTGGGCTGATAGACCTCGCTGAACAGCACCGTCGGCGAGCATGTGCCGTTGTTGCCGCCATCGGTGTGGGCGCCGTCGGGCTGCTCGCCGTCGGTTTGGTCTCCGTCAGTGCTTTGTCCGCCGGAGTCATCGGAGCCGCCGCCGTTATTGGAGTCGGCCGCGTTATTCGAGCTGCCTCCGTTATTCGAGGCGTTCTCACCGCTCGCCGTGGACGAGTCGTCAGAGCAGCCTGCAGCTGCAAAGGAGACGGCGCATATTGCGATCACAGCCCATTTCATGTGGCGCGTCAGCATATTTAAGGACCTTTCGGAGAGGAGCGACAGACGTTGACGGCCCCATACTACGCCAAGAACGGCTCAGAGGCCAACAAGTGGTCCGACCGGTGACCTACAGCCGATCGCGGACGGCCTGCAGGAAGTCCTCCAGCGGGGCGAACCGATCGAGGAGTTCGTCATCGTCCGAGCTCTGAAACTCCGGGTGCCACTGCAGCCCGGCGGCATAGCGATTCGGCGAGTCCAGGCGCACGGCCTCGATCATGCCGTCCGGCGCGCGAGCTTCGACGACGAGTTCGTCCCCCAGCTCTCGGATAGCTTGATGGTGCACGCTGTTGACCCTTCCCTCGGTGCGCCCGCCGTAGATCTCGGACAGGCGCGTCCCCTCGATCAGGCGCACCGGGTGAGCGTTCTTCTCGTAGATATCCCGGTCGACGTGCTCGAGCGGCTCGTCGACCTGCGTGGGGATGTCCTGGAAGAGCGTGCCGCCGCGGGCGACGTTGAGGATCTGGTGGCCTCGACAGATGCCCAATAGCGGCCGGTCGAGCGCCAGGCACGCGCGCACCAGCTCGATCTCGTAGGCGTCACGCACCGCGTCGCCCGGCCACTGCTGGGCCTTCTCAGCCTCGCCGTAGGTCTCCGGAGAGACGTCGACGCCGCCCTGCAATACGACCCCGTCGAGGCCGGCGACCAGCTCTTCGAGGCTGGTCTCCACCGAGACCTCCTCGGGCGCAAACGGGATGACGTAGGCGAGGACCCCGGCCTCGAGCAGCCAAGTGCTCATCGACTGCTCGACATATAATAGTGGACGACCGTTGTAGAGCGCGCGATCGGGATCGCTGTGCTGGACCGACGCGGAGATGCCGATGCGAAGCTTTGTAGGTACCATTGAAATTCTATCCCGGGCTCATCGTTGCCTGCGACGCAGCCACGCCAAAGGATTTTGAGAGGTCCTTGTTGCGTGGCCAGCGAGTCTACCATAAGCTAGCGCACACATGACCCCAATATAAGGGGGGCGCATCGGTCGCTCCACGAGAAAACACCGTGAACCGTGCGCCCGCAAACGAATTCGTATTTTGTCCCAACAACCGCTTAAGGAGGGTACATTGCAACGCGAAGTATCTGCCATGAAAACCAGCGCACGGGTATTGCTCGTCGCGCTGGCCGCAGCCTTTCTGCTGGTAGGATGTCTGCCGGTCCAACAGGGGCCGCGCTACATCGACCAGGTCACCTCATCGAAGAAGTCGGTCAAGCTGTTGTACCGACAGCAAGTCGGCGCCCAGAACAAGCGCGGGCTCATCGAGTGCGATCGCGCCGATGATGGGGCCCTGGAGAATTGCCAGAACGTCAACATCAACTTCAAGGAAGACTGAGGAGGTCTGCTGTGAATGCAATCACCAAGACGCTATTCGCCCTGATCGCCGTCGGTCTTCTGGCCCTCGCAGCCGGTTGCTCGACCAGCTACAAGGTGCTCAGTGTGGAAGATCACCCCGACGGTCACGTCACCCTGATCCAGACGTTGACCACCGATACGGTCGGCGGCGTGTATAACCAGAGCCGCTACAACTTCTGGGAGTGCCAACGCTCCGACGCCGGCCTCGACTGCGAGAAAACCTGCTGGAACAAGGATCAAGCCAATCAGTGGCCCGAGAACGCGCCCGAAGACGGCGCCCAATGTGTCGGCTACGTCAATCCGAGCCAGTGATCGCGACGTTCTGGCAATCTTCAAGTTATTTTAGTTCACGAGGAGTCACTCATGAAAGTCGCCATCAGAGCGATGATCATCCTGCTGGCGCTGTCGATGTTTAGCGCCCTATTGGTGGGATGTACCACGCCACGAAAAACGATGTTCAAGCAGGAATTCGTCGAGGATAAGGCCGTACGACACATCCGTAATCCGGTCACCGAAGAATATATCCTGCAGATCTGCGAATACGACGACCAAGGAAACAGCGAGAGCTGCCAAGAGAGCACCATCTTGGTCGAGAGGGAAGAGGAGGACTTGCTATGAGAAACCCAGCCTTTTATGTCTCACTCTTAACGGGCATCTGTCTTTTATTCATGTCCGGCTGCGGGCTGTTCACCCAGAAGAGCAGCCGGGTGATCACCGAGACTCATTGGGGTGCCTCGGACCAGCCGATCGCGGACACCGCGCCGGCGCCTGCCCCGGCCGAGGAGGCCGACGACGCTGACGGCGAGCAAGCCGACGGCGAGCAAGCCGACGGCGAGCAAGCCGATGGCGAGCAAGCCGGTGACAACACCGCCGGCGCCACCGCCTCGACGGGCAATGTCGGAGCGACCCAAAGCTCCGGCGACGCCAAGAATATGACGCTGTACATCGCCTATCAGGAGGCGATCAGCATGCAGAACAATATCAGCGGCGACGAGTCCGACGCGACGATGAAGTCGCGGGTTCGCATGTGCACGTTGCTCGAGGACAACTCCCTCGAATGCACCGAGAGCCAAGAGCTCAACGACATGCTCAACCCCCACCTGACCGAGAACTAAGTAAGCCGCTGCTTGCACCACAAAAAGCCCCGCCCGGCGTTTGACGCCGGGCGGGGCTTTTTTGATCTGGCCGGCTGCTCCGACGGGACCCGTCAATACAGGCTGCCCACCTCGATGCCCGAATAATAATGGAGCAGGATATCCTCGTAGGTCTCGCCCTTCTCGGCCATGCCGGCCGCGCCCGTCTGGCACATGCCCACGCCGTGGCCAAAGCCGGCGCCGCGAAAGTGAAAGGTGGAGATGTGGCCGTTTTTGTCCGTGTCGTAATTCATCAGGAATAGCCCGCTTTTGAGCCCGCCGAAGAGCCGGCGCACGTTGAGCTCGCGCTCGATCTGCGCCTTGCCGGATGTGCCGCTCAGTTCGAGCCGAATGACCCGCCCGCTGACGCCCCGACTCTGGACTTTGGCCGCCTCGAGTTTGCCGACGTCATAGCCGTTGTCGCCGAGCCACTTGTAGACCTTCGAGGCGGGGACCGAGGTCTTCCAACGGTAGAATTTGCTGCTGCTGAACGACGCCTCTTTGCTATAGGCGGGCATGTCGCTGGACAAAAACTCGTCGAGCTCGTCTTCGGAGATGCCGTCCTCGAAGGCTTGCGGCACCGAGCCTGCGGGCGCGTCGGCGCGGCCGCGCAAGTACGGACGCGGCTCGGCGTCCCAGACGTTGTCGTTATTCTCGGTAAAGCCGCCGGCGTTCGAGCTGTAGACCGCTTCGATGATGTGCTTGCCGTAAAACATCACCTCGCCGCGGGTGGCCTTCACGGCGTTGGTGGTGCGCGGGTCTTCGACGCCGACCCCGCCGTAGACCTGGTCGTAGATATCGGCGCGCTGCATATAGGGGTCGGCCAGGTTGCGCACCCCGATGGCCGCGAAGATCTCATTTCTGGCGGCGATGGCCTGCGCCCGAAGCGCGTGCTTCGGAGCGCTGGCGTACGTCTCGGAGGGCACCACGCCGCGAAGCAGGCGCTCGGCGCCCAGGCTATTCATCGCCACCAGCCGCCCCTTCTTGTCCGGCGCGAAGATCAGCGTGCCCAAATAGGTGCGCGTCTCGGTGCCCGGCCGGTAGTTCTTCTTGATGCCCGGCACGGTGTAGCGAATCTTGTCCTCGCGGCCGGATTTGCTCGAGATCCACATCACGTTGGCGTGACTGACCTCGACATCGACGCCCTCTCCGCGCAGCGTGAGCATCCCCGAGGGGTAGCTGGTCGCCTCGCTGTGGACGCGTCCGACGATGCCGTATTTGGCCTCGAGCTTACGCTTGAGCTTCTGGGCCTCGCCGAGCTTGTCCGTGCCGCCCACGCCGACCACGATCACCCGCGAGTCGAAGACCTTGCCGCGCACGCCGAAGAGCCCGCCGACCTCGAGGGTCTCGGGCAAATAGCCGCGCTGCGTCCATTCTTTTTGGACCTTCTTGGCTTTGTCCCGTTGGGCGACGGCGATGGTATCGACGACGACCCAATGCTTGTATTGGCCGGGCTTCGCCTCGGAGATCTCGACGGTGTAGGTCTTGTCGCCGGGCAGCACCACCTCGGGGCCGCTCTCGCCGAGCGGCATCACCCGGATGCTCTCCGAGGGGGTAAACTCGACCTTCTTTTTGCCCTCGAGGATACCGACGCGGATGATCGGATCGCCCTCGGCGGTGAAGTTGAGCTGTGGGGCATAGAGCAGCGCCAGGCGGTCGGCCGACGACAGCTCACGCTGCTGGGCCGACGCAGAAGCAGCGCCCAGCCAAATAAAGGCGGCCAAGAGGACGAGCGACAGTCGACGCCAGCGCCGCCGCGCCAGCTTCGACACGAGTTCGCGTGAGGGCTCGGAGGAGGGCTCGGCGGGATGTCTCACACACACTTCGTTTTTCGGCAAGGTCATGACAGATCAGGTACTGCAGATGGTTCGGGCGGCCGCCCGGATTTAGGCGTCCGACGGGGTCGGGCTACCAACGAAAGAGCGCGTCGACACCGCGCGGCGAAAGCTTCACATCCCAGCTTCGGTGGGCGATCGGCTGCTCCTCGGAATCCGAGTCGAGCAGCAGCCACATCGTACCGCCGGCGATACTGAGCGCACCGACGCCCAGGAGCACCCGGTGGGCGAGCTCGTAGCTCTCTCCCCGGTTGATGATATCCTCACGCTCGGCGAGGTAGCTGTCGCGGTCTTGCTGCTGGCTGTTGGCGTCGAGTTCGACCAGGTCATCTTCGGCCCCGAGCATCAATCCGCCCATCAGCGCGCTGCCGCCGAGGGATACGCCGCCCACTGCAATCGCGCTCCAAGCGCCGATATTCGTGGTCCCCGCACCCGACGACGGCGGGGCCTCGACGACAAAATCGGCCTGGCCGGACCCCTTCGAATCCTGCCCGCCGCGCTCACTCGCGCCGGAGTCACCTTGTGCGACGCCATCTTGGCCGCTCGTTTCCTCTTTGGCCGCCGTCAACGGAGCCCAGAGCCGGACGTCGTCGCCGGCTCCAAGCTCGACGGTGGCCGTCCAGCTCTCATAACCATCGGCATAGACCCGCACGTCGTAGCTTCCGACGGGCAAGCCTTTTCGCTCGATCGGCGCGGTTCCGATCATCGTATCATTGATCTTGATCTTGGCATCCTCGACGCTCGAGCCGATGCGCAGGCGAGTCTCGCCGTCGACCGGCTCACCGGTGAAGAGCGACTCGAGCTGGCGGCGAAACTCCACGACCGGATCTTCGCCATCGGGAAGCGTGCGCACCAGGCGCTGCTCGATCTCACCGCTGGAGGCGTCGAAGACCTCGATGGTCACCTTGTGGACCGCATCGAGCTTCTCGACGTTGCCGTAGATGAGCACCCGAGCTTCGAGCTGGTCGGCGGCCTGCGTGAGGCATCTGGGGTTATTTGTGTTGCAGCCGAGCACGACCACGATCTCCGAGAGATTAATCGGAGATTGGTTGACGATGTCGTAGGAGGCGTATTGCTGGGCTTCGTTTCGCAGCACCGAGGTGAGCGTCTCGAGCAACTCGTCGTCGACGTCGCTGCCCTCGAGGTTGAGCACCGCGACGTTGATCGGCTCGCCGCCGTCCTGGGCATGGGCCGCAGGCGCGGCCACTCCGAAGACGACGAGACAGACGATGAGTCGAATCTTCAGCCAGCGCAAGGTGGTTGAGCTAATCATGATCGACCGAGGTGGGGACGCGTCAAAAGCCACCTGCGGAGTATATGAGGCCGCGGCCGGGAAGTAAAGAAATGGCCGGGATGGACGCTTCACTCGTCGCGCTTAATGCAGGGTCCACTCGCCGTAATTCTTGCCGAAGTTGGACTCGAAGCGTTTCTGGTCGAGCGGGCTGCCCTTGGGCGGGGTATACGGCTCGCCCCACCGCGCTCCGGGGGCGAGCGGCTCGCCGTCGTCGGTGAGATCGTTGACCGGGTCGCCCTTTCGACGCTGGCTCGGTGGTGTGAAGTTGGGCGGCCGGTTACTCGCCGTGCGCTTGTTGGCGTCGTTCGAGGGAGCGTCGTTGGCCGCCCGGGTGGTATCGTCGTCGGCCTCCTCGGGCGGCTCAGCGGCGGGCAGATAGACGACCGTGCTGCGTCTTCTGCTCGACGGGTAGGCGTAAAGCTGGGGCATATAATCGCGAAGTCCCACCGCGCGCAGTTGGTGGCGGGGCTCGATGAGTTCGTAGTCGGTCAGGCGCGCCTCGAAGAAAGCCTCGAGTTGCTCGAGCGACATATCGGTCTCGACGAGCACCTTCTGTTGGCGATCCCGGATCGACAACACGCTCGGTGGGAACGGCAGGCCATAGGCCTGGCGGCGCACCTCGGCGCGCTCTTCTTCCGGGGCCTGTTCGTCCTGTGAATCTTGCTGGGACTGCTCTTCGTCCGACGGCTGGTCGGAGTCGGAGTCGGAGCCGCAGCCGCCGCAGCCGACCAGGCCGAAGCCTGTGGCGACCAACAGCGCGACCAACAGCGCGCCTCCCCAAAGGCGCGCCGTCGACGCTATCGCTGATATGGTGGTTCTGCTCATATGGATTCGCATGTCGGGCTTAGTTATCGATGACCGACCAGCTAAGCGGGATATTCTGGCTCTGCGGGTCGGGCAGGTCGTGCTCGATGGAGGTCAGCGAGGCCCCGGTCTGGTCGTCGGACATCCTGTCGCCGGGCATCGCCCCCGAGCTGGTCTGAGCGACCAGCGTCGGCTTCTGGGTGTTGCTGCCGTGCATGCCGCCGCCGGTCTGGGCCGGGTCGGTCGAGCAACTCGGGCCGAGGGTGACCGTCAGGCCACGCACGATGATCTCCTCGTTGAGGCCGTCCTCAGCCCCCGTCGGCTGATAGTACCAGTAGGTATCCTCCGATTCATCCCCCTGATTGCTGGGACTGCCGTAGCCGCCTTCGGTGGAGTTGACGCCATCCGAGGGCGGGTTGGAAATGGCACCTTTGGGACGCGGCGGATCGGTCAAGCTCGACGGATCGTCGGCATCATAAGCGCCCTCGAACTTCATGCCGTAGATGCGCGACCAACCCGGCTCGCAGCGGTCTTCGGCGGGTTCGAGGAAGGTGGTGAAGTACACGCCGCGGTTGAAGACCACCGGCGCACCGGTCAGCTTCTCGACATAGTCGTCGTCATCATTTTTGCCCTCGAATTCGGCGTGCCACAACAACTCTCCGTCCACCGTCGCGGTGGCCGGGTCGTCGTTGCTGACGTTGACCTCGATGTCCTCACGCACCGCGATCATCAACTGAGTCTGGTCGGCGGTGGTCAACTCGCCGCGCTCGCCCAGGCCGTAATACACGAGCAGATCGCCATCGGTCGCCTGGGTGCCCAACGCGATCGCCGGCTTGAAGGAGGCCGGCCCGAGAAGGTCTGGATCGTCGTCGAAGTCGATGTCGTCCATCGGGTCGAAGAAGAGATCCGCCGACCACTTCGAAGGGTCGGTGCTGGACAGGTCGAGGCGGAACATCCTGCCGCGCTGGTCGCCCACGAAGCCGCGGGTGACCAGGCTGCCCGGCGAGCTGTCGTAGAGCGCCGGCGAGCCGACCACCGGAAATTCGAAGCGGCGCTCGTCACCGTCGCCATCGTCAGGGTCGTTGTAGCTGACGAAGCGCCGCAGCAGCGTGCCGGTCTGCAGGTCGACCACATAGATGGCACGGCCGGAGCGCTCCTCGCGGTCGCAGGACGTCCCGAAGGGGCCTGCCTCGCCGGCGCTGAAAATGGCCACCGGCCGTCGCAGCGGCTGGCTGGCCTGGGCGTCGAATCGAGGGTTGATGGCGACCGTGCCGATAGCCGCTTCGCTGACGCTTCGGCCCATGAACGGCTGGTCCCAGAAGTATTTATCGTCGCCTCTGTCGTCATCGCACTCGTCGATAAAATCATCGTCGTCGTCCAACTCACCCTGGGGGTAGACCAGCTCCGGGGCGTGCTCACCGATTCGCTCGACCTGGCCGCGCTCCCAGTTGGGGTCGAATTCCCACAGCGGGATCGGATCGGGTGCCTGCAGCCCGGAGTGAGCCGCCGACTCGTGAGCGCCGCCCGGTCGGGTCACGTCCAGGGCGAAGTAGCCCGAGCCGGCCTCGCCGAGCCCGGCGACCAGCACCGAGCGCCACTGGTTGTCGGCCGCGCGGTTGAAGCATTCGTCGGTGTTGCACTCGTATCGGCAAGCCTGGGCGTTCTGATTGAACTCTTGGGATTTATGACACAGGCGCACGTCTTTGACCGAGGGAGTGCCGTCGATCAAATATGGCTGCTGGCCGGTATATAGCGACAGGTCGTTGTGCAACATCTGCGGGATATAGGCCCATGCTTCGCGCTGTTCGTGCATCGAGCCGTCGGTCTCGCTGGCCCCGCCGGCCGATTCCGGTGAGGTCGCTGCGCGAGTCTTCACCTGCTGGTGATTGGTAGAGTATTCGCTGCCGTCGACCTGGTGGAGCTCGCCGGAGTAGACCGCGTGCAACAGGCCGTCGGTGGTGGCGAAGTACAACATACTGGGTCGATCCTCGTAGAGCGTCTTATAGGCGCGGTAGCTGTCGATCGGCAGGTCCATATCGGGCGGGCCCACGGCCACCGGCGAGGAGTTTAGGATCGCTCCCAATGCCCGGTCCTCTTTGAGCTCCGAGCGGCCGCGCACCTCGTTGATCAGCTCTTCGAGCGAGTCGAGGTTGGGCACCTGGAAGTAGTCGTCGGGGTCGACGTTCAGCGTATCGAGCACTTCGGTGAGTCGGCTGGCCTCGAAGGGGACACGACGATCGAGCAACTCGAGTGGCTCGGCGCTCAAATAGCTGCTGCCGAACTCGTCGGTGCCGCTGTTGCCGGCCTCCAACTGCATGCCAAAGACAAAGCGGCTGCCGTCGGCCTGCAGGGTGTCCGAGATCAGGCCCTTATTCTCCGTATAATCATAGGCAGCATCGGTCGGCAGGGCGGTAAAGATGCGACGTCGGTCCTGGGAGACATCGCCGCTGTCCTCATCGACGGTTCCGGCCAACTTCTCGATCTGCTTGTGCAGAGCGAGGTAATTATCTTCGGTAATATCCTGGTTATCGTCGCTACAGAGTAGGCTCTCGCGGAAGAGGAGCCCGCGCCAAAACGGGGTGCTGGCGTCGATCTCCACACCCGAGTAGATGCGGAATTGGCCGCCCTGGGCGTCGCTCGGGTCGTCCGGATTGGTGATGGTGGGGTCGTCTAGCCGGTTGACGAACGTCGGTCGAGTCCGCGAGGTCACCCCGTCGCTGAGAATCGAGTTGAACAGACGCTGGAAGACCTCGGCCATCGTCTCGCGGTCGTTTTGGGTCAGAATCAGCGCCGGATATTCACAATCCGGCTCATCACCGTCGGGCGCAGAATAGACGTGGTTGGGATATTCAGTGCGCATATGCTCACCCTGACGAGGGTCGAGGCAGACTTCCTTGTCCGGGTCGCAACCCTCCTCGACCTTCAAATCGTCGAGATAACTGCCCGCACAGGTCTTTCCCTCGATGGCCATCTCGGCGAGCTTGGCGATCGCCTCCCTCTCGAGATCATCGTCGACGCCGTCGTCATGGGCGCCGACCTGCAGGGCGGCGATGTGAACGCGCGGGTTGTAGCGAAGCCCTTCCGAGCTCGACCAATCGTCGGTCACAAACGACTCGCCGTCGCTGCGCGAACTACCGGTGCTATAGTCGAGGTCGTTGACGAATAGACGAATCGCCTCCTCGGTCGACGTGTATGGATATTGGTCCGGATCGTAACCGAACGCAGCGTTCAGCGTATTGCCTCCCACCGGAAGGCCGCCGGCTTCCGGCTCCGGATAGCCGTCGGTCATCATGATCACATGCTTGGGCCGGCATTGCTGGTAAGGGTCTTCGAGCAGCGGGCTCTCTTCGTCCTTGCCCTTGGAACCGTGGGCGAAAAATTGGTGGATATCGTACATTGCCGCCGCCAGCGGCGTCGCCCGAGCCAGCGGCTGGCGGCCCATATGATATTCGTCCAGGTATTTGTCGAGTTCCTTCGAAAAACTCGCGTCCAGCCCGGTCAGCCCACCGAGCAAATCATCGTTATCGTCTTCTTTGGGCTTGAGCTTCTTTTCGTCCTTGGACAAATAGCCCGCGTCGATGAACGCATATTGAACGAAGTTGGACAGCTGGCCGGCGAGCGAGTTGGACATGTCCAGATCTTGGGGTGAGATCATCTGGAAGATGCCCATATCATAATTATATTTGTCGTCGTCGGAGTCATCGGTGCCGTCACCCTCGCCTTCTTGAATCCCGGCGAACGCCTCGTCCATCTCGTCGTCGAGATTTTGGGCGTGCTTGCCATCCCAGCCCTTGACCGGATCTTTGAGCGAGTCTTTGTAGCCGTCGAACATGGCGATGGCGAAGATGGCGTTGCCGGCGACGGTGTCCATCAGACCGTTGGCGCGCTGGCCGTCGAAGACCTCCTGGAAGTGCGGGCGGGGCTCGTCATAGTCGGGGAATTCCTCGAATTTGTCCGAGCCCTCGCAGACCTCGTCTTGCTGGGCCGAGGCGTTGCGCTGGCGAGGCACGATCCAACACCCCGGCCCGTTGTCGATCGGGCTGATATTCTCGATGGCTTTGTCCTCGTCGCCCTCGCGATACATGACCATATCGCCGGTGAGGATCTCCTTGAGAGTGACGTGACGCGGCTGGCTGCGATCCTCGAGGCGCATCCCGCCGGCGGTGCGCATCTCGTCGAGTCGGCTGGACATCGACCCATCGTAGGCTTCGGTCCATTCGTCATCGGGCACCCAGGACGGCCGCTCGTAGTCGTTGCATGTTGCCTCCCAAATATAGCAGGGACCGTAGGCTTCGGCGCCGGTCGGCAGACGCTCCTTGCCGGCCTTCCACTCGCTATACTCGGTCTCCGGGCCGTCCGGATCAGAGCTGGGATATTCCTCGTCGCCCTCGTCGGTCCACTCCATGCTCGCCGAGGTGTCCATCAGGATCATGATGTAGGGCTTTTGAGCGCTCGAAGCGCCGGGGTTCGACTGCGCCCAGGCGCTGGCGGGGACAATCAACACCGCCGCCACCAGTATCGCTAAGCCCAAACTCCACCGAATTGCGGCCTTCTGTGTCGTCGCCTGGCTCTTCATTGCAACCCTCACGCGATCAATTTTGGCTGTCCAATCCATTATTTGCCGGTCGCATCTCATCACTGGGCCCCGCATTCGATGGGCCCGATAAACGTCTCCATGCCGTGGCGGCTCTCGGCCATCATGCCCGAGCCGGTCCAATCCCGGTCGGGCTGGCCGACCAGCGCACGACTGGCGATGGTCACCTTCTTGAAGCAATATTGCTCTCCGTAGCCCGGCGCCGGCGGCCCGTCGAGCGGGTCGCGGATGATCACCGAGAATTGGGTATGGTCCTCGGCCGCCTCGAAGGAGCCACTGCCGAGCAGGCCGGTCTCGGTGTCGGTGGTGTCCAGATGCTCGAAATCGGTTTCGATGTCAGTGCCCGTGCCCGGCCGCTGGGTCAGCTCCAAAAATGCTCCGCGGCGGGTCAACGACTTGCGATCCGCCAGAGACGAGTCAGCGTCGATGGCCTCGCGCGAAGCGTTTCCCTGGGCCGAATTCATCATCGACCAGAAGGTCTTGGCGTCGTTGCCCGCCTGGGCGCTGGCATATTCGACGGCCGCCTCGGACATGCCGTCCGCCTGGGTTCGCACCCGGTAGGCTCCGGATTGCTGCACGCTCTGGGAGACGCTGCGCAGCGCCATCATCCCCAGCGCGCTGAGCACCAACAAGATGAGCATCGTCAGGATCAACGCGCTGCCGCGCCGGCGGCCAACCCACTGCACATTCTTTTGCACGATATTATTCATGACTCTGATTCCTAGAGATTTCGCGCCGCGAAATTAGCCAATTCGACGTCGGTCTGCACCGTCACTACCCGCGCAGAGCCCTTGGCGTCGGGATACATATCGAAATAGCGCAGCGGTACCGTGGCATTGGGCTTACCGTTCTCGTCCATGAAGAATGCGTCCGAATCGTATTCGCTGCTGTCCGGATCGAAAGAATCGGGGGCGTCCTGTCGCTCGCTGGCGGTGCGCACGGACAGGCGTACGTGACCGATGCGGGCGCGGCCGAACTCCGGCGAGGTCGGGTCCATGCATCCGCCGCCGGAGTCCCCGGCCGGATTGGCCCAAGTCAACTGCCAGGGGCTATCGACGAGGTTTCCGTTGGCGTCTGCGCAATCGAACCACACCTGGAAGTCGACCACCCGATCGGTGATGACGACCTTTTCACGAGCCGTCTCCCCGCCGGTCGAGTGGGCCTTGGCGGCCAGCTTGTCGGTCAGCATCTCTCGGTCGATGTTTTGGGGCGAGTTCAGCGCATCGGCGAGCGCGTGGGCGTCGAGGCGCTCGCGCACCAATCGGAAGTTGACCGGATCTTCCGGGTCGACCTCCACATGGTACCAAAACGCGTCGATCATCGCGGCATCATAGCCGATATCCTCGTCGTCGGCGGTGTCGCGCTCGAGGCCGAATTCCACGGCGCCGCTCGCCTCGCTCTCTTGGACGGCCATCGGCGTGCGCAGCCTGAACTCGATGCCCCCGCCGCCCGGCCCACTATTTTCGACATAATCGGGCAGTGTACTAAAATCGATGCCGCTCATCTGCACGTAGCCGTTTCGGTCCATGACCCGCAAAAGGCGGTTTTGCATATCGTGGGTGATGATCTCGTCGTCGCCTTTATCCGAGTCGGTACTCACGGTGGTCCCGTGCGGCAGCCCCACACGCGTATAAAAGGGGTCGTTGGCGAGCAATTTGAACAGGCTCCGCTCGGTTCCCGGAATCCAACCGCCATCGGCGTCACCTTCGCCGTTGAAGTGGAGCTCGGCGATCTCGAAGCTCTGCGGGTAGTCGATGGCGCCCATCACGATAAAGCCGTCGAAGCTGATCGCGCTGTCCGAACCGGATTGGGTCGGCGCGGAGGTGCCCGCCGCCTCGGTCTCCACGATGTCGCTGGGGATCGCATGTGCGCTTTGGAGTTCGCTGGACAGAATCGTGTCGTCGTTTTGCCAGTCGCCATAGCTAGCCACACCGTAAACCCGCAGCAGGTTGTTGGGCCCGATGGCCTTGGGCTGGACCCAGGGATCGTTCTCCGAATCCGGGCTGGCGAATGCCCCTGCGCTGCGCAGGTCACCGGAGACCCTCTCGACGCCAAAGCGCGCTCGGTTGATCGTATCCGAGAGGCTGTCGGCCTCGTAGAGTGAGTCCGAGGTGGACGCGAATAGCCCGAAGATGACCGTCATGATCATGCCCAACAGGGCCACGGCGATCATCAACTCGACCAGTGTAAACCCTCTATCGGTTCGGCTGACACGCTCCATCGTCGTCTCTGTTTTCTCGTCATCCATAGCGATATTTCCATCCCAATTCTGCATCAGGCGCCGCCGCCGGTGCCCACCGGTGGCAAGTGGCCGCGCCGGGAGATCTGCGTGCCGAAGTATTGCACCCTCATGCCTTCCATCTGCAGCGAATCTTCGGCGGCCAGCTCCGGGTCGAGCTTATCCGATCCGTAGTCCGGGCATTTGTTTTGCGAGAAGTTCTCGTTGGCCGACGGAAAGACCACGGCCACCTGAATCTGATACACGCCGGTGTCCGGGCCCGGCGAGGAGCCGCGCGAATACGCGCAGTAGCGCGCCGCCCCGCGGGTGGACAGCCGGGCGTCGAGCGGCTGGGAGAATAGGTTCACCCAACCGCCCCCGCCGTTGGCCACACTGGACAGGATCGGAGAGACGTTAAAAGCCGATTCGTCGTAGGCCGGCTGCAAGGTTTGGCCCACCAACGCGTTCTGGCGCCATTGCTGCGATTCGGAGCGCATCACCTGCATCATGCGCCGAGCCACATCGGAGGCGTTGGAGTTATCCCGCGACAGCATCGCCCCGCCCAAGGCGGTGAATTGCATCGACAAGACCGCCATGATCCCGATCGCCAAAATCAACATCGAGATCAGCAACTCTACCAGTGTGAATCCACCGCGCCGAGTTGATCGCATGGCGCCTCCGTTGGGTCTGTGTGCTTGAACTGGAGTCATCATTGCCTGAGCGAAATCGCTCCGTTATAGCTGACATAAATCGCATAGAAATTGGCCACGTCGCGGCCGTCTTTTTGCTGCTGGCGTAACTTCTTGGCGTCGTTGCTGCCGTCGCTGACGTCGGTACATTTGATCAGATTCGGCGATCCAAACACCGGGTTGGCGCTCAGATCCGTGGCGTCCGAGTTTTCACGTACGAAGATGCGCGCGTTGGTACCATCACAATCCTCGCCGGTGGGCTCCAAGCTCTGGCCGCCCTCGCCGAGCACCTGTCCGCTGGGCGAGAAGCAAAAGGTGAGTTGGCCGCTGGTCGGCCCCGGGTCGGTATCCAGGATCATCATATCCGGATGGCTGTCGCCAAAATCGACGGTGTGGACCGACACCGTATCCATATTCTGAGCCTGCGAGCAGGTGCGGGCAAAGCAATCCGGGTTGGTCGTCTCCCGAAAATCCTCGTCACTGGAGACGTCGCACTCGTCGGAGCTGCGGTTGTCCGTCAAAAAAAGTTCGATCCTCCCGCCGCTGCCGTTCATTCCGGACGCGTCCCGGGTGGAGACCGTCGCCAGGACCACCTCGCCGCGGCTCAGCGCCTGGTTCTGGGCCCCCCGCAGGGTGTTGACCACGCTTCGCGCCGCCGACTGGCCCTTGGAGCGATGCATATATTTGGAGACGCTGGGCGCGAGGAACGCGGCCAAAATCGCGATGATCGCCACCACGATCATCATCTCGACCAACGTAAAACCACGCGTGGAAAACCCGGCTCGTCTATCGAATAATAGTCGTCTCATCGCCTCTGCCGTTGCATCGCGCTATCTATGAGGTTCACTGGGTCTCAAACAGAGCAAGAACCGCACCAACTCCGATCCCCTGCGCCGGTCCCACCAAGGGCACTCCGGACTTCAACCAGCTACGAAAACTTTTCATAGCTGTGCAGAGATTTCGGATCGCCGAGCTATCTCGGGCTTATCTCATGGCTATCTGGCGCCTCGGGACAATCCCGTGGCCGTTTCACATCTGACCACACGTCGAGTACAAACGAGTTCCGTATATTTGCTGAATGTCCGTGTGTTCTCGGAGCAGTATCCGTGTCTCGCTCGTCCGGCCAAGACTACCCGCTGCGCCTCGAAGTTGCACTGCTATGGTTTTTCGGCGCTGCGACTCTTGCGGGCGGATTCCTGTGGGCACCACCCGCCGCCGACGCAGCTCAGTACCGTGTCCGCTCTATCACGATCGGCCGGGCGACCCAATATTTTCGCTCCGACCGCAGCGTCTCCGCCCCCAGACAATTCACCCAGGGGATGAGCCTGTGGGGCTATGACCTGCTCGACGATCACACCGGCTCGCTCAACGTCCACGTGTCGTTTCGCTTCCACACCGACTTTTCGCTCTCCGACACCGAGCGAAACGATCCCTATCTGGCCCACCAGTGGAACGACCTGTTGCTCGATCTGGCCTACCTGGACTGGAAGCCCTTCGACGCGATGCGACTTCGCTTCGGGCGCCAATGGTCGATGAGCTCGCTGGGCGTGCGCGACTTCGACGGCGTGGCGTTTCGCTGGCGGCCGCGCCTGGAGGCGAGCACCCGCGCGCGCTTGGAGGCGTACGCGGGCCGCGATATCCAGACCGCCTACGGGCGCTTCGACTCGGCACAATTCGACGTACAGGGGCTGCCGCCCGACGACCGGCTCGAAGCCGACAAGCTCGACGGGGAGCATTTTGTCACGGGAGCGGGCGCAGGGATGAGCTGGGGGCGCCAGGCGAGCTTCGATCTGAGCTGGAGGCGACGGTTTTCGACGGGTGTCGATTCGCCGACGGTTGCAGACCCGGGGACGGGCGATACGTATACCGATGAGACAGTCGTGGGCAGCGAGCGCTTCGGCGCGGCGGCCGGCGCCTCGTTTATGCGCCGGCTGGTGGCCTCGGCCCACGGCTCGTTTCACTCGCAATTGCAGGACGTCGACCGCGCCGGCCTCCAACTGAGCTGGATGGCGCCCGAGCCGCTGGGTGTGGGCACCGCCGGCGTCGACCACCGCCACCCGTGGTTCGACAGCTCGAGCATCTTCAACCTATTCGGCGCCAGGGCCTACCAGAGCGCTTTTGTGACCTACCAGCAGCCAGTCGAGTCGCTGCGCACCGACGTCGAGCTGCGCGGCTGGGGGCGGCTGTACCACGGCGACGACGACGCGACCGCCTCGGGCGTCGACGCGCAGGACGAGCGCACCGCCGGCGCCGCGATAAGCCACACCAGCCGGCTGCGGGTCGGCCAGCGCCCGCTGAATTGGCGCTCGCTCGTCAGCTACCAGGCCAGCCTCGAGCGCGACTCCGACCAACTGCTGGCCGACGTCCGGCTGCGCATGCCCGTGTGGCAGCGCGACCTCTTTTTGTCGGTGCGCGGCCTCGCCCTGGCGGCGCTGACCGACCACCGCCGCTTCGACGACGGCTACGCCACCACCGGCGTGGTCGGCCTGGACGTCCCCATCTCGACGCTCGGCACACTCAGCGCCGCGGTGGAGACCAGTACGGGCAGCTTCTACCCGACCAATACAAGCGTCTACGCGACCTTCGCTCTGGAGCACTGGCCATGAGACGACGCTCCCACGCCCGGGGCTCTGCCCGCCGGCGCCGCCAGATGCTGTGGGCCCTCGGCGCGCTCTGCCTGCTCGCGGCTTCGCTGACGCAATGCACGAGCGGCAGCAAGTCGACCCGCTCTGAGACCGCGCGCGTCCAACAGGGCTCTTCGCCGGGCTACCGCTCGGTGGCCGGTGACAGCCAGACCGGTGACAAACAGACAGGTGAGCAGACGGGCAGCGAGCGCCTCATGCCCGCCAACCACGAGGTCGACTGGCTCCAACGCCACGGCACCATCGCCCGCACCGACCCCGGCGAATGCAGCGACTGCCACCAGGAGGAGGACTGCAGCTCGTGTCACACCGAGAATCTCTCCAAACCGTTCCGGGTCCACCCGCCCAATTACGAGACCGTCCACGCCGTCGACGCGCGCATGGACATGCATAATTGCAGCGACTGCCACAAGGCGGAGACCTTCTGCGCCGAATGCCACGTGCGCACCCGGTTCAGCGCCGCCGAGCCCCACGACCCGGCCCCGCGCTTCGAATTCCACCCGCCGGATTGGATCGACGACAGCTCACCGAATAACCACGGCGTGGCCGCCCGGCGCAACATCGTCGAATGCGCCAGCTGCCACCAGGAACGCGACTGCGTGACCTGCCACCAGTCGATCAATCCGCATCCGCCGGAGTTTCGTATGAATTGTCGGAGTTGGTTGGACGCCGACGCACGGGCTTGTGCGAAGTGTCATGGGGATGTGGAGAGGTTGAGGGGGATGTGTTTGTAGGTTTTGGATTGTTGAGGGCCCCCCTCCGCCTCGCGTTGTACGACACGCTCGGCACCTCCCCCAAAGGGTGAGGGATGTCCCTGCGTAAAGCAGCCGATCTGCATGCTGGCGCAAACAACCCTCCCCCACGGGATGAGGATTGGGGGTATCTATTAACTCGTCTTTGTTGAAACGTCTTCGAGCG
>CAYLTX010000053.1:0-38681 GCA_964386725.1 uncultured Bradymonadales bacterium | reverse complement strand
CCGATGAGGAGGCGCTCGACCATATATTTCTGGCCGACCACAACACGCTCGAGTTCGTGGCGCATGGTGTCCACAAACTCGCTGCGCTCGCGAATCATCTCGTTGAGTTGTCCAACTTCAGCAGTCATAGGTGGTCAGGGGTTCAGGGGTTCAGGGGTCCGGGGGTCCAGGAAAAGCAACTGCGTAACGGCAACTGCGTAACGGCAACTGCGTAACGGCAACTAGCTAGGTTAGGCGGTTTTCGACGGCGCCGGTGGCCAGGTCGTCGGCGCGCTCGTTGAGCGGGTGGCCGGCGTGGCCTTTGACCTTGATGAGCTCGAGATCGTCGAAGTCCTCGATGAGCTTTCGTATCTCCAAAATCAGCTCCCGATTTGCCTTGGCCTTCCAGCCGCGCACCAACACGCCGATCGAATAGCTGCTGTCGGAGTGGATGCGTACCGGCTTGCTCTTGTCGTCGATATTCTCCAGCGCGACTTTGATGGCCGTCAGCTCGGCGATGTTATTGGTTCCCTGGCCGAGGTATTGAGCCATCTCGCGGTATTTATCGTCCTCGCGAATGAGCAATCCATAGCCACAGGGGCCGGGATTGCCGCTGCAGGCGCCGTCAGTGTACACCTCGACCTGGCCGTCCTCCGGGGGAGGATAGGACAGAAGTTCGTCGGGTACCTCCGTCGACACCTGCGGGGCTTCGCTTAGCTGTATTTGATCATCAGCCGGTTTTGTTCCCTCCGATCTCGAAGATCCACCCTTTGATCCGCGGCCGGGTTTCTTTTTCGAGCCGCCTTTGGGCTTGCCATTCTCGTCGAGCGGACCCGAGATATTCTTCGGGTTGGCGTTGTAGGTCTTGGCGTCCTCGGACTCGTTATATTTCATCGCGACGCGGCCGTCCTCGACGACCAACTCGCCATTGTCGTCGACTTCGACGTAGACCTTATTTCCCTTAAAATATCTGCGTTGCCACGGCACGGGCGCCTCCAAAACTTGATGGGTTGGTACGAAAGTTGTTGTCGACACGTTGGCATAGCACAGCGTCGCCCCCAAAGTGTAGTGGGGCGCGCTATTAGGGGTGACTGCAAAGGATCTGGGTGCGGTGAGGTGCAGGCCCGGCAGAATCGAAACGCTCGATTCGTCCGAACGCACAACTCGCCGCACTCAAATCTTTGCCTTTTTCCCCAATAGCAGTTCAATCTGGTAGGATGTACATCAGGGTTGTTGTGGTCGGTCCAAACAAGACGGAATATTTACGGGGGATCGGACGTTCCAAGATCGGTTAGACGATCATCTTATGGAACGCGCTGACACGCGTAGTTACTGGTCGGACGCACCGGCAATGCCGTGCGCCGGCGCGCCGTTGGACGCAGTTCGAGCTGTGTCCATCATTGACACCGCATCCGTGGAGTGTCACTTCGGTAGACACTTGAGCAAACGGAGCGAAGCTCTCGGAGTTTTTTCGGGAGTCACTCAGCGGGGAGAATTTTGTGGTTGAGCACCAGCATTTGACCCCGGCCCTCGACCGGAGCGTGAGCTTGCGTCGACAGGTCACCTCGCAGGCCATGCAGGTCTTTGCGGGATGGGGATATCGAGAAATCCAGATCCCGATCTTGGACTACTTCGACTCCCTCAAAGAGGGGCTCGACGATCGCCAGGTTGCCCGTAGTTTTCGGTTTGTCGACCGGACGGGCAACCTGATGGTCCTCCAGCCCGATATCACTCCGGCGATCGCCAAGGTCTACGCCTACCAGTTGCAGGGCACTCCGTTGCCGCTGCGGCTGAGCTACGCCAATAATGTGGTCCATATCGAGCGCTCGCTGACCGGCGACCAGCTCGAGAGCAGCCAATTGGGCATCGAGCTCATCGGCGCGCGCGGCCTGGTCGCCGACGTCGAGGTGCTTTTGGTCGCCCGAGAGGTGCTCGAGGAGCTCGGCCTCGAAAATTACCAGATCAACGTGGCCGACCATCGCACCGCCAAGCTCTTGCTCAGCGCCACCGGCGCTCCCAGCCGCATCCGAGACGAGGTTCGTCGGGCGATCATCGCCCGCGACCCCGACGCCGTGCGCGAGATCTTGACCGGACTCGGCGCCCGCGAGGTCTACGTCGAGGCGTTGGCCGTGCTAAGTGAATTGCGCGACGGGGCCGAGCAACTTGCCACCATCCGCGAGTTGCTAGCCACCCACGTCAAAGTGCTCGAGCGCCTCGATTATCTCAGGGCGCTCGAGCGCACCATCGACGAGCTAGGCTACGCCGAAAATGTTCGCCTCGATCTGGGCGAGCTCGGCGTCGCGGGGCCAGCTATTATACGGGTATGGGCTTTAATGTGGTCGCCGAAGGGGTCGGTCGAGAGCTCGGCCGGGGAGGGCGCTACGACGACCTCATCGGACGCTTCGGTCAGCCGAGCCCGGCGGTCGGGTTCTCCTTTTCACTGGAGACTATCGTCGAGTTTTTGCACGCCTCTCAGCCGCATAACGCCCGGCGTGCCAACGGCAAAGATGCCATCTACGTCGACCCCTCAGACCCGGTCAAAGGATTACATGCTGCCCTCGAGCGCCGGCGCAAAAACCGCGCCGCCCGAGTCGTCAGCAGACCCCAGGAGTGATTTCCATTCGTACCTCTCGAGAGCGATCGATGAACCAAGCTCAGCGACTGCGAATAGCGCTACCGAAAAGTGACGACCTCGACGCCATCTGTGCGCATCTGCGCGCATGCGGCTTCGAGTTGCCGTGCCCCATTGGCCCCGGTCTCCACCGGGTCGATAACCCGCTGGAGGTCGACGAAGAGTTCGAGATCTTCTGCATCGACCCTGCAGACGTGGGCACTTATGTCGAGCACGGCATCGCCGATATGGGGGTGATGAGCACCGATCTGATCCGAGAAAACGCCATCCAGGTCTGGCGGCCGTTTTCGTTTCCCTTCGCCAAGTACCCGCTGGTGCTCGCCGCCCCCAAGGGTGAGACGATCGCCTCGCTGTCGGCCAGGCCGCTGATCCGCATCGCCACGCCGCTTCCCAACTTTACCCGCGAGGTCTTCGCCTCGCGCGGCATGGCGGTCAACGTGGTCCCGGTCGCAGATAGTGTGACGGCGTGTCTGTTGGGGTTGGCGGACGGGTATGTCGACCGGCTGGTCGAGCCCGAGATCATGGTCAGCCACGGGTTTCGCGCCGTCGAGGCCCTCGGCCACGCCTCGCTCAAGCTCATCGTCAACCGCGCCTGCGGTTCACGCCGGCGAAAGACCATCCGCCAGCTCATCGAAGCCCTCGAATCTCACCAGCCGGTGACCTCCGCCGAGATCGACATCCCCTTCGACGGCGAGGAAATCGACCCGCCCGGCCGCAACGAGCTCGAGCTGGCCAACTGAATGACTCGAGTGTTTTTATTCGAGTGAATGGAGCTGAATTTCGAGCCAATTGGCTTCACTGTGACGGCCCTGCAGCCTGCGCAATACGGCGAGGTGCTCGACCAACTCTCCCAAGCCCCCGCGGCCGGCGCTGGTGCGGAGCGCTGCGTTGACCAGCGCCTCGGCCGCCTCGATATCTCCCTGCCGATAATATAGCCAGCCCAGGGTATCCAGATAGCTGGGGCTTCGCTGCGGCGTCGCCGCGATGGCTCGGCGCACCAGATCGAAGCCGCGCTCGATGTGGCGGTTGGTGGTCGAGAACGTATACGCCAGGTTGTTCATATACGTGACCAATGTGTCGGTGCTGCCGTCGCGAACGAGCAGGTCGTCGATCGCCTTCTCGTAGGTCTCGTAGGCGCGCGGATGTTCACCGCCGGCCTCGTAGAGTTGGGCGACGTGCTGCACCAGCCGACGGCCGAGGACGCCGTCGCCGTTGGTGATGTCGGGGAAGCGCTCCTCGAAGAAGCGAATGCCGCGCTCGCCTCGCTCTGCCTGCGTAAAGCTGTAGACCGCCAACTGGAACGGAAAGCTCGGATCCAGCGGTGAGGCAGTGGCGAGCAGCTCGTCGAGCAACTCCTCGGCGGCGGCGTCCTCGCCGGCCTTCAGCGCGTGGACGGCAGCTTTCTGAAGGGCGACCTGACGGTTCATACCCGGCCCGACCGACTCTTCCAGGTCGCGCTGCGCTCCCTCGACATCACCCGCTCGAAGTCGCGCCAGGCCTCTGTAATAGCGAGGCTCGGGGCTCTCCGGGCGCTCCTGCAGGCTCAGGTCGGCATAATGTCGTGCGGTGTCCAAGTGATCGCGGTCGGTCATCTCGCCGGCAACGATGGTCGCTGCCAGGGCCGTGTCGGAGGTGGCGTCGACGAAGGCGTCGAAGTGCTCGTGAGCCTGCTCTTTAAAGCCGAGCTCTCGCAACGCGATGCCCAGGTGTAGATGGCTGCGCCGGGTGAGCCGTCGCTCCTCGAGCTGCTCCGCCAGAAATCGCCCCCCCTCGACATATAACCCGGCGCCGTTGAGCCGCTCCAGGGTGCGCTCGATGGCGTAGGGGTCCCACTCGACGAAGTCGAGCAGCTCGACGAGTTGCTCGCGGCCGCGCTCGACGCTGCCGCGCCGGAAGTTCATCTCAATTTCGAGAAAGCGGGTCTGCCACGCCGCCGGCCGGACCTTCTTCAGGGGGGCGAGCATCAGCTCGGTCAGCTCGTGCTCCTGCTGGTTGGCGACTTGGTCGGCAGTTTGGGCAATCTCGTCGATCGATTGATCCGAGACGCGAAGATATAGGTCGATGGACTCGGCGAGCGCGTCGGTATCGCCCGCCGACCGCGCCATCTCGTTGGCGTCGCGAATATGTTCGGCGATGGGCACGCTACGGCTGACCTCGCTGGCCGTGCGTGAGGCGCGAGCATCCAGGCCCAGCTGGCGGAAATGATCGGCTAGGCGAGCGCGGGTGGCGACTTTGTCGTCAGACTGCTCCAGATGGCGCGTGACGACCTCTTCAAGCCGGCCGGTATCGTCGGCAGTAAAGGCGTTTCGCAGCAGGAAGGAGGCAGCCTGAGCGCCGACACCGCGTGCTGGATTGGCCAGCCCGGGGGCTGCGATCTCGTCGGCCACTTCGTAGGCACCTCGCTCGTGCAGCATCCCGGCGATCTCGAGGCGTCGGTTATTATCCTCCTCGGAGGTACCCAGCTGGGCGGCGCGCTCACGGGCGAGCTTGGCCGCCTCGTCGGGCCGCACCGCCGCGGCAAGGCGCAATTCGAGGTCACGAATCCGTCGCGAAGTTCGCATGTCGTCGTCGAGCCGGCCCAGAAGACCGCGCGCCTCCTCGACATAACCCTCACCGGCGATCGCTTCGAGCACGCCCGCGGTGGTCTCGACGTCGTTGTCGGCCATCGCCCCGAATCCGGCCTCGTCCATAGACTCCGGATTCTGAGCGCTGTCGGTGGATTCGTAGAGCACGCTGATCGCCTCGTTGAGGCGACCTTCCTCGGCCAAAAACTCGGCCAAAAGCGGCGCCGCGTGGCTCCGGTAGCGTCCGTCGCTCATCAGCACGCGCAGCAGCCGCACGAACTGGGTGCGCTCGCCACGCATCTCGAAATGAGCGCCGACCTGCTCCAGGCGTCCGGCGAAGTTGGGGCCGTAGGCGCTCTCGAGCTGCTGTTGGAGCACCCGAAGGGCCTGGTCGTGATAGCCGAGGCTGGCATAGGCGTGGGCGAGGCTCGGCAGGAAGTTGGTATATCCTTGACCGACCGCCGATCGCAGATGCGGGATGCCGCGCTGGTACTCTCCCTGGCTGACCAGGTACTCGCCGAGTTGGGCGCGCACGCGCATGCCGTTGTCCGGCTCGTCGAGTAGCGGTTGAAGGGCGCGCTCGAGGCGCTCGAAGCCGCCCAGGCTGGTCAGCAAATCGGCCCGCTCGATGAGTACTTGGCTGGCCGTATAGCGGTCTCCGCTGGCCAGTTGATCCTCGATGAGCTTGGCCGCCTCCTCGCGGAAGTCGGCGCCGACCAATAGCTCGACACGCTCGGCCAGCGAGAGATTTGATTGGATGAGCTCGCTGACGGTGCGCTTGACCCGCGCGGGATCCTGGGTGGCGAGATCGTAGCGGGCCACGATGCGAAGCAATCGGTTTTGTTGGTGGGGGCCGGCCTTGTCGGCAGCTCGTTTAGCGGCGTCGCGCGCCAGATCAAAGCGACCGATGTCCATGAGCGTCTGGACCTCGAGCTGGGTGAGCTCCATCTGCAGCTTGTCGCCCAGCGCCTCACGGGCACGCTCGAGCGAGTCGAGGCCCTCGTCGACCTCGCCCTCTAGAAGCTGCATGCGGGCGTAGGCGGCGTGCAGGCGCGCATTCTTGGGCGCGACGTCGATGCCGTTTTCGTAGGCTTTGCGGGCGCGGTCGGCGTCGGCCGAAGACAGATAGAAGTTGCCGACGTTCTCCCAGGCGTCGCCGGGGTAGGCGTGCTGGTCGGCCCACTCGGAGAACGCCTCCCATGCCTTTTTGTCTTGGCCGGCTCGGTATCGGTTGACCGCGAGTTGCTTGCCGCTGACCTCTCCCTGGAAGGCGCGAATGCGCTCGATCTGCTCGGCTGCCTCCTCGTACATGCCCGCATGGGCGAGCTCGGCGAGGATCTCCTGGCGTGCGTTGGCCGGGTTCTGGGCGTTGTCGAGGTGCTCCTTGATAAGCTGCGAGATCTTCTCGGGCTGCTCTGTGGCGCGGTAGATCTGGGCGAGGCTTCGAAACGCGATGCTGCTATAGGTGAGTTGGTCGGACTCGAACATCTGGCGAAAATACGGCTCGGCGGCGCTGTAGCGCTGCACCTCGAAGAGTGCCTGGGCGATCGAGCGGGCGTCGCCGACGTTTTCGCCGCGCTCGGTGTGGTAGCGCGCGAGCAGCTTTTCAGCCCGGTCAACCTCGCCCATCTGGAGGAGCACGCGGGCATAGTTGAACCAGATCTGGCTGCCGTCGGCCTCACCCTTCGAGAGGCGCTGGTAGATATCCGAGGCCACGTCCCACATCTTCTGGCTGCGCATCGAGTCGGCGAAGTCGAGCAACTCGGTGCGCGACGGCGAGGCTGCCTCGAGGTATTTGTCATAATAATGTCGCGCCTTCTTGCGCGGCTCGTCCACGCCCTGGGGGATCTGCCCGGTGCGGCGGTAGCGCTGCCTGCGCGAGACGATCGCCAGATACGTATCACCCATGAGCCGGTACAGCCGCGGGTCGGCGTCCTCGCGCTCGAGCAGGTGATGGTAGAGGCCGAGGATGGCCCGGGGCTGGCCTCGGCGCTCGAACCAGCGCGCGATCGACTCGAGGGTGTCCATCGGCCGCGACGAGCTATCCAGGTAGTCGGTCCACAACTGGATCGCTTCGCGCTCGCGGCCCTGCGAGAAGTACAGGTTGTTGAGTTGCTGATAATTCGAGAAGACCTGCGGCTCGAGCTCGATGAGTTGCTCGAGCGTTTTGATCGCCTCGTGGGTCATATTGGCGCTTCGATAGCGCGACAAAAGCGAGCGATAGGTCGCGCCGGTCTCCGGGGCCTGCTCCTTATAATTGGCCAGCGCCTCTTTCATCGCGCGGTTGCGCCGCTGGCGAGAATAGATGTCGGCGATCTGCAGCCAGGCGTGATGCGAGCCGGACTCGGCGGCCGTCCGCAGGTAGGGCAGGGCCTCGGTGGATTGTCCGCGACGCATAAAGCGCTCGCCGACGAGTTGATAGTCGGCCGCCTCGCTGCCGCGGGCTTCGAGCCAGCTGCGATACCGCTCGTGCAGTTTATCGGGCTTCCCCCAGTCGGTATACAGCTCCGCCATACGGTCGATGACGACCAGACTCTTGGGGTCGTCCTTGTGGGCCTGCTCGAGCACGGATTCGGCCTCCTCATAGAGCCGGTGGCTCTGGTACATCGAGGCGACCTCCAGCAGCTCGTAGCGGTCCTGGTCGAAGCGTTTGACGTAGGTCTCGAGGGCGTGCTGCAGCTTGTCAACATGACCCACCGACGAGTAGACCCGCGCCAGCTCCAGCCACGTCCCGGCGTCGGCTCCGTCATGCTCGACGGCGCGCTCGAAGAAGTGCTGGGCGAGGTCGTGGTTGCGCCGGTTCAGCGCCCAACGCGCCACGCGAAGCTGAGCGTCGTGGGCGTTGTTCTCGCGCTCCAGGTAGGTCTTCAGGATGCGCTCCATCTCCGGGGTGCGAGCTCGCCTCGCGTATCGTGAGGCGAGCTTCTCGGCCAGGTTCCAGCTCGGCGGGGCATGTTCCAGGCCGCTCTCGAGCAGCTCGAGCGCATAAGCCTGCTGCTGGTGGGCCTGAGCGGTGTCGGCGGCGGTCATATAGACCTCGGCCTCGAGCGGCAGCCCCCGAAGCTCGGTCATATCATTGAGGTATTGGTCGATATGCTCGCGGCCCTTTTTGTCGTCTCCCTGGTCGAAGCGCAGCCCGGCGAGGGTCAGGTTGAGCTTGGCGCGCCGAAAGCTGGGCTGGCCGGCCATCGCCTCCAAGCCGCGCTCGTGAAAGTGGATGGCCACCTCGGGCGCGTCGAGGCGCTCGGCGCGTCTGGCGACCTCCAGGTTGCGGGCTACGCGGTCTGCGGGATCGGCCGCCTCGACGTAGCGGGTGAAGACGTCGATGGCATCATCGTGGCGAGCGAGCTGCAGCATCAGCCGGCCCGACGACAGCGCGTAGCGCGGCCGGTCGGGGTAGTCCTCGGTGAGCTGGGCGAAGACCTCGACGGCCTCCTCGTATTGGCCCTCGCGCTTGAGCGCGTTGGCCAGCCCCTCACGGTTGATGCGAAATGCCTCCTGACCGACCTCGGCGTGGTCCGGGTCGAGCTCGGCGAGTTCCGCTCGCAGCTCCAGGGCGAGCTCGAATTGCTGCAGGTTCATGGTGTTGGCGAGCGCCGCCTCGAGGGCGCGGCGGTAATCGGTGTCGCCCACGCTATCGGGCTCGGCCTGGCGCGCCGCTTTCCATGCCTTGGCGGCCTCGACCGGATGACCGAGCTCCCAGTGGATTTTGCCCAGAGTTCGACCGGCCTCGGCGACCTGCTCGCCGGAGTCGAAGGCTTTGGTCGCATAGGGCTCGGCGCGGCGATAATCGTCGCCCGCCGCGAGGATCTGGGCCATCAGCAGATTGAGCTGAGGGTCGTCGGGGCTCTCTTCGAGCCCCTGCTCGACGTGCTGCTGAGCCTCGGCGTAATGCCCCTCCGCGTAGCGCGAAAGCCCGGACTCGTAGGGTGTCTGGCACCCCGCAGCCAATACCAGCGCGGCCAAAAGCCCCGCACAGAGTGGACCCGTCATCCCCGCTCGAAGAACCGCCCTCCATTCGCTGTACAGCCGAGTAAAGCGACTCGCCTCGATGCGCACATCGGTGTTCTCACCCATTCCAGATCAACCTCGAAGGAAGCCATCAAATCCTTTGGACCCGCCATAGATGAATGTCGGCGGGTGCGGCGAATGTTCCCGGGCCCCGGAGGGCAGCGGACGCCTTCGCCATTACCTTTCATGTTGCAGCACGGCCCCCGGCAAATGTCAAAGCCCGCCGGACGGCAACCAGACAGTTATTCTCGGGTGATGATACTGATGCTGCCGCTTCGCTCGAGGTAGGCCTCGTCGATCTTGTCGACGTCGGGTTTTTTGCCCTGGCTGCGCATCGACTCGAAGAGATCGCCCAGGCCGATGCCGGTCAGCTCCATCTTATCCCAGTCGACCTCGCCATCGTCGACCAGCTTGGTCGGCTTGCCCTTGACCGCTCGAGAGATACCCTCGCTGCGCTGGGCGACGATCGACAGCAGCGCGTGCAACGCGATGAGAAGGGCGGTGGCGATGACCACCGGCACAAACGGGGCGTTTCCGGTCAGCGTGCGGCTGATATTCGACCCCAAGATGACCGCCAGCACGATGTCGAGCACGGCGTGTCGGCCGAAGATGCGGCTGCCTCCCAGGCGAATCAAAACCACTGCGATGACGAAGAGTAGGACCGCGCGCATACACATCTGCCACCACGCGATGCTTTGAGCGGCCTCGCCGACGATAAAATGTACCCAGTCCATAGCTGGTTGACCCGAGGTGTCAGGAGTCTGATGCTTTGAGGGGTGTCATTGAATCTGCGGACGACCTGCTCCCCCGTCAAAGGTAGGCAGCGGAGGCCGATAGTTGTGTTCAACCCTCACGTCTCGACACCTCACGGAATGTTCTGAAAAGTGGCCGCGTTGCACCGGCGATGCCCCGATTGTCCGCTCCCCCATTCCGAATAGGCGTCGCGGGCTCTTTACAACTGGCGAGGGTCTGGCCTAAAGATCAGCCGTCGCAGGTTCCCCCGATCTTTCATTTAGACATTGCTTCGTACCACTACAAAGAGGTTCAGACGTGGGTAGCGAGAAGAGTTATAAAGGATTGTCCATCGACCGTGGCAGTCGGCACTGCAAGATTATCGACGAAGACGGCGAGGTCGTCTTTCGGACGACCAACCTTCGCGATGCCGAGACCTACCTCGACATGATCGAGGAGAATGACCGGTTGCACCGCCTCCTGGAGGCGCGCGGAATCGCGCCGCACCGGATTTATCTTCTGGCCGCCGATCACGACAAGCGTGGCAAGGTCAACGAAGGTAAGTATCCGGCCAAAGAGGTGGTCATCGTCGCCAAGGCCGACGATGAAGCCGTCGTGGTGCGTCACCTCGATGACGGCCGCGAGGAAATCGTCGACTTGATGGAGATCGAAGCCATCGAAGGCGGCGCCTACCTGCAGGCTTCGGATATCACCGACGAGACCGTCCACGTGGTCGTGCGCTACGATCGCACCCCCCGCGACCCCGAAGAAGAAGGCACCGCGGCCAGCGTCGCAGCGCTTCGCACCGCCGAGAAGGCCGAAGAGTACGTCGAAGACTGGGCCGAGCTCGAAGAGTCCCCCGGAAGCGAGTACTCCACGGTGCTCTACGAGACCGAGGGCGAGATTCAGCTCTTCCGCGCCGAAGTCTCCGTCGAAGACTAAAAACGTATCAGCGCCGACAAATAAAAAAGGGCCGCGCGGACTTGCCGCGCGGCCCTTTTTTCGTGTCGTGGGACTGTATGCCCAAAGTGCTCAGCCGACGATCTCGGGCTCTTCGCCCTCAGTCAGGAAGCCGGCGCGTTTCCACGCGTAGACTCCACCGTCGAAGTCCGAGACTTTGCGGTAGCCCATTCCCTCGAGTACATCGGCAGCGCGGTTCGACGACTCATCGTCGTGATCCTTGCCGTAGACGACGATGCGCTGGTTCTTGCTGAGCTCCTGCTTGACCTTCTCGGCCAAGTCCCCAAGCGGGATATTCACCGCGTTCGGGATATGCTCATTTTGGAAGTCCTCGGGGTCGTTTACATCGACCAGGACGAACTCCTCTTCGCCGTCAATTCGCTCTTTCAATTCGGTACTCGACATCAAACGTGCCATATAAATCCTCTTAGTTGGGTCGGGCAACCGGTGACGCCTCTGGTTTGGTCCACCGCTCCAAAGGTTCTCCCTGACCCAGATTAGGGCGATCTATCTTACGCGCACAGACAGCGGTGGCTGCTCTATAATTCCGGGCGCAATATAGCGACACAGATCGGTTTGGCAAGCGTGCAGCTTGGCGGGGGGCTCAGATCGACTGCGCGCATCTATTGACTGGTGCACGCGCAGTGCTAGGCTGAGCCCATGAAACGAATTCTGCCGATAGTGTTCTCGTTATGCGCCGTGGCTGTGGCTTGCCAGAGCCCGGCGCCAACTCCCGATGCCAACCAGTCCCAGCGTCCACCGCAAGAGGCCTCGTCGACCCCAGAGGAGGCGACCCAGCAGGCGACCCAGCAGGCGACCCCGCAGGACGAGCCGGTCGAGCAGGGCTCGTCAATCATGTACCACTACAAAGATGGCGTCACGCGGGCATACCTGCCCCTGACGAGTTCCATCTGCGAGGAAGACTCGACTGCGCGACCTCTCTACGAGATCGTCGCACTGTGGCGCTTCGACGCCGAGGCCGACCGGTGGTCATCGCTCGACGTCGCGTCCGACCAACCCTATCGAATCGAGTGCAATGCGATGCTCGATCTGATCAACATCCTCGGCTTCGACCTCGAGCCGGCGACATACGCGATCGCGGCGAAAGTCGACGGGACACTCGAACGCGACGTGTTCAACAACGGCGAGATGTCGTGCAACGACGTCGACACCGACGCTGCACCCGAGGGCAAAGTCGCCCTCTGTATTGTCGGCGAGTCGTCCGCCGAGGCCCGCATCGTCCCCGACCCTGCCAATCTGGAATTCTGAATACGCCCAGGTCGCAGGGCTAATCGTCAATCCGGTCGATGACCGGGTCGTCGAGCATGTCGACCTTCGGCTTGGTGTCTTTCGGTTCCTCGGGTTCTTCGGCGGGTTCCGACGTCTCCTCGTCGGGGCTCTCGGCGGGTTCGGGCTTCTTTTTGGCCACCGGCTTTCGAGTACGCGTGGGTCTCTTCGGCTTCTTCTGGACCTCTTCTTTGTCCAAGAGGACCTTGAAGAGTTGTCCGGGGCCGTCCTTGGCGCTGACCTCGTGGGTGGCTTCGAGGTCGCGGTGGCCATCCAGCGCGAATCGATAGGCGAGGGTGTTGCCGACCTTGGCCTCGACGTTCATCGGCGTCACACCGAGCTTCTTATCATCCTGGAACACGCTCGCGCCGGTGGGGTCGGAGGTGACCTCGACTTCGAGCGTCTCGGGGGATTTCGAATCCTCGACGGCGACTTGGGGCGGGGGCTCTTGGGCGGCTTCCTCGGCCTCTCCGTCAGACTCGGCCTCGTCAGCCGTTTCGACCGACTCCTCCTCGATGACCATCTCGGCCTCGGCAGAAGCGGCCTCGTCGGCTGGAGCGATGAATACCTGATATCCCGCCAATGCTGCGATGATGCACAGCACCGCCGCGATGACGATGATGGGCGCGCGCGACGAGGACTTCTTCGATGATGCTGCGGCTTCCTCGTCGTCTCGGTCGACCGGCTCGGTCGGCGAGTCTTTTGCCGGAATGCGCGGGTTGAGCTTGGCGAGCGTCTGCGAGGAGTGTTGGGCGAGCAAGTCGCTGGAGTCGGTCAGCTCCGGGTTGGAGGAGGTCGAGGGCGCCGTTTGGACCTGCGTGGAGCCCATCGCGGCCTCGGGGTCGATGGCTCGCTCGCTCGCCTCGAGCGCCGCGTCGAGTTCGTCTCGGAAGATATCCGTCGAGGCCTGTCGCTCCGAGGGCGATTTGGACAGCGCGCGGCGCACGACTTGCTCGAGCGGGCCGGGGATGCGCGCCAGCGCCTGGTTGGGCAGCCGCTCGGCGAAAGTCGGCGGCGTCTGATGGGCGTGGGCGAGCATCAGCTTCGTGGTGCTCGTGTCCTGGAAGGGCGGGTTGCCGCACAGCATCTCGAAGAGGATGCACCCCAGGCTATAGAGGTCGCTGCGGTGGTCGATCGGCTCGGCCAAGATCTGCTCGGGCGACATATATTTGGGCGTGCCGATAATCCGACCGGTTCCGGTCAGCTCGACGTTATCCTCGCCGCGCACGATCTTGGCGATGCCAAAGTCCAGGACTTTCACGAAGTCGGGGTCGTCGTCGACCTCGATCAAAAAGATATTATCGGGCTTGATATCGCGGTGGACGATGGCGCTCTTATGGGCCTCGCCCAGCGCTCGGCAGACCTGGGAGGCGATATGGGCGGCTCGGGCCGGCTCGAGCGGCGCTTCCTTTTCGATTAGATCTGAGAGCGTGCGCCCGGTGAGCATCTCCATGGCCAGAAATAACATCCCCTGGTCGGTCTCACCGTAGTCGAAGACGGTGACCGTATTGGGGTGGTGCAGCTGGCTGATGGTCACCGCTTCGCGCTTGAAGCGTGCGGTCGTGGTCGGATCATGCGACGGGATGATCTTGACCGCGACGCTGCGCTCCATATTGCTCTGGACGGCCTCGTAGACCGCGCCCATTCCCCCGAAGCCGATCAGCTTGGTGATCTCGAATCGGCCGACGATATTCTGGCCGACCAATTGCTCGTAGAGGCGTTGGCGATGTTCGCGTGATGCGCTCATTTAGCGAGGAACACTCATTAGAAGTCCAGGCTCATGCCGACGCCGGCGGATTGGCCGGTGATCCAGGGGGTGAAAGTCGTCGTCGAGGCTGTAGAATTGGTTTCGGCATCGTCGCCGGAAAAATACAGATACAGTCCCACTGCGCTGACCGCGGCGCCGGCGACAAAGAACCCGTCGGCGACCAGCGCCTGGGTCTTGGCGCTGTCGCGTGCGGATTTGCGCTCGTCGAAGGTAGCGGCGCTTTGCACGTCGTCCGCGGACGAGGAGGCCATAAGCCCAAAGACCACGCCGCCGGCTAGCAGTGCGCCGCCGCCGCCCATCGTCCACAGCGCAGTCGAGTTCGAAGAGGCCAGCTCGTCGGGTGTGTCCGGCTCGTCGGATACATCTGCGCCGTCCGCCTCGGAGTTGCGCGCCTTGCGCTCGGCGCGGTCGATATCCTCTTGTTTGAGGTCAGCGATCTCGCGCAGCCGATCGATGCGATCGAGCGCCGCCTGGCGCGCATCGCTGTCGACCTCCGGGGCCACGATAAATCGTTGGTAATACTCGACCGCCTTTTCGTACTTTTCCTGACGCTCGTAACTTTTGGCGATATTGTACAAGAGGTTGGGCACCGGCTCGATCCCATAGGCGCGCTCGAAAGACGCGATCGCCTCGTCGAAATCCCCCGATCGATAGGCACGCGCGCCCTGGGCGGCGAGCTCCTCGACTCGGCGGGCGCGCTCCTCGGAGCTGAGTTGCTCATCGGGCTGCTGGGCCAGCACCGCGGCGGGAGCTGCGCCCATGACCAGCATCGTGGCCACAATTGCTAAGACAACGTATCGCATCAGACTCGCAGGAAGCGGGAGGAACACGGCATCGCGCTAATGTGGCGATGATAACCTTTGCGACCCCACGCGTCCAGAAGGTCAATTCTCGGGCGGATAGCCGTCGTAGTGAACTCCGTCCTCCTCGACGCTTCCGTTGGCCACGTCGATGGTCAGCGCTTCGTAGAAGGTGTCCGTGCCGTCCATCGTCTCGCCGGCAATCTCGTGGGCGAGGGCGCCGTCGAGGTAGACTCGAATGGTGAGGTCGCTGGGGCCGAAGTCGTTGTCCTCGTAATAATACACGCCCACGGCATAGCGCAGCTCCTCGGGGTGGCGGTGCTCGACGGACTCGGGGCCGCCGCCATCCTCGTCGTCGCGGATCAACTCGGGGTCGTCGTCGGGACGGTTGCGCCTGCCCCAATCGGCCGTCGGATTATACCAGAAGATGTCCAGCGGCTCGTAGCCCCACTCACCGTCGGGGTGCTTGTAGTGCAGGTCCAGGTCGGCGCCGAAGTCGTCTGTTTGATCCGGGTCATCGGGGGTATTCCAGACGAGCTCGACGAAGACCTCGCCGCCCGGGCGTACCTCCGCGCTGACTCGGGCGCTATCGCAGCCCGGCGTGCCGTCGTCGTCGTAGACGGTCAGCTCGATGATATAGTCGCCAATGGCGTGGGCGGTGAAGCTCGCCTTGCCGGTGGTGCCGGGGGCGAGATCCGGCGCGAGATGAGGGTGAGTCGCGTCGTAGGGAAATTCGAGAACGCTCCACTCGTACCGAGCGATGGCTCCTTCGCTCGGGGTGCCATCGAGCCGGATTACGTCACCGGGCTCGGCGGCGATGGAGCTGTCGGTCGGGTCGGGGGCGGTCCCGATGGCGGCCGCGGCGCTCAGCTCGGGCTCGCACGCGCCAGTGTCCGTGGAGTCCGCACCGACGTCCTCGGAGCCGCCAATATCAGGGCTGGCGTCCGGGCTCGTATCAGTTCCGGCGTCTGCACCGTCATCCGTTCCGGTGTCGCCGAGCGACGAGGGCTCGACACAACGGCCGCTCGTATCGCAGATGCGCTCGCCGTTGCACTGATCATCGCTCATGCACCCGGCGCGCTCAGAGCGGGGCTCGGTACAACCGGCGGCCAGCGCGACGAGGGACAGCGCCAGCAACGAGATTACGTTTAGGGAGTTTATTCTGCTCATCGGTCGGGCCTACTGCACTAGACACACATTCCACATCTGAGGTGATGCCCCATCATGGCACCACATATGCCCAGACGCTACTGGAGCCCTTAACATTCAAATGGAGGGCGAACTCAGCCGAAGAACTTCTCCCACTCGAGGTCGGTGCTGCCCCACAGACGGATGCGCCTAAAGGCCAGGTCGAGCAGCAAGAAGCCGAGGGCGGCCATCAGAAAATAAGGCCACAGCTCGCGGCGGTATTTGACCTCTTCGCCCATCGGGTCGAAGAGCGTGGCGACCTCGGGGTTGGTCTCGCCGCGGGCGATGTCGGCCGCCCGGCGCAACATCTCGCGGTTGGGCTCGAGGAAGAGGTACTCGCGCGGGTAGGGATAGGAGATGCTCCCCAGGCTCACGCCGATGGTGTCGCCGTCCTTGTCGTGTTTGGCCTGCAGGCTATAGGAGCCGTAAGCGCTCAGCGGCACGCGCGCCTCGTAGCGGCCGGCGGCGGTCTGCTCGAGCTCGACGGGCTCCTTGTCGCCGGACGGATCGCGCAACATCACCGTCGAATCGAGATCGTTGATGAATTGGTCGTCCTGGTCGATCGCGTCGACCACGATCTGCGCCTCGCCCTGGACGACCTCGGTGCGCATCGCCAGGTTCATGCGGTCGTCGGTGCGCATCGTGTCGCGGATGAGCTGTGCCCAAAACTTCGAATAGCCCGGCCAGCGGACCCATTGGACCGCCCAGCGGTTTTTGAGGTCCGAGGTAAACACGGCCACCTTGCCCAGCCCGTGGCGCCACCGGGCCAGAATCGGCTCGCCATATTCGCTGACCATGAGCACCTCGGCCTGGTCCTTGGCGCGCGTGGACACATAGCCCAGAAGGTAGGGCGCGCGGTCCCACGGGATGCCGTCGAGGACCTGCGCCTTCTTGGCGATGCGCGGCCGGAACGGCTCCTCGACCATCGATGAGCGCGAGACCTGAGAGGTCTCCTTCATGAAGATCCGCGGGATATTATGCGGGTTGGTCGTCTGGTAGGTGCGTCCGCCGCCGCCCTCGGCGATCTGCTCGAGCATGGTGCCTGCGCTCTCCGAGCCGATCGCCACCGTCGAGACGGTGATCCCCTCGATGCGCATCGCGGGCAAAAGCTCCGAGAAGATATTGGCGCGATCGGAATGGCCGTCGGTCAACAAGATGACGTGCTTGAGCTTGGCCGGCGTCAGCGCGAGCTGCTCGTAGGCGTCCTCTAAGCCCTTGGCGATATTGGTGCCGCCGCTGGCGCGCAGCCGGCTGATATCGCCCATGATGCGCACCCGATTGGCCGCGCTCTGCATGCGCACGAGTCGTTGGATGCCGTCGTCGAAGGCGGTCACGCCGATTTTGTCGTCGCGCTGCAGAATCTCGGCGGTCGCCTTGGCCGCTTCCTTGGCCAGCTCGATGCGCTCACCGCTCATCGAGCCTGATTTGTCGATGACCAACATCAGGGCGAGGCTGGGGGTCTCGCGCTTCTTTTCGGGCTCGAATTCGACCGGCAGGACCTTCTCGAGGTCGGTGCCATAATAGCCGCCGGGTCCAAACGAGGACTCGCCGCCGGCGACGATGAAGCCGCCGCCGAGCTCGTTGACGTAGCGGTCGATGAGGTGCATCTGGCGGGTGGACATATGCGTCGCAGGCAGGTCGCTGACGAGCACCAGGTCGAAGTTCTCGAACTCCTCGATGCTGTCGGGCAGCCCGTAGACGCCGCGGGTCTCGACCTCGAAGTTCTCGTTGCGCAGGGCGCGCTGCAGGTAGTGTCGCGCGCGCATTTCGCCCTCGACATACAGCACCCGCGGCTTTCCGCGTACGTTGGCGCTGTGGACGAATTCGTTGTTGGCCTTGAAGAAATCCTCGCCGGCGACGTTCATCTCGAGCTTGAACTCCTTGAAGCCCGGCTCGGAGACGACCGTCTCGAAGGTGACCTCGTTGATGCCTTTTTGGAGCTCGACCTTTTGGGTGCCGTCGCGAAAGTCGTTTTGCCACAGGGTCAGCGTCGCTTCGTCCTCGTGGTTGGAGAAGACGCGCGCGGTGAGCTTGAACGGCGCGCCGACCTTGAGCGTGTCGGGCACGTCCACTTCGCGGATGAGCACCTCGGGGCGCGGCTCGATCTCGGTCTCCTGATTATATAGCCGGATGCCAAACGCGCTGGCGCGGTGGGCTTCGGCCAGAAAATCTCCGCGGGTCTCGTTTCCGTCGGAGATGACGACGGCGCGCTTGATATGATCCTGGGGAAATAGCCCGTAGGCCATGCGCAGCGCGGCGGCGGCATCGGTGTGCAGCGCGTCCTGCTCGTCTTCCACCCGTGGAATGGCCTCGAGCGGGCCTTCCTCGGGCAGATCGACCTTATAAGGGTGGCCGGCAAAGGCGAGCACGCGAACCTCGTCTCGCTCGCCTGTGGCACCACGGGCCTGGTTGATATAGTCGCGCGCCTCTTCGAGGGCCGAATCGGGCACCGAGGCGGAGGTGTCCACCAAGAAGATGGTCGACACGCGCGACTCGAAGCTCGTCAGCACGACCTGGACCAGCGCGCCGACAAGCGCGCAGATAAATAGCGCCCGCAACACCACGTTCAGCCAGCGTTGGCCGCGCGGCAGGTCGCTCAACGTAAAGCGCTGCACCAGCCACAACACCGGCAGGATGAGCAGGACACCGAAGAATAGCGGCGCCAGAATCTCGACGTTTCGCCCCCGAAATTCGAAGGCGATGACGTCCAGGCCGGGCTCGACCACGTAGGTGACAAACGCGTAGCCCATCGCCAACCAGGCTGCCACGAGCAGCAACCAGAAGAAGCCATCAGCCACTTTTTTGCGATCGATGATCATCAGTCAGTGTCCTAGACGGTCATCCGGCGGTTGTAGGTGCCCCACTCGATGAGCAGCAACAGGACCAGCGCCAATACGGCCCAGATCCACAGTCGGCTCCGCTCGAAGAGCATATTGTCGACGCTGCGCTCGATGGTCGCCTCGCCCATCTCGAGTTCTCCGGGGGCGATGCGCGATTCGCGCAGGTTCGACAGGTTGGCGGCGATCGTCTTCTTCTGGTCGGGCGTCTCCAACGTATAAAAGCCGGTCTGCTCGCCGGGCACGATCGCCCGTCCGTTATAGACGGGGACCTCGGTTTGACGGCCATCTGGCAGGCTCAGAGTCGCCTCGTCGGCCGAGTCGCTCATCGGCACCGACCAGGTCTCGCCGGTGGTATAATTCGGGATATAATCGTCGTCGTCGAGGGTGAAATAATCCACGATATTGATCATGAAGACCGGGAAGGCCACCCGCAGCGGCAGGTCGCTGTCGCGGATATCGAAAGCGACGCCCACCAAATGGAGTCCGTCGTTTTTGCGCGTGACGATCAGCGGATCGCCGAACGACGAGGCCACGGTCGTGTCCCATCGGTCGGTGCGCCAGCTCGAGGCGCTGCCGATATTGAGGTCTTTGAGGGTGATCCAACGCATCAGCGGGTGGCTATTCTTGACCGCCGTGATGATCGGCTCATTTTGCCGGCCGCGGTGCTCCCACGGCGAGTTTTCGCTGGGCGGATCGAAGAAGACGAAGTTGCCCTCCTCGGGCAGCGCCGGCGCGATGCCGTCGAAGATTGTCAGATCGTAGCCCTCCGAGCTCTGCGGGGTGTATTGGGCCGGCGAGAGGCGCTCGACCTCGAGGTTGGCGTTGAGCAGGAGCGGGCCCTCCAAGAAGAGATTGCCGTCCGAGACTGCCAGCACGCGGACCTTTTTGATCGGGGGCAGCATCGCGAACGCGCGGTCGTCGAGCGGGAAGACATCGCGCGCGTCGCGGCTGGTCAGCCGCACACGCGCCTCGAGCTTCTCGCCGGAGACCGCCTGGCTGGGGTAGAAGCGCTGCAGCGTCTCGCCGGGCGCCAAGGTCAGCGGTTTGGTGTCGACCATGCGCCCGTCGGCGTGGATCTGCAGCTCGGCCTCGACGGGCCGGTCGAAGTAATTTTTGAGCTGGACGAATAGCTCGTAGTCGAGCTTATTGGCCACATACCGGCGCACGTTAAACCCGGTGACGGCCACGTTGCCCTCGCTCTCGCCAATTTTGTGGTGTCGCAGCGAGGTGCTCTCGCCGAAGTCGAAGCCCTCGTAGTCCTGCTCGTCGACCCCCGAGCCGTCGCTGAGCAGCACGAGGTGGCCATTTTCGGTGTCTCGAAGCGAGTCGGCCGCGAAGCCCAGCGCCTCCTCGTAGGAGGTTCCTGTGGCCGCGACCCGGAGCTCGCGGATGGGCTGCTCGAGGATGGACGCCTCGGAGACGAACGGGCTCAGCGGTTGGAGCTGGTCGTTGAAGGCGACCAGCATGACGCGGTCCTCCGGGCCGATGGTCTTCAAGATCTCGAGGGCCTTCTGGCGGGCGACGTCCAGCCGATCGGCGCCGCCGCTTACATCGGTGGCGGCCATGCTGGCCGAGTTGTCGATCAGAAGCAGAATATGCCGGCCCCGAACGGTCTCGTCCTCGAGGTGCGGATCGGCCAGCGCAAAGGCGAGTAGGGCGACCATCAAGATATGCAGCAGCCACGACAACAGCCGCCGAAAACGCCGCCAGAAGTCAGATTGGCGCCGTTTTTTGTCCAGAACGCGTCCCCAAAGGTGCGAGAACGGCACCTGAATGCGCCGTTTTCGCAACTTGAGGATATACAGCACCGTCACACCCGCGGCGACCACGCCGGCGAGCGTCAGGATGGTATTCAGTGGTAATCCGGTAAATTGCATTATTTGACGAAGCCTCCCGCTCGAAATACGCGCAGGATCAGCTCATCGAAGGCCTCTTGGATGGGCACCCGGAAATACAGCACCTGCTTTTTGGTGCAATACTCCTCGAGCTCGCGGCTGAATTCGAAGAACGCCTCGCGGTACTCACGCACCACCTCGGGGGTGATCGTCAGCTCGCGGACATCGCCGGTCTCCACGTCGACCAGTTGCATCTCTCCTTGCACCGTCGGCGTGAGTTCGCGCTCGTCGTAGACGTGGATGACGATCGGCTCGAATTTATAGTAGCGAAGCTTGTTGAGGCCTTCTTCGAAGCCCTCGGGGTCATAAAAGTCACTGAGCACGACCGCCATGCCGCGTCGCTTATTCTGAGCGACGAAGGTCGAGAAGGCGTCCTCCATGCTGGTGTGCTTTCCCGGCTCGAGCGCGCGCAAAAAGTCGAAGATCTTGAAGATCTGCGCCTTGCCCCGAGACGGCGGCAGCCGGCCGTCGAGTTGGCTCGAGAACGGAATGATGCTTACCCGGTCCAGGTTGCTCAGCCCGATATAGCCCAGCGCCGCGGCGACCCGCTTGGCGTAGTCCCACTTGGTCGGCGAGCCCAGCTGCATCGAGCGGCTGCAGTCGAGCAAGAAGTAGATATAGAGATCTTCTTCCTCCTCGAAGAGCCGCAAGAATAGCTTGTTGGTGCGCGCGTAGACCTTCCAGTCCAACCCCCGAAAGTCGTCACCCGGCGAGTACGAGCGGTGGTCGGCGAACTCCAGTCCGCTGCCCACGATGCGCGTCTTTCGCTCGGCCATGGCGCGGCCGGCGACGATCTTTTTGGAGACGACGTAGAGGTACTCGAGTTTTTTTAGAAACTCGTCGTCAAATTGGTCCTGCTGGGTTGGCATGGTGGGTTGCAGTCTCGTTTCTTTTTTGGCCGGTGGCCGTTTACGCCCTGATGCACAAGAGAGTTAGAGAGTTAGAGAGTTAGAAAGTGAGAAAGTTAGATACTGCAACGGCTCCCGTTCGACCTGGCGTGTTTGGTTGGCTGTTCGTCTTTTCTCACTGTCTTACTCTCTCACTATCTCACTTTCTGTTTTCCCGAACTGTATCGATGATCTCGTACAAAATATCGTCAGTCTTCACGCCTTCGGCTTCGCCCTCGAAGTTCAAGATGACTCGGTGGCGAAGCGCGGGGACGGCCGAGGCGCGGATATCGTCGCACGAGACGTTGAAGCGTCCGTCGAAGAGCGCGCGGACCTTCGCCGACAGCAAGATCGCCTGGGCGCCACGAGGCGAGGAGCCAAAGCGCACGTAGCGCTTGGTGATGTCCGGCGTGGTCTCGTTGTCGGGGTGAGTCGCCTGCAGGAGCCTGAGCGCGTAGTCCTGGACGTGACGCGCCACGGGCACCTGGCGGGCGAACTTCTTCATCTCGACCAGCCGCTCCTGGCCGATGACGTTCTCCACCTCGGGCGCGTCGCTCTGAGTGGTGCGCTCCATGATCGTGTGCAACTCGTCGAGCGACGGAAACTCGATGTTGAGCTTATACAAAAACCGGTCGAGCTGGGCCTCCGGAAGCGGGTAGGTGCCCTCCATTTCCAGCGGGTTCTGGGTGGCCAGCACGAAGAACGGGTCGTCGAGCTGCATGGTGTCCTTGGCCACCGTGACGCTGCGCTCCTGCATCGCCTCGAGCATCGCCGCCTGGGTCTTGGGCGTGGCGCGGTTGATCTCGTCGGCGAGCACGATATTGGCAAAGATCGGGCCGCGCTCGAATTCGAAGTGCTTGGTGCCGTCTTCGTCCTCGATGATCATGACCGTGCCCAAAATATCGGTGGGCATCAGGTCGGGCGTAAATTGGATGCGCGAGAATTTCAGCCCCAGCGTCTCCGACAGCGTGCGCACCAGCATCGTCTTGCCGAGGCCGGGCACTCCCTCCAGGAGGACGTTTCCGCCCGAGAGCATCGTGATGATCACGCCATTGATGATCGGGCGATGGCCGACAATTACCTTGCCGATCTCATCGCTCATGCGCTGGCAGTCACGCTGGAATTGCGCGACCTTTTCTTCGACCTCTGCCGAGGTTGCAGCCTTCGCTTCGGTTGCCATGCTGTGAGACTCCGGATGCTCAGTAGTATCGAGACAGTGACGAGCCGTTGGGCTCATTCTCGTGGTTTGATCAACTGAAAATAACGCTTGATATAATAGCGGTAGCCGGCGGGGACTTCCTCGCGGTCCATGACCTCTTCGACCACCGATTCGTAGTCGACATAGACGTCTTTATAATCAGTGGTCGCGAATCCCTTCTCGCTGGCCGCCTTAATGATCTCGGACTTGCTGGCGCCCTCGCTCTTGCGGCCGTCGACCTTGGTGTCCTTGGCATCGCCGGCCATCGAGGTCTTGTCGCCGAGCTTGCGGTCACCTTCGCCTTGGCCGTATTGGTTGGACTCCTCGGGGTCGCCGCCGCCGGGCTGGTTGCCGTCCTTCTTCTGGCCGGATTGCGAGTCCCCTTTGGCCTGGCCTTGCTGCTGGCCCTCGCCTTGTTTGCCTTCACCCTGTTGGCCTTGGCCCTGCTCGCCGCCTTCTTTCTCTTGGCCTTTTGCGCGGCGGAGAAAATCTTTCATATCTTCGCCGCGCTCGGAGTCCTCGCTACCCTCGCCGCTGCTCTGTGAGTTGGAGCGGCGCATCGACTCCTTCATCTCGTCGAGCTGCTTTCGGGCCATGCGGCGGACCTTCTCGCCTTTTCGTTGCTTGTCCGCCTTGTCGAATTCACGAGCGGCGTCCTCGGCCATCTTTCCGGCTTGTTGCTGGGAGTCTTGCTTCTTTCCGGGTTGGCCCTGCTGGCCGTCTTGTTCCTGGCGCTCGCCTTTTTCGCCGTCGTTCTGGGCCTGTTTTTGGCCTTCTTGCTCGCCTTTTTCGCCTTTTTCGCCTTTCTCGCCCTTTTTGCCATTCTGGGCCTGCTCATTGTCCTTTTCTTTGAGCTTCTTGGCCATCTCCTCGGAGGCACGCTGCAGCCGCTTGAGTTGTCGGCTCGACTCTTTGTTGGCCTGCTCGCGCTGCTTTCTTTTGATCTCGGAGAGCCTCTTCTTCTCGCGATCGAGCCGCTTTTTGTCGCTGTCGGAGAGGTTGCCGTCGGAGTCGAACTTCTTGGAGAGCTTGTCGACGAGCTCCTGATGCTTCTCGGCCAGCTTCTGCAGCTCGGGGTCGTCGGGGTCGACCTTGTCGGCGAATTTCTCCAGGAGATTGGCGAGCTTCTCGGTCTGCTCGTCGCTCAACTCTTTGTTCTCGAGCTTCTCGGCGAGCTTCTCCATCGCCTTGGATGCATCTTCGAGGTTCTCGTCTTTGAGGGCGTCGACGGCTTCTTTGAGCTCCTCTTGGTCTTCGAGGTCCTCGGCGGCCTCCTCCTCGAGCTCCTCGGCCGCCTTCTTGAGCTTGTCGGTCAGCTCCTGGGAAGACTGATCGCGCTGCTCGTCGAAGAATTCCTCCTCGATTTCGTCGATGCGCTCGAGGAAGTCCTTCTCGGAGATCTCGCGGTTGTCGACCTCGTCGAGCAGGTCGTCGATCTCCTCGACGAGCTCCTCGACCTCCGGGTCCTCGATATCTTCGAGTTGGGCCTTCATCTCCTCGAGCCGCTCGCGCTCCATGGCCACGGTGGCCTCGTCGAGGACCGGGTCGTGGCGGATCTGGGGCGGCTCGGGAAGCGGCTGGACGTGCGATGGGGGCTCGAAGACGGCGAGCAGGGCGACCGCGGCCAAAAAGATCCCGAAGGCGGCCAGGTCCGTGGGCCGGCGAAACGGCGCCGCGCTGGCGGTGTCGACGCCTTCGCTATGCTTGAGCGCGTCTCGAATCTGGGCGCGGATGAACTCGTCGTCCTTGCCATCCTCGAGCAGGCTCAGCGCCGTAGACAGCCGGTCATGAAGCCCATTGCTGCGGTCGATACGCTGGGCCAGCGCCACGCGGTCGACGTGCGAAAACCAGCCCCACAGGGCCAATCCGGCCGGCAACGCCAGCAGACCGAGCCCGACCGTCACGAGGCTGTCGTAGCCGATCCAGGTGGTCTTATAGAGCACCACGGCCACGGCCATGACCATCAAATAGGCGAGCGCCCCGGAGGTAAACCGCTCCATCGCGCGCTGCATCCGAATCCGGCGCGCGACGCTGCGCACCAGGCCCAAGATCTTGCGGCGCTGATCTGCTGCGTCTCCTCCGGTCGTGTCGCTTTGATTGAGGTCCATAATATTTGGCCTTTATCGCTCGACGCGCTCCAACAGAGACTATTGATAGGCCTCTGGAGTGAAATGCCCGGCAGCCGTCGGCGTATTCCGCGGGTGCCACCAGTTATGACGGCATCTTGTGCTTCAGTGTTCCAAACGTAGCGACGAACGCATAGATCTAAAATTCAACCGTGATCAGCATGCGGCATGCCGACGGTGCTTGGCAACCCGTAGATTGGCTGGAGAGTGGATAAGAGACTATCGAGCGAAAAGCCGCCCATCAAACGAGAAGCTTCGGGCGGTACCGAATCAAGGGCCGAAGAAGTCGTTGAGGCCGGGGATCTCGAATTGGGTCTCGTCCTCTTGGAGCTCCTCGAGATCGTCGGGTTCGCGCTCGATGCGCATCAGCGGCTCGCCGTCGGCGGGCTTATAGAAGCTGGGCTTGTCGTCTTTGGCCGCCTCATACTCCAGCTCGGTCACACGCTCGCGGTTCTGCATGATCTTGACGTAGCGCAGCATCCGGCGGAACCAGCCGTCGGTGATCTGGCCGCGCTCGTAGTAGAGGTGATATTTTTTGGGGTTGGGGACGATGCTCACCAGCCAGGCGACCTCGGTCAGCGACAGCTTGTCGGGCCGCTTGCCGAAGTAGTGCACCGCGGCGTCGTGGATGCCGTAGATGCCCGGGCCGTACTCGATGACGTTGAAGTACAGCTCGAGGATGCGCGCCTTGGGGATGTCGACCACGTCCTCCATCAGCCACACCAGGAAGGCCTCCTGGAATTTGCGCGCCATGACCTTCTTGCGGTTGAGGAAGACGTTTTTGACCAGCTGCATCGAAATCGTGCTCGCCCCGCGCACATAGGCGCCGGCCTCGAGGTTGTCTTGGACCGAATCCTTGAGCGCATACCAGTTGAAGCCGCCATGCTTGAAAAAGGAGTTGTCCTCGGTGGTCATGGCCGCCCGGATCATCCACGGCGAGACGTATTGCAGCGGCACGTAGGTATACTCGCCGTAGGGATGCTCTTTTTCCTCGTCCTCCCACATGACCATGAACTTTTCGTCCTTCTCGGTCTTTTCGGCCTCTCGGGCGCGCTGTCGTGGGGGCGGAGCAGCGTCGTCGAGGTCGCCGGCTGTCTCCGTGGCATTGCCGTTCGAATCGGCAGAAGAGTCGCTTGTATCCTGACCGATGCCGAAGACCGAACCTCGCGTAGTCAGGGTTTGCTCGGGCTCCTCCCAGGGGGCCGGGTGGGGCGCGAGCGGCTCGAAATCGTCCTCTTCGTGGCGGTTTGCCCGGACCTCTTCGGCGTAACGCGGCGGCCACTCCCTTTTGCGGCGTCGCTCGATGAAGACTTCTTCTTCCAGGCCGCTATGATCGACGAGCAGATCGATGGGCACCGGACGCATCTCGGGGATGTGGACCTCGCGCTTCCACTCGATGGCGGGATCGTACAGCGTCGCGTCGAAGGCGTCTCTCATCTTTCGCACATCCACCTGCTCGGGCATGCTGACCAACTCGAAGCCCTCGAGCACCGGCTTGCTCTTCCACTGCATTTTGCCGGCGCGGTATAGCGGGACCTCGACGGCCAGCTCCCAGCCAAAGGTGCCGGTCATCTCGGTGCCCGCCACCGGACCTTTGATGGCATCCGGGACGGCGGCGAACAGCTCGGGCACGCCGACCTTGTCCATTTTGACGGCCATGTCGAAACGGGCCGGGCGCCGGCTGAAGCCGTCGAGGCCGTAGAGGGCCGGGCGAAACTCGGCCTCGATCCCGTTGAGCTTGGCCGTGCCGCTCTCGATGACCAGCCCGCCGCGGGTGGGCGGTCGATCGTCGGCGTCTTGTTTGTCGCCTGTTTTGGCGGCGGCCTGTTTAGCCTTATCTGCCGGCGAGCCGTCCGGCTCGTCGGCCTCGATGGCGCGCCTGGCCAGCATGGTAGGCTCGGGGACGGCCTGTGAGGGGTCGTAGTGGCCCGAAAACGAGTAGCTAGTCGTGAGATTCTCGACCGCGTCCTCGGTGATCGCCGGCAAGAAGAAGTTCGCATCTTCGACCGAAACCAACCCGGACAAGTCGGTGCGCTCTTTCTTGGCCGCACGATTCGCCTCCAAGTTCACCCTCAGCGTGCCGGCACGCACTCGCTCGGCCAGGCGGGCGTCGAAGACCTGGACCAGCCAGGGGAGGCTGAGCGCGTCGATGTTGGCGCTCATATCGAGCCCATTGTCCCGATAACTCCAGCGCAGCTCGCCTTGGGCCGACCCGCGCGACTGGTCCCCGTTGGCGAAGGCGCCAAACCCACCCCGGAAGACCAGCTCGCCGTGGATGGCTCGATGCGTAAACTCGAAGCTGCCGTCGCGCAGCGAGACTTCGGGGTCCGAGCCCACCAGCGCGAGCGGCCGAGCATCCTCGACCTCGACGCGCGCGCCGGTCACGCTGACGCTCTGAGGCGCTTTATTGGACAGGAAATCGGTCCAATCGACCTCGCCGAGCATGGCCATCAGGCCGCCGCCGGTGTCCTCCTCCTCTTCGATGTCGAGGCCTTTTTTGGTGGCGATCTCGGTGGCGATATTCTTTGCGCGACCGTGGATATTTGCGGCGAACGGCGCGCGCATAAGGTGGTTTAGGTCGTTGACCGCGCTGCCGAATTGGGCGTCATGGCGCACGCTCAGCTTCGGGTTTTCGACGTGCACGTCCAGCGGCCGCAACTCCTCGAGCGAGGACGACGGGTCCAACGAGCGGAAGCTCGCGGCGACGCGCTCGATGTTCACCAGCCGACTCGGCTCCGACTCGCCCTGGACGCCCAGCGACAGGCCGCGCGCGCTGACGGTGCGCTCCGAGTCCACGCCAAAGCCTCCAATCCCAACACGCAGGAAGGGGTAGGGGCCGAGGTCGACCAATTCGAGCGGGGACGAAAAATCGACCTGGCCGCTGGACTCCCACAGCGGAAGGCGCAGCTCGGCGCTCATATCGATGCGCTCGGGCAGCGCCCAGCGCGGCCTCGTGCCGCTATCGGTGACTGTGAACTCGGCGTCGAGCGCGGCCCAATCGCCGTGGGAGTCGAGAACGAGCGTTTCGGTGGCCAGCTCGGAGACCGGCCAGGGCTCGACGTCGTCGTCGGCGCTGAGGACGACTCGCGCGTTGGTCACGCCCAGATCCGGCCACTGGCCGCCGAAGAGGCGCAGAAACGACGCGCCGGTCTTCGCGGAGCCGGGCTTGTCGGCCGCGGATGCATCATCCGAGGCGTCGTCACTCTCGTCATCGGAATCCTCGCCGCCGCCACGTCGTGCGAGCAGCCGCTCCAGATTGGTCGAGCCGTCGCTGTAGCGGTGGACATAGAGGGTGGCGTTGCGCACCGACAGCGCCGACAACTCTCGGTTGCCCATCAGGATCTCGAAGCCGTCGACGGCCGCCGAGACGTTGCCCACTTCGGCGACGAGCTTGTCAGTGGCAGGATCGGTGACTTTGAAGCCGGTGAGGCGGACGCCGCTGAGGCCGGTGGTGGAGACCTCCTGCATCTCGATGTCGAGTTCGAACTTCGCCTCGGCGGCGGCGAGCTTGTCGCGCACCACCTTGTCGGCGACCCCGGGCACCACCAGCCAATACGCAAATGCGCCGAGTAGCAGGCATACCGCTAGCGCAATGGCGCCGATGCGGGCGACCTTCTTATACGTCGATTTTGACTTGCTGTCGGGCTGGTTCATGGAGGAAGTCGCAGTGGCGAACCTGTTTCGCAACAGCTTATACGGAGATCCTAAAAACTCAACAGCAGAGACCGGTGGATCCTTCCGAGGCCCGTCCAAACGCCCAGGTTGCCGGTTGGGCAGCACGCGCAGGCCCTTAAAGCCTTGACTTTCCCTGTGTGGAGAACCATGTTGAGCACGGATTAGTTGTCACGCACACACGGACGAGACGATGGCGAGTATGAAAGACGACTTTTTGAACCTGGCGATGAAGGCGATGCAAAACCCCACCGTGCAAAAGCTGATGGCCAATGAAAAGGTCCAGAAAGGCTTTGCCAATGCCTTCAAAGCTTCCTACGAGGTCAAAAGTAAACTCGACGAGAAAAAGGCCGAGTTTGCCGAGCAGTTCAACCTGGCCACCCAGGACGACTTGCGCACCATGAAGCGTGAACTCGACCGGCTCCAGCGACAGGTCTCCAAGCTTCGTCGTCAGAACCAAGAAGACGAAGAGTAGGCCACGTGTCCCGCCCTACCATTCTCATTACAAACGACGACGGCATCCAAGCCCGCGGCATCCAGGCGCTCGAAGAGGCGCTCGGCGAGCTGGGCGAGGTTTGGGTCGTCGCCCCCGAGGCCGAGCAGAGCGCGGTCAGCCAGGCGATTACGCTTCGGATGCCGGTGCGCGTGCGCGACTTTGGTGAGCGCCGCCACGCCATCTCCGGCACGCCCACCGATTGTGTCTATGTGGCGCTCAATCACCTCATCGACAACGTCGATATCTGTGTGTCGGGCATCAACCACGGCGCAAATCTGGGCGACGACGTCATCTACAGCGGTACGGTCGCCGGCGCCATCGAGGCGACCCTGGTCGACGTGCCGTCGATCGCAGTGAGTCTGGCTGCTTACCGAAACCTCGACTTCAGCGCTGCAGCCTCGGCCGCCAAACGGCTGACCGAGCAAGTGCTCGAGCACGGCCTGCCACGCGGGGTCTTTTTGAACGTCAACGTGCCCCGCGAGGCCGGCCCGGACACCGAGATGGTGGTGTGCAAGCTCGGCCGGCGAAATTACGGCCGAGTCGTCGAGGAGAAGCACGATCCCCGCAAGCGACCTTATTATTGGCTGGGCGGCGCCGAGCTCGGCTTCGACGACCTGCCGGGCAGCGATTGCAACGTCATCGCCGACGGCAAGATCAGCGTCACGCCGGTCCACCTGGACCTGACAGATTATAGCTTCACCAAAGAAATGGAGCATTGGGACGGCCTGCGCGGATTTCACTCGCGCGAGAACCGATACGAAGAGATACCTGAGGAGTCGAGTTAAGTGCAGACGTTCGAAGAGCGCATCAAAGCCGGCATTCGCACCATCCAGGACTTCCCCGAAGAGGGCATCGGCTTCAAGGATATCACCCCGCTGCTCAACGACCCCGAACTCTTCGGCGAGGTCATCGAGCACTTCAAGGCACGCTACGCAGGCCGCGATATCGACCACATCGTAGCCATCGAAAGCCGCGGCTTTCTATTCGGCGCGCCGCTGGCCTACGCGATGGGCGTCGGGCTGAGCCTGGTGCGCAAGCCGGGCAAGCTGCCCCACGAATGCTACGGGGTCGATTACGCGCTCGAATACGGCACTGACCGCGTCGAGATGCATATCGACGGTGTCGACAACGGCTCGCGAGTCGTCGTCGTCGACGACGTGCTCGCCACCGGCGGCACCGCCGCGGCGACCTGCGAGCTGGTCGAGCGCTGCGGGGCCACGGTCGTCGAGTGTGGCTTTTTGATCGAGCTGGACTTTTTGGACGGGCGGGACAAGCTGAAAAGGCATGAGGTGTATTCGTTGGCGAGTTATTGAGCTTTCGAGCCAGCAAGAACGACAAAAGGCCCTCCGAATCGGAGGGCCTTTTGTCGTTCTTGCTCCTACCTCACTCTCCCATAAAGATACTCAGCACGTACCAGAACAGCAGCGCCACCGAGGAGAACAGCCCCAGCGCAGCGCCGACGTGCTGGTCGGTGCGGTAGCGATGCAGCACGTTCGAGGTGTTGTACAGGATGCTGATCGAGGCCAGGCCGACCATGAAGACCGAGAACCAGATGCCCAGGTGAAAGCCCAAAAAGATCGACGCGGCGATACCGCCGAAGGCCAGCAGGCTGGCGACGACCAGGGCGGTTCGCAGAAACGAGAAGTCTTGTTTGGTCGTGAAGACAAACGCGGTCAATCCGCCGAAGACCAGAAGCGTGACGCCGGCGGCCGACGGAATCGCCGCGGGCGACGTGGCCAGTGCCATATAAATCATCGGCACGAAGATCACCGCCCAAAGAGCGCTGTAGGCACCCAGGCCCAGGTATTGCATTGCCTTGGACTCGCTGTTCAGGGCCCAGCGCTCGGCGAGCATACCGCCGCCGATGAATAGCGCCAGGACCACTGCCCAAGAATATTTATAGCCGATCATCAGGGGGAGGATCGCCTTGAAGGCGCCGGTGGTGAATAGCAGCACCTCGAGCAGGAGGAACAGCCCTACCGCTCCGGCGAGGTGGGCGTAGGTGCGTTGGATGAACGCCATGCGCTCATCGACGCCGACTTGGGCGGGGGTCTGGGCCGCCTGGTGCTGCTGGGCGGTCGCCGCGTACCCGCCGCCGTTGGACTGGTCACTCCAGTCGTTGTTGTGCCCTTGGCCGTGGCTGCCGTCGTAGCCTCTATCTTCAAAACTCATCGTATCGTCTCCCGTGCAAGTATGCGCCGACGTAGAGTACAACCCCAAAGACGGCGTAGATGTTCCCAATACAACGTAACGATCGGCTACACTAGTCAAACAACGCCATCTTATCAATGACAACCGGCACCGACGACCAGCTGTGACGACCGGTGCTGCGTTGAAGCCCATCATTTGCTGTTGAAGTTCCTAAAGAGGTCTGCGGGCAGGTTTCGCTTGGGGCGATCTCCCAAGTGCTTAGCTTCGCTGCGGGGCTGTTTGCATGAGCTGAAGGGTCAATGAGATCTCCAGACCATTCGAGGAACGATGGGGTTGCTAGACGGGTTGACGCCCAACATCGCCGAGAGACGCTGGTTCGAGTCACTGGCGAATCTATTCGGCCATCAATACCGCCGGGTGCGTGAGGCCAACGGCCGTCGCTTGCATATAGAATTGCGCGACGTGGGCCCGAAGCGGTTTGGCCAATACGCACAGAAGCTCGAGGAGGCCTTCGACAAGCTCGAGGGCGTCGAGTGGGTGCGCATCAACGGGCACCTGGCGCGGGCGGTGGTCTCGTACCGATCGGCGTTGGTCGAGCCTCGCCAGATCGTGGCGGTGGTCGAGGGGGTCGAAGCACATTGCGGCCTGTCCGAGGAGGCGTTTTCGGGGCCGCGCCCGGAGCATCCCGCCGATATCGAGCCCATCGCACGCAAGCTCGTCGACATGAGCGTGGACGCGGTGGCCGTGGGGCTGGGCACGACCCTCAAGCTCACCGGCTTCGAGCCGCCCCAGCTCGGCTTCGACTTCGCGGCGATGACCAACGTGGTCGAGAACACCCCCCGGCTTCGCCAGCGCCTCGAGGACTTCTTCGGCGCGCAGGCCGTCGACGTGGGTTTTGGCACCCTCAACTCACTGGCCCAGGCGGTCGGCTCCGGGCCGGTGGGCCCGGCCATCGACATCGTCTTCCAGGCGGCCAAATTGCGCGGAGAGCGCGCCCGCCAGAGGGTGTGGAAGGAGCGCGAGCCGCAGCTGTGCTATCTAAATTGGGACCGGCGGCGCACTCCGGTCGACGCCGGTAAGCGCCCGCGGCCGCTGCCCGAGGGCGTCATCGAGCAATACGCCGACGAGGCGTGGTTTACCTCCATCGGCGGCTTCGTGGTGGGCTTGGCCGACACCCACAACCTCGAGCTGTCGACCGCGCCGCTATTTGGCGGGCTGCCCAAGGCGGCCCGGTACGGCCGCGACGGCTTCAACGCCGAGATGATGCGGGTATTCGCCCAGCGCAATATCGTGCCGCTGAGTCCGTCGGGCTTCGACGTCATGGACCGCGTGGACACGGTCGTCATCGACGGACGCGTACTCTTTACCGGTGAGCTCTGCGTCGGCACGGTCGCGCCCGTCGGTGAGGTCGAGGTCGACGAGGTGCACCACCATGCGCACGAGTTATTCGAAGCCGCCGAGCCCGAGACGCTGCGCACGAGCGGTGGCTGGAAGCTCGGCCCACTCGAGCGCCTCGACGTCGAGGTGGATTCGGCCGCCCGGCAGCGCGCCGAGGAGCTCGGAAGCGCGCGGGCGCCGGTGCTCGGGCTGGTCCGCGGCGGAGCGCTGTGTGCGCTGGTGCAGACGCGTGCGTCGACCGATCCGGGCGCCGAGCCGCTGCTCAGCGGGGCCAGAAAGGCCGGGCTTCGCATCGTCATTGCCACCGACGACAGAGACGCCGGGGAATCGCTCGGGCCCGACGAGGTCGTGCAATTCGACGGCGGGTTGGCGGAGGTGGTGCGCGTGCAACAGCGCGACGGCGGCGTCGTCGCGTTGGTCGCGCCGGGGCCCTCGGAGGCGATGGTCGCCGCCGACCTGGCCATCGGCATGTGCCGGGGCCCCGACGGCCCGCCGTGGGCGGCTCATATGCTGTGCGACGGTGATCTCGATTCGGCGGCGTTCGTGCTCGAGGCCTGCGCTCGCGCCAGGCGCGTCTCCGAGCAGAGCGTGGGGCTGGCCGGCCTGGGCGCGGCGATCGCGACCTTTTTGTCGCTTCGCGGCCTCAACGACACCGAGCCGGGCAGCGTTATGCTCGGCGTCAACGCCGTCTCGTTGGTGGCGCTGGCCAACGGGCTTCGCCACGCGATGCTGCTCGAACGCGAGCCTCGTCCACCCCGGCGCGACCCGACCCAGTGGCACAGCCTGACGGTCGACGAAGTGCTCGAGCGTCTGGAGTCCTCCGAGGCGGGACTGGACCCGGCCGTCGCCCGCCAGCGACAGCCCGAGCGTGCCGAGCCCGCCACTCAGACCGAACTCGTGGCGCGGGCGGTGGGCACCGAGTTGGCCAATCCGTTTACGCCGGTGTTGGCGGCGGCGGCCGGCGTGTCTGCGGTGGTCGGCTCCCTGGGTGACGCGGCGATGGTCAGCGCCGCCATCGCGCTCAATGGTGTCCTCGGCGGGGTCGAGCGCTTCAAGGCCGAGCAGGCCGTCTCCGGCCTCGAGGAGCGCGAGGCCGAGGCTGTGCGCGTATTGCGCGGAGGCAGTCAAACGACTGTCGACGCCGAGGAGTTGGTCCCCGGAGACGTCCTCATGTTGAACTCGGGCGAGGTCGTGCCCGCCGACTGTCGCATCATCGAGGCGGTCGACCTCGAGGTCGATGAATCGAGCCTGACCGGTGAGTCGCTGCCGGTCCACAAGGAGTCCTCTGCGTCGTATGCGGCGGCGGTGGCCGAGCGCAGCTCGATGCTCTACGAGGGGACCTCGATCGCCACCGGGCGCACCCGGGCGGTTGTTGTAGCGACCGGGGCGCAGACCGAAGCGCGCCGTGGTGTGCTCTCCGGGGCCGGACAGGCGCCGGCGACCGGCGTCGAGCAACGGCTGGAAGCGCTGACGGACGTGACCGTGCCCGCCGCGGGCTTGAGCGGGCTGTTCCTGATCACCGCCGGGCTCGGTCGTGGCCAAGATCTGGACCGGCTGATCGATGCCGGCGTGGGCATGGCCGTGGCCGCGGTGCCCGAGGGCTTGCCGCTGCTGTCCACGGTCGCCCAACTCGCGGCGGCGCGTCGGCTCTCCGAGCACGGCGTGCTCGTTCGAAACCCACGCGCGGTCGAAGGGCTGGGGCGCGTCGACGTCGTCTGCGCCGACAAGACCGGCACGCTGACCGAGGGGCGCATCGAGCTCGACGTGGTCTGTGACGGCCGCCGATGTGAGAGCGTCGACGGCGAGCCCGCGCCCTGGCAGGCGCTCATCCTCGCCGGGGCCCTGCGCGCCAGTCCCGCGTCGCCGGACGGCCACGAGCTGCCGCATCCGACCGACCGCGCCGTGGTCAACGGCGGCCACGAGGCCGGCGTCGAGCCGCACGAGGGCTTCGATGAGTGGGAGCGGATGGACGAGATGCCCTTCCAGCCCGGCCGCGGCTACCACGCCGTGCTCGGCCGCAGCGACGACGGCCTGGTCATCAATATCAAGGGCGCCCCGGAGGTGGTCATCCCGCGCTGCTCGAGGCGGACCACCGACGAGGGCACCGAGCCCATCGACGAGGCCATGCGCGAGGAGCTGATCGGCCGCGCCGAGGAGCTCGCCTCCCGCGGTTTGCGCGTGCTGGCCGTCGCCGAGCGGGGCGCCTCCGAGGAGCGAGACCTCGACGAAGCGCGCATCTCGAAATTCGTCTTTCGCGGCTTTGTGGGGCTCAGCGATCCGGTCCGCCCGACCTCTGCGGAGGCCATCTCGCAGCTCCACGACGCCGGCGTCGCCGTGCTCATGATCACCGGCGACCACCCGCGCACCGCCCATCGCATCGCCCAGGACCTCGGTCTGATCAACGGCGGGCGTATGCTGACCGGCCCCGAGATCGAGCAGATGACCGACGACGAGCTCGACGAGGCGCTGTTGCACTGCACGGTCATCGCGCGTGCGACGCCGGCTCATAAGGTGCGCATCGTCCAGGCCTTGCAGCGCGACGGCAAAACGGTCGCCATGACCGGCGATGGGGCGAATGACGCCGCGGCCATCCGCCTGGCCGACGTCGGCATCGCCTTGGGCGAGGACGCCACGGCCGCCGCCCGCGAGGCGGCCGATATCATCGTCGTCGACGAGCGCATCGAGACCATCGTGCGTGCGGTCGCCGAGGGCAGGGCGATGTGGGGCTCGGTGCGAGATGCCGTGTCGATTCTGACCGGCGGTAACTTCGGTGAGATCGGCTTTACCCTGCTGGCGAGCCTGCTGAGGCGGCCGCCCATGAACGCCCGCCAACTCCTCTTGATCAATTTGCTGACCGATATCGCCCCGTCGCTGTCCATCGTGATGCGCACGCCCAGCGAGGCCGAGCTCGGAGACGTGCTCGGCGAGGGCCCCGGCGAGGCGCTGGGCACCAAACTCGACCGCGACATCCTCGACCGCGCCATCACCACCGGCGCCGGTGCCACGCTGGCCTGGATGATGGCGCGCGGGATGCCCGGTGGTAAGAAGAAGGCCTCGACGGTGGCGCTGCTGGCGACGGTGGGCACTCAGCTCGGCCAGACGTTGGCCGTGGGCAAGCCGACCCGCGAGACCACCACGGCCAGCCTCGGCTCGGCGGCGCTGCTGCTGGCGCTGGTCGAGACGCCCGGCGTCAGCCACCTGTTTGGCTGCCGACCGGTCGGACCTATCGGGTTGGCCACCGCGCTCGGCTCGAGCGCAGCCGCCACGGGTGTCTCCGCGGCCCTGCCTCCCACCATCAAAAAGGGCAAAGAGCTGGCCGCGGCTCTCAAGGGCCAGCTTCGTAAATTGGGTAATTTCCCGATGCTCGAGGAGTTCCGCCAGGATGAGGCCGCGAGCCTGCCCCGCACGCCCGAATCGGGCCACGGGCCCCGGATGGCCGCCGAGTGAGTTGTCAGCTGCCGGTCGCTCGAGTCTTTTGAGCCACAGCCGAGTCGGTGGCCAGATCCCATAGAAGCAACCCGGACTCGCTCTGGCAGATGCCCACCAGGTTGTTGTCGGCGTCAAAGAAGACGGCCGTCGGGCGGTGCGTGAGCTTGTCGAAGGCGGCGATCTGCTGGCCACTGCCGGCGTGATGCAGGTGGACGGCGTCGTCGAGGACCACGGCGACCAGCTGGCCGTCGGGCGATAGGGCGAGCGCGGAACAGCCGCCGGAGCAGTGAAAGTCACACAGAACGGTGTGGGGCGGCTCGAAGTTTCGAAGCTCGACGGTCCCGTCGAGGCGCAGCACGGCAAATGAACCCGCAGGGCCGGCCAGGGCGACGTCGACCGCCTCGCGGCGCGTTCGCACCCGCTCCCAATCCGAATCGCCGATCTGGTCGACCGTCTCTTCGACCAGCGTGGCCGTATAGATCCGCCCGTTGGCCGCCGAGGCGACGATCTTGCCAGTGTCCGCATCGACCGCCAGGCCGGTGATCGACGCGCGGTCGATGGTCTCGAGCAATACCTGTGAATGGGCGCCGTCGATGTCGCGGCACTCTATCTTGCCGTTCGCCAGACCGACGAGCAGCGCGTCGCCCCACAGGGCCACCGAGCGCGGCGCAATTTCGAGCTCGCCGAGGCTGTCGGGATCGTCATAAGACGGGCCGGCGGCCAGCCACAATGTGTCGGTGTCATCGGCGACGAGTAGGCGGCCTCGGCGGTCGTTCGCCGCACAGACCAGCCGCCCGATGGGCGTGGCTGCGCGGGCGGGACGCTCGACTTTGACTTTGCCGTATAGAGCGCCCGAACTGCTTACACTGCCCTCATCGACCTCGTTGCTCTGGTCGTCCTGGTCACGCTGGTCGTCTTGGTCGCTCTGGTCACGCTGGTGAGAGTCTTCGAGCGAGGCATCGGTCTGCGCGGGGGCGGGCTCGCCGGTCTGAGGACGTTTGATCCATCCGAAATTCTCTGTGCTCTCGGCGGAGGCGGCTCTGAATACAGTCGTATGGTTCGCCCCGAGATCGCCGGGGAGGTTCTCGTCGGGTAGTTGTTTTTGCGAGGGCGGCGAGGTCGCAGCGGGATTCTCCGATGCGCTCGCCTGATCGTCCGCAGCATCTCGAGGCGGAATCGGCCCGGCATCACGCGGCCGGCCCGGCGCGGTCTTCTCCGAGGATTGAAAATAGCTGCCGCTGGTGAGCGTCTGGCTCGGTGAACCGGCCCGGGCTTCGGGACCGTGTGGGTCGTGCCCGGCCGGCTCGTGGGTGGGCTCGTCGGCGCCGGCGTATTGCTCGAGCAACTCGACGACGTCGGCCATCTTCCCGGGCCGGCCCGTCGGGCTGCGCGCCATCAGCGCGGCCACCAAAGTGTCGAGGACGCCGGGCACGTCGTCGGCCGTGCGTACTTCCGAGACGCGCACCATCTCGGTCTCCACGCGCACGCCCCAGCTGTCGTTGGCCGAAAACTGCGGGGTGGGCGCTTCGCCGGTGAGCATGAAAAAGAGCAGGGCGCCCAGGCTATAGAGGTTGCCGGCGCGGTCGAGGTCCTTCTTTTTTCGCTGTTCGGGGCTGTTGAACGCGCGCCGGTTGGGCGCGTCTTCGCCGCGCCGGTCGAGCGCCGGCAGGCCGAAGTGAATGATCTGCGCGGTCTCACCGACATCGGGCAACTCGGAGATGATGACGGTCCAGGGATCGAGCTGGCGGTGGATCAGCCCGCTGGCATGGGCTTTGTGGAGTGCGCGGGCGAGCTGTGCGCCCAGCCTGCAGGCGCGATCGACCTCGAGCGGGCCATCCTCGGCGAGGACGTCCTCGAGGGAAACCCCGGGCGGATAATCCATGACGACGGCGAGGCGGTCGTCGGAGAATTCGAGGAGCTCGTGGACCGCGACGAGGTGGGCCGGGTCCAGCCCGTGCGCCCTGGGCACCTCCCGCGTCATGCGCGAGACGAGCTGCTGGCGGCCACAACCAAATGCCTCGAGCTGGCCGAGCCACAGCCCGAAGTGGCGCGCGTCGGACAGGCTGGTCGCCCGGTACAGCGCCTCATCGCCGCATCGATACAACCTGCGCGTCAACAAAAAGCGTCGGTCAATTGTGCGCCCCAAATACGCGTCGCCCAGCTCGGAGAGCGGCTGCCAGCCATGCGCAGGCCGCGCGGTGCCGCAGTCGACGCACGACGGCTCGCGCCCAAAGCGCAGCGACGTGCACTCGGTGCATAGATGCTCGGGCATCTCCCCGACTGCCGCCCGCTGAGGTGGGGGGCCATCGACCATAGTTTGGGAAGCTCCATCACCGCGCGACGAGCGCAGCAATCGGTGCCATCGAGTGCGTTCATGTCAAAGGAAACTAGGTTCCCTCGCATTATAGACGTAAATCGTCGTCGTATACAACGCGGGAAGGCCGAGCCGACACCAGTCGTTGAATCCTCAGCGGCCTCGTGCTAGTTAGAGGCCCGCATTTTGGTCCCGTAGCTCAGTTGGATAGAGCAACAGATTCCTAATCTGTAGGTCATGCGTTCGAATCGCATCGGGATCATTTTCAACCCCAATGCCGCAAACCCGCAACAGCCGGGGCTCGTCGGGGAATATCGTTCCCTTACGAGCTAGTGGTGTGACACCGAGATTCGA
>CAYLTX010000052.1:0-39106 GCA_964386725.1 uncultured Bradymonadales bacterium | reverse complement strand
GCCAGCGCTCCTACGAGCGCGAGGCGGTGTGCGAGCTACTCGCCGGGGCGGGCTTCGACGATATGTCGGTGGTGACGCTCGAAGAAGACGAAGAGGGGCAGCCGCTGCGGTGGCTTTTCCGAGCGGAAAAAAGGGCACCGGACACCCTGCAAACGGCATGAACACTGGCTTGTAGGGTGTCCGGCACCCATTCTCGCCGCGGCGCGGCTCACAGCGGCTTCATCGACTCCGCGAGCCACGACGAGACCTGGTCGCGAAGACTCTGCGACTCGGTAAACATTGTGTGCCAACCGGCGGCAGCAGCGTGCTCGACGTCGGACGGGTGGGTGGACACGTATACGAACGCCTCCGCCTCGAGACGCTCCTCGGCTATGCGAAACAGGCTGCCGTCCGCCTTGCTGGCCCGGACCTCATGGGAGATGACGACATCATCGAGCACCTCGGTCAGACCGAGCTTGTCGAGCTTTGCCCGCTGGACGTGCCCGATGCCTCGGGTCAGCACGCCGACGAGAACCTGCTGAGTCAGTTGGCGTATAAACGGCACGAGGTCGGCAAAGGCCGGCTGGACTGCCTCGAGCTCGAGTTCGACGTAACGCTTGGCGGCACAGCTGGCATCGAGCGACAGTCCCCGCTCCTCGAAGTAGCGTGCGAAGGCCCGCTGCCATGGTGTTTGTCCGACCGCGTCCAACTCCTCGAAGAACAGGTCGGCATACGCCGCACCATCGCGCTTGTCGGGTGGCACACCAATATCCTCAAAGACCCGGGTGGTGATCTCGGCGAAAGAGATGCTCATCTTGGTGAGCGTCAAATCCAAATTGAAGTAGACGGCGAGTTTCATCGTTTCATCGACCTTCCTTCTCCAGTCACCACAACGTCCGCATATTCCTTCGGCCCGTGCAACTCGAAATAACGCTCCTCCTCGGGCATCCAGTAGTCGACCCATTGGCTACGAGCGCCCTCCCCGTCTCGCTCGAGGCCGCGCTGGAGCCGCAAATCGGCGGGCGTCTCGACCCAAATGCCAAAGTCCATCCACTCTCGAAGCTCGCGGCGCAGCGCCGAGATGCCTTCGAGGATCACGATGCCGTCGGCTTCGACGCACATTTCAGTTTCACTCAGAGCGCCTTCGTCCCAGTCGTACGGTCGAAAGCTTGCTCGCTCGCCGCGTGTGACGGGCACGAGCACCTCGTCGCGCACACGTCGCCAGTCGAAGAACCAGCATGGCTCTCGGCGAAGGTTCGGGTCATCGGGCTCCGGCCGATAGAAGTCGTCGATGTGGACACACGCCGCATCGGGTGCTGCCTGTGCGAGTCGTCCGGCGAGGGTGGATTTACCGGCGCCGCCGCCCCCGTCGATCCCGACGACGCGCGGCCTGGACGCGTCGACCGGCACGGCCCGTATGAGTTCGAGCAACCAACCGACCGACTCATCTGTGGTATGAGTTCGGCTCAAGGTTATCCTCTCCATAAGATTCGCATGTCGTTTCCGATCGTGGCCGCCCAGGGGCTTCAACGGCATGGACATATAGTCTACTTCGAAAGAGAATTCACAGCCGCGAAGAAAGTCTGAGCTCTTGTGCACGGGACACACGTGGCTTTTGCGGCGAGCTTAAAGGACTAGAGGACATTCAGGAAAAGGATTGTCATGAATCTCGACGATGCAGACAAGAAAGCTCTTTACGAACTCGAAGAATCGCTTTGGAAGCCCGAGACCAGATTCGATCATGAGTATATGAACGGCATTTTGACGGAAGATTTCTTCGAATTCGGGCGGTCAGGGCGTACCTACCGCAGAGAAGAAACCCTTTCGACACCGATGCAAGAAATCGACATCAAACTGCCCCTCAAAGACTTTCAAGTTCACGAAGTTGCCGACGATGTGGTGCTGGTGACGTATGTCAGCGAAGTCCAGTACGAGGAGCTTGAAATTGGAAACCGAAGCTCGGTGTGGGTGAAAAAAGGTGGCGGCTGGAAACTGCGATTTCATCAGGGGACAGCAGTTCGACGCTAAAAGGCCGACATTGCCACCAGGCGCGACGTGAAGCACGCTTTGGGTCATGGGTCTCCTGAGAGTGAGCGACGTCGATTTAGTGTCCGACAGATGTCGGCGACAAAGCGGGTAAGCACATCAATATGCCGCTCGACGCAGTCGGTGACGCAGACCTCGGGCAACGAGTCACCGGACGTGTAACGTCGCTTCCAGCGGTCGAGTTGCGCGAGCGTCACCGCGCCATCCACTTCGACAAGACCTACGGGAAGTTCGGTCACGGCTACCACGGCTGGACTCAGTGCGGTCCGCACGAAGTCAATGCACGACCCCGGCGCTTGCGGCAATCCGAAAACCCCGTCTGCGATGCGCGCGCCGCCGACGCCCGTCGGGTCGGCCGAGAGGCGCGGAAAGCTCATTTCGTCCATCCGCCTTGCGACCGCGTGTGCCGTCTGAGCGACCATCTGCTCGTCGTCGCCGCCCAGGTACACAAAGCCGCCCGGAGCAACGTGATTCGCGGCGTGGAGCGAAATAAAAGCGTCCACCCTCGGCAGGCGCTCGAGCCAGCGCCGAAGATCTTCGGCCTCCGGATGAGCGCCACTTCGAAATTGCCCCTCCAAGTCGCGGTGGTTTTTTAGTCGCAGGAGCGCGGAGAGCGAGGAGTCCCTGGCTACCCGCCGACTATGCTCTCGCACACCGTCTACATCGACGGCAGGTACGACGTGACACGCCACTTCGAACTTCTTCGACATCCGCGCTGCCACTTCGACGGCGGCCCAAACACCAGTCAACTCACTCGAATGCATACCGGCGACCACGACACATCCCGGTGCATCGCTCGGACCGAACGACACGGCCGGAATCCCGCCGCCACCGTCGATCCCGACGATGTGGGGCATGGACACATCGACCGGCACGGCTCGTATAAGTTCGACCAACCATTCGGCCGACTCATCTGTGGTATGAGCTTGGCTCAAGGAGATCCTCTCAGTACAATTCGGACGTCCTGTAATACCAGCTCTTGGATAGCGTTGCATGCATCTGGTCATCTTCGACATCGACGGCACATTGACCCAAACGGGCGCGCTCGACGCCGAATGCTTCCTGAAGGTCATGCGCCAACACGTCGAGTTCGATGAACAGTCGGTCGACTGGAACATGTTCGAGCACGTGACTGACGAAGGCATCGCGCGTTCTCTCCTGGAGCGAAATGGCCACCGCGCGGATATCGACTCTGCCCTGGCACAGATTCGCGAGGAGTTTGTCATCCGCCTGGAGGAGACTGTCTCACAAATTGGCGTCGAGCCAGTACCGGGCGCCATCGAGATGGTCGAGCGGCTCACCCAGTCATCGATCCATCTCGTCGCCGTAGCAACCGGCGCGTGGGCAGCGTCCGCCCGCCTGAAGCTTATTGAGGCGGGCATTCCGCTCAAAGACCTTCCACTTGCATCCTCCGACGATTCGCATCGTCGCGCAGATATTATCGAGTTGGCGCGACAGCGTGCTCGGAGTCGAGCGGGAAGCTCTATCCAGTCGACGGTATATGTGGGCGACGGGTTGTGGGACTTGCGAGCGGCTGGACGCGTCGGATGCGGCTTTGTAGGAGTTGGCTGCGGCGAGCATGCTGAGCGTTTGCAACGAGCGGGCGCGAGCTGGGTGCTGCCTCACTTCAACAATGAGCAGGAGTGCGCTAGGGCGCTCGATCGTGCCGCAGCTTCCACGCTCACTGGCCCGGGAGAATCATGGTGACACAGCGCAAACACACCGGCGGACGAGCCCGAGTTACTATTTGATATTATGGTGGACGATGTGAAAGACCCCGACTCGTCGCAACATATCTACAGCTCCGGGGAGCATCTCCGGCTCAGGCAACCACGCAGGGCGGACGCCAAAGCCCGCTACAAGTGGTTTGCGGACCCACAGGTCACCCGCTATCTCCCGCTCGCCGGCAAAGGCGAGCTGCCGTTGACGGATATCCGTGCCTATCTCGAAGAAGTCATCGCTTCCGAGCGCCCCATCTTCGATGTGAGCATCGACCTCCACGACGGCACGACCATCGGCTCGGCGAGCTTTCGCGACATCGTCGAAGGCGACTCGGCGGAAGTTTCCATCGTCATCGGCGAGGCCGCCGTGCGCGGCCGCGGCCTGGGCCGTGAGGCGATGGAGATCATGCTCGCCTACGGCTTCGACGCGATGAACCTCGAGCGCATCTGGCTCATCGTACGCGCCGATAACAACGTTGCCGTCGGCCTCTTCGAGAGCCTCGGCTTCGAGACGGTCGAAGTGCTCGAAGAGGCCGTCGTCGTCGACGGCATGCCGCGTGATAAGCTGAGGATGGAGTTGGCTGCCAGGAGATGGCGGGTCTAGTTTCCCATCCTGCTGATGGTCGAGCGAAAATGAAAGGTCTGACCGCTTGCGGCACCCGCATTCTTCTGCTAGCGCTTATAGGCAGATGTCGGCAATGGTGCCGATGCGACAAGAGATAGACAATCGCCATGAACGCTCAGTTCACCACAACCCGCACCACCACGACCACCACCCGCACCGGCGGGGCTGGTGAGGTGCGCATGCGGTAAACTGACCGACAGCGAAACGCACGAACTCACGCCCTGCCCGGTTTCCCGGACGGGGCGTTTCGCGTTTCTTGGCGGCTCCTCCGGTTGACCGGTTTTTCTCGGAGGAGAGACAATGTTAGACGCAAACGACCACAGACAAATCGCCCAGCGCATGGGGCTGCTTCACTTCCAGGATGAGGCCCCCGGCATGGTCTTCTGGCACCCGGCAGGCTTCGAGTTGTACCGCCAGCTCGAGGAGGCCGCCAGGCGCCGGATGCGCGCCGACGGCTACCGGGAAGTGCGCTCGCCGCAGCTTCTTCGCTATCCCATATGGGAGGCGAGCGGACACCTCGATCACTTCATCGACAATATGTTCGTCGTCGAGGAGCAGGGCCGCGATGCCGCCCTCAAGCCGGTAAGCTGCCCGGGGCATGTGCAGATTGCCCGGCATATGCTCGAGTCCTACCGCGACCTGCCGCTTCGCCTCGGCGAGTTTGGGCTCGTCCACCGCAACGAGCGAAGCGGCTCTCTGCACGGGTTCTTTAGGCTTCGCCAGTTCACTCAGGACGACGGCCACATCTTCTGCGAACCCGACGAGGTGGTCGACGAGGTCGCGCGTTTTTGCGCGGGGCTCGCCGACTTCTACCGCGCCTTCGGGCTCGACGAATTTGAGGTGGCGCTATCGCTTCGCCCCGACGACCGCTTCGGCGACGACGCCCGGTGGGACCGCGCCGAACGGGCGCTGGCCAAAGGCCTTCGCCGCGCGGGTGTGGCCTTCGAGGAGCATCCGGGAGAAGGCGCATTTTACGGGCCGAAGATCGAATTCTTGCTGCCCGACCACGCCGGACGCATGTGGCAATGCGGCACCATCCAGCTCGACTTCTTTATGCCCGAGCGCTTCGATCTATCGTACGCCGACGCCAACGACGAGCCGCAAAGGCCAGCGATGCTCCACCGGGCACTATACGGAAGCCTCGAGCGCTTCATGGGTCTTTTGCTCGAGCACCACGGGGGCCTTCTACCCGCTTGGCTCGCTCCGGTGCAGGCACGGGTGATCCCGATCGCCGACGAGCATCTCGCATACGCCGATGAGGTCGCCGAGTCACTCGCCGCCCGCGGAGTGCATGCAGTGCTGAGCCCCGCCGACGAGAGCGTCGGCCGGCGCATCGCCCAAGCACATGAGCTCGGCGTGCCCTATATGTTCATCGTGGGCGACCGCGAGGTCGAGGACCGCTCAGTGAATCTCCGAAGCCGCGACGGCCAGCGCAGCTTGCCGCTCAGACAGGCAGTGGACGAACTTGCTCACGCCGTCGAGCCACTGGTGTGATGCAGGAGGTCTCCGATATCCACCCGGGGCGTCGGCTCTGTGCATGGGCGATGTCCCGGGCTTTTCGCGTTATAGCGGGTCCTCCGACGGCACAGTCTGGCGCACAGACTTTTGGAGGAGCCATGATTCAACTATCGTTCAAACAGGTTACAGGCAGGTCGAAAATGGATTGTGATGAAACTCGACGACGCAGAGATTCGCATCGTCGCGAAGATATCCTCGAGTTGGCGCGAGTTGGGTGCTGCTTCTATTTTGTCTACTTCGAAAGACAATGCGTGGCGGCGGAGGAATCCTGATGGGCACTGGAAGACAAACGGTCGACTACTGGAATCGAGTTGCCGACGAAAAAGACTTCACCTTTCCCGTCGATACCGATTTGCTCGCCGACCACCTTGCTCGCACCGCCCGAGTGCTAGATCTCGGGTGCGGCTATGGACGAGTAGCGTCGTTGATGCAGCGTCGCGGCTTCACCGACGTGATCGGCTTCGATCCGGCGCCGGCGATGATCGAGCGCGGTCGACACAACGATCCAACACTCGATCTCCATGTGTGGCACGACGAGCACCTTCCGTTGCAGGACGGCAGCATCGACGGCGTGCTTCTCGTCGGCGTACTTACCTGCATCCCTGACGCTGGCGAGCAAGCAAGACTGCTCGACGAAGCCCGGCGTGTGCTAAAAAACGACGGGCATCTCTATATCTCGGACATCCCCACCCAACGCACCGAGCGTTACCGGCGACGCTATGACAAGTTCTCAGAGGAGGGCACTTACGGGACCTTCCGGTTACCGGGCGACGGTCTCCTCCGGCATTTCGAGCCTTCGCGTTTCGAAGAGCTTCTGGATGGCTTCGACCTTGTACACCGGCGCCGGATCGAGACGACATCCATGCACGGAAATCCGGTTGACATCATCGATGTTCTCGGGCGGACTTGTACGGAAGATGTTGCAGAACCACCCGACTGAACCCGAAGGGCCATGACACGAACAACTAACAACCACCGCCATCTCGGAGTGTACGCCCTTCTCGTCGAGCACGGCGGGGTCCTGCTCGTCCACAAGCAGCGTGGGCCGTATCGCGGCTGCTTGGATCTTCCGGGCGGCGGAATTGAGCCCGGTGAAACGCCCTTGGACGCACTGCGGCGGGAGGTGTACGAGGAGACAGATCTTCGTCCAAAAATTGGTATGCTCATGACATCGGTGACAATCCGGTGTTGCCATCTTCTCGAGCATGAGCAGCCAGAAGAGCTCGAGCATGTAGCGCGCATCTACGAGGCTAAGTTGGACGAGCCGGGCCCACCACGAGTACGGGCTACGGACGAGGACGTTTCATACGCAAAGTGGATGCGTCTCAACGAATTGCGTGGCGTGAAGCTGACTCCCATTGCCCAAGAAGCCTTGTCGATCAGCCATCGACCGGCTCAATTGAGGAGTCCACTCACAAAGCTCTCCGGCGGGCTCGACTCTCCGTGAAAATCCCGCCCCCAGCAACCTACCAATCCACGTCTCGCCCCCCTCCACCGCTTGCGGGGAGAATGCACCCCTCAAGGGGGTATAAAGCGGTGCAGCGAAGCAAAGGCGTCGGAGCACGGTCAAGCCCCGTAAAGGGACAACAACAAGCTGCATTTTTGCATCTCCAAGGCCCCATAAAGCAACCCATTCGCGTCTCGAGGTTTCGAATCGGGGATTGGCTGCTTTCCGTGGCCCCCTCCGCCTCGCAAAAAGCGCTCGGCACCTCCCCGCGGGGCGGTGGAGGGGTGGCGAGACGCCTATTGGCTGCTATTTGTGGGTGGCGGATCGTCGAGTTCCAAGTGCGCCTCGATCGTCTCCACCACCGCGTCGATATTCTGCCGCACCTCGGCGCTTGTAGGGTGCCTGGCACCTAATCTCGCGCCGCCTCTGGGGATACACTGCCTTGCCCCCAATTCACCCTTCTGATAGCGGTGGACTTCCTATTGAATTCATAGTGCTCTCAAGACCATGAACCTAACACACCCCAATCTCGCCTGTACGATTCGCCGCGAACACAGCGGTGTGGGCGGACGTGCGTGCTGAGTTGATGGGTCACAGAGACAACGACATGCGCCCCACCCGGCTTTTCGGACGGGGTTTTTCGCGTTTATGGCGGCTCCTCCGACGGCACGGGCTGGCGTACAAAGTTTTGGAGGAACCATGCTTCAATTATCGTTCAAACGAGTTAAACCCGGAAAAGTCGACAAGCTGCGCGCCTGGATGCGCGAGTTGAGCGACCGTCGCGACGAGGTCGTCGCGTCTTTCGAGCAGGAGGGAGTGCGCCAGGAGAAAGCCTGGCTCCTGGAGGACGAGCACGGCTATGTTTTCGTCTACGCCATCGAAGCTGAGGATCTCGAGAGGGCGCGAGAGGTCTATCGCGAGTCGACACTACCCATCGATCTCGAGCACCGCGCGGTCCAGCGAGACGTACTGTGTGAGCGGATCGAGCCCGAGCTACTACTCAATATTGCGGTGGACGACGTGGAAAATAGCAGTGCCCCACCGCGCATCTACAGATCGGGCGAGCGTCTCCGGCTCAGAAAACCACGCATGGCGGACGCCAAGCCTCGCTACAGGTGGTTTGCCGACCCACAGGTCACGCGCTACCTCCCGCTCGCCGGCAAAGGCGAGCTGCCGTTGGAGGATATCCGCGAGTATCTCGAAAAGGTCATCGCCTCCGATCGCCCCGTCTTCGACGTCAGTATCGACCTCCACGACGGCACGACCATCGGCTCGGCGAGCTTGCGCGACATCGATGACGACTCCGCCGAGCTCTCCATCGTCATCGGCGAGGCCGACGCGCGCGGCCGCGGTCTGGGCCGCGAGGCGATGGAGCTCATGCTCGACTACGGCTTCGATGAGATGAACCTCGAGCGCATCTGGCTCATTGTGCGCTCCGACAACAACGTCGCCGTCGGCCTCTTCGAGAGCCTCGGCTTCGAGACGGTCGAGGTGCTCGAAGACGCGGTCGTCGTCGACGGCGTGCCGCGCGATAAGCTGCGGATGGAGAGAGCTCGCGAGACCACACCATGAACGACTGGACCAAAGGGTGTCTCGCACGTCCACGCATTTCAAACTCTAACAACCCACCACGTCACGGCTTGCCACCCCTCCTCGCGGGCGGTGGAGGGGTGGCGAGACGCCGATTGGCTGCTTTTTGGAAGACGGATCGTAGAGAAGGACTGAGCATCACACAGCACGAGTTTCCAAAGTTCCCGACTCGTGAGAAACTCATGCTACGCATTATACGCACAACAGCTGCCCGACCTTCAATGTGGACGGCACCGAGATATGGGCCTCCAAAATGATCATGAGACACCTCTCTCCATTCTGTGCCGCGCTACTGCTCGTCGCCGTCACACACGGCTGCTCCTGTGACTCCGACCAGACGGTGCCCGACGGTGGTGTCGCGCTCGACGCATCTGTCGGGCCCAATGCTGGCGATGTGGGCGATGTGGGTTTGGACGATGGGGGAACGGAGCTGGATGCCCGTGCGGACGCGGACACGAGCTCTGACGCCAGTGAGGACGCCAGCACTGACTCGGAGGCGCCTACGGACTCGGATGCGAGCACCGACGCGGAGGCGGGATCAGATGCCAGTACAGACGCTGATGCTGAATCGGACGCTGCTCTGGACGTGGACACGGGAGCAGACGCGGACGCTGGTTCGGACGCAAATACCGGTGCGGACGCAGACACCGGCTCGGACGCAGACGCCGGCACCCAGTCGGGCGATTGCATCTCGGGCGCCACGGGCACCCACGCCGTGCGCTTCAAGTGGGCGGGCTCGGGCGCTAATTCGACCGCCTATGTGCAATACGAGACCAACGAGCTGCCGGATACTTCGCGCTGGCACGTGGGTGCATATTCGTCGAGCATCAGCTACACGCCGGTCTTTACGGATACCCATCTCGGCGAAGGTGGCCTCGAACTCAGCGGTACGGTCTTCATCGACGTCGAACTGAGCACCGACGGCCTGGGCCCGCTGAGTCAGGTGACGATCGCGATGTACGGGCGCAGCTTCGATACCACCTCGAGCGGCAGCTTTACCTGGCAGACATTCTCGGGCACGGGCGCGACGCCGTCGGGCTTCGTGGCCAACAGCGCGCCGTATCAGTGGTACCCTGCCGACGCCACCGCGGCGCTTCCGACCGGAGACGACAACATCCTCCTGCGGCTGGAGGCCGGACCGCCGTCGAATAGTCTCGTGGTGAACCGGGTCGAGATTTGTTTCGACGAGAGTTGAGTCGGGGCTGTGGAAAATCGCGGAGGGGTTAAGGCAGGGCTCCGTCCACATGGGTCATACGCACCGAGAATCCCTCGTCGGGGCGGTGTTCTATCCAGGTGAGGACCAGGCGGTCGTCGACCATGACCAGGTCGGGGGCCCACGCCGGGAAGGTCGGGTTTGAGGCGGTGATCGACTCCTGGGCACCGGGCAGGAGCAATTCGATGGTGGCCGTATCGCCATCGAGTTCCATCCATGCGGCGGCGATGTCTTCGCCGACGGGAACCACCACGGGCAACCAACCCTGCGCCGGATAGTCATCGCCATCCCGGCTCAGGACGGTTGATTGGGGTGGTTCGGCATCGGCAAAGCTCCAGCGCAGGTAGCGGGCGTCGGTGTCGGGGCGGCGGTCGGCCTGATAGGTCCAGGCGAGGAGGGCTTCACCGTCGTCGACCAGCACCAGCCGGGGATCGGTGTGGAGGCGCTCTTGACCGTCTCCGGCGTCGTCGAGGCGCTGGGCGGTCGCCCAGGTCTCGCCTGCGTCGAGGCTGTAGGTGCCGAAGAGATCCCACTGGAAGGCCCGAAAATCGGTCCACGCTACGGCGATAGTGTCGCCGTGGACGTCGACCGTCGGGTGCCACTGAATTCCGCGAGTATTGGGCGGGTCGAACTCCGGCGGACCGTCGACGGCCACCGGCTCGGCAAAGCTCTGGCCGCCGTCGCCGCTGAGGGCCACGTAGATCCGGTCCTGGCCGGTCTGGCTGGCCGAAAAGGCCAGCGCGACGGTGTCGCCGTCGGAGGCCAGGGCGGGCAGCCAGACGTCCTCGAATTGATCGGCCCACGGAAGGTCGACATCGTCGACACCACCGTCGTGGTGGCGGCGGACCTGCAAGATGGAAGTGTCATCGCCGACGACCTGAAATGCCGTGACGAGGTCGCCGGCGCCGGCAAACGTCACAGCGGGCGCGACGTAGGGGCTCTCCCCCGAAAGTGCGTCGTTGGCGGTGGGAGCGTAGTCGCCATCGCTCCACTCGTAGCGGCTCAGTTGCTTCGACGAGGGATTTGCCCCTTGCTGCCAGACCATGGCGAGCTGTCCGGCATCAGCGGCGAGGCGTACGCGCTGGGCGACCTCCGAGGGGTCGCCCACCGGCATCGAATCGCCGATGGTGGGGTCCGGTCCGGCGTCGGGATCGGCGTCGTAGTCGAGGGTCGCCTTCAGATCGCGGGCCACCACCCCGTCATAGTAGGCATTCTCGTGGGGCTCGCCGGCGCCGGGGGCCAGCTTCTCACCCAGGGTTCGAAGGAGTTCGCGACGCTCCTCCAGCGACAGATTGGGGTCGTCTTCCACCGGGTCGGGAAACGCCCAGGGGCTGACCTCCAAAAACCCCGGGCGGTCGTCCTGGCCGACGAACCCACCGAATTCCACGCCGGGGTGGGCCTGGCCCCAGATGACGGCCTGGCCGTCGAATACCATCCCCATAAAGTTGCCGGTCAACACGGGCATCGCCCCGTATTGAAACGACGGATATTTCTGGACCGCGGCCCATCCGCTCTGCGTCAACACGTCCGGGAGCCACTCCTGCTGGTCTTCGAGCTGGGTGGTCGTCCAGCCGCTGAACGCTTCGGGCTGCACCTGCACGTCGGCGCCGAGGAGGCCGAGGCGGTCGTTGACCGGAGGCATCCAGGCGTCTTTACTGGTGACCACGCCGAAGCGTTTGGGCCCCACGTCGACGGGGCGAAGCCCGGACAGCGCTCCGTAGGAAAGGGCGAGCTCGGTCTCCTCGGTGGCCGTCAAGAAGGGCTTGTGGACCCGGGAGACGAGTTCTCCGTCAGGCCCGTAGATGATGGCGGTGTTGAATACCTCTTCGCCGGCCGGGATGAAGACCGACGAGACGTCCTCCAAGTCGGGGTCGGCCCACACCTCCACCAGGTCGGGATCACTAGTCTGCTGTACTTCGGCGACGTTGGCCGAGGTCAGCACCCAGACGTCGTAATCATCGGCGATGCCGGAGAATGTCCGGTCGACGGCCCTCCACACGGTGTCGGTCAGGCCGAGAAAGATGCGCCGGGAAAGTTCCAGATCGTCGAATTGCTCGTCGACCCAACCCACGGAGTCGGCATAGGCTAAGAATAAGGAACCGAACGCCCCGTCGGCGGTGGTGGCCTGCCGGGCGTTGGCACCGCGGGAGCCGATGAGGCCGGCGTGAAGACCTGCGTTCTCCGGGAAGAGCAGGAGATTGGGACGCGTGTCGCTCAGGCACTCCTCGATGGCCTCTACCTGGCCGCGGAAATAGGCATCGTAGGTCTCGTAGCTGACGGCATCTTCGACACGGATCTTGCTGGCGAAGGTAAATAGTCGAGCATCGCCGATATCGTCGAATTCGAGGGCGCATCCCGTCGCGTCTGCGTCGACATCCTCGTCGACATCCTCGTCGGCATCGGGCTGGTCGGCATCGGGCTCGTCGGCATCGAGCTCGCCCGTGTCGTCGACGCCCACATCAGCTGGCTCGACCGGAGCGGGGTCGTCTGAGCAGGCTGTCGGGCAGGCCAGGACAGTCAGGGCGAAAAAAACGATGAGTCGTCGTCTCATGGCGAAAATCCTCGTGCTCTCAGGCATCGGTGAGGCGATCTTGGAGGTGAAGTGCTCCTCGAATGGTCTGCGTAGCCATGAAGCGCACCGGCTCCGGTGGCCAGGGGGGCACCCAGCGGTTGACGAAAAAAGCCTCGGTGCGCTGGGTTTTCTCTCCCAAAATCAGCTCGGCAAGGGTCTTTCCATTGAGGTGGGTCAGCGAGACTCCATGGCCGGTGCAGCCCACGCTGTACAGCAGTCGCCCCCCCCAAAGCTGGCCGATGGCCGGTGCCATGTCCACCGTCACCGAGACGGGGCCGCCCCATTGGTACTCCACCTTCAGGTCATCGAGCTGGGGAAAGAGAAACCGCAGATCGTCGCGCAGCCGGGCAAAGACCGTCTCATCGCGGTCCAGATCCATATCGCTGCCAAAGGGAATCTTGACGTCGCTTCCGCCGATGAGCAACCGATTGTCGGCCGTCAGGCGGAAGTAGTGGATCATATTGCGGGCATCTTCCAATCCCTGACGATTCTGCCAGCCGATCTTGTCGAAGTGCTCGTCGGTCAACGGCTCGGTGAGGATGATGTGGGTAAAGGCCGGGGCCTGCTTGCGCCGGGCGACGGGAAGCAGGTGGGTGTAGGCGTTGGTGGCGAGCACGACCCGGTCGGCCGTCACCTGCCCCGACGGTGTCGACAGCACCACCCGGTCGCCCGCGGAGATGTCCTCGACGGGGGTCTGAGCGTGGATCGTCACCCCTTGCTCTTCGACGATCTCCTTCATCGCGCGCACCAGCTTGGCGGGGTTCAGGATGGCCGAGTCTGCCTCGAAAGCCGCGCCGCGGAAGACCGGAGAGCGCACGTGTTCGGCGACCTGTTCGGCGTCGAGCCACTCGATGTCATCGATGCCCATCTTGTGGGCATCTTCGATCTCCTTTCGGATTCGCTTTTCATAGGCCGGGGAGGTGGCCAGGCGCAAAAAACCGGTGTGCTCGTAGTCGCAGTCGATCTGGTGCTCCTCGACGAGCTGGCGCACCAGGTCGACCGCCTCGGTCATGTACCGATGAGCCTGCAACGTGGCCTTCTCTCCGAAGCGCATCTTGGTCATCGCCAGAGAAAACCCAAAGAGCTTCATCGAAAAACCCGCGTTTCGGCCGCTGGCGCCGTAGCCGACAAGCTCTTTCTCCAGCAGCACCACGTCCAGGGAAGGATCGAATTTCTTGAGGAAATAGGCCGTCGAGATTCCCGTAAATCCGCCGCCGACAATCGCCACATCGCACCTGGCGTCACCTTCCAGGGCGGGATTGGGATCGATGTCCATCTGGCTTAGCCAGAAGCTCTTCTCTCGGTAATCACTCATACCTTCGTCCTCTATGTGATCATCGCAATTATGTGATCATCGCAATGGTGTTGAATCAATTTCTCGAAGAATTGACAAGCTGTATTCATTCGAGCGCCCCGCCCGGCGCCAGCCAGATGATGCACTCGCGGGACTCGAGCCAGCTCGACAAAAGAAACACCCGGTCGTGCTCGTCGACTAGAATCACGCGCGCCGCTCTGCGATGCTTGTTCAAGACTTCTGCGGTAGGTGACACGGTGTGTGAGCTGCTCGCCGCGGCGGGTTTCGACGACATGTCGGTCGTGACGCTCGAAGACGACGAAGAAGGGCAACTGCTGAGGTGGCTCTTTCGAGCGGGCAAAAATGCGCCGGACGGCTTGCAAACCGCATGAAAACTGGCTTGTGGGGTCCCCGGCACCTACCCGCTCGCGGCAACGGGGCCTTGCTGCGTGGGCTCGATGAAGCACTCGATGCAAAGCTACGGCCTTACGGTGTCGAGCATAATCGCGTCAGGTGTTTCCACGCTCGCAGGCTCTGGTCGCAGTTCGGGCGAAACTTTTTCCGCGCCGACCTCTTCGAAAGTATCGACGTCTTAGAAGCCAGCAAACTATCCTTCGATCTGGCCATCGTGATGCCAGGCCGACTTACCGAGGTGGGCGAGCAAAAGCAGAAGCGGCTCCGATGCTTCCTAAGGAGTCATTGTGATAGAGTTGTCGCCTACGCCTACGCAGACTGGCGACGCCGCTTCGGCAGCTTGGAACGTCTATGTAAAGAAGTCGGACTACGTCCGCTAGCCTCAGCGCCGTCCAACTCCACCGCGACGGTAGTCGCTGTGGAGGAGTTGGTCGATTAGACCGAGGCTAGGCAGAGTTCGAGCAGATATACCGAAGAAGAGTGAGCGGCGATGAGTCTGCCGAAAAGGCCGCTCGTCGGGCCCCTTCAAGCTGCGCCTAAATCCACCACAACTATGAGAGCCGCGGATGAGTCTGACACCGATGCGCCAGGTCTATGCGCTCGTGATCGGGCTCGCTGTACTCGCCGGTTGTGGCCCGACGAGAGCTGCTTCATCCAACGAGAAGGCGCCACATGAGCGCGAGGTTGCCTCCGAACGCTCCGAAGAAGTGTTGGCGCCGAGGCGGCTGACCGATGACGGTCGGTGGGTTGAGCGCACCATCGGCGCGGTGCGCTCAAAACTCGACGCCCGCTTTGGCCCCGACGTTGCCCGCTCGGTGGATGCAGCGCATGTGACGGTGTACGTGCACGGCTCGCCAAACGCGCTGGCCTCTGAGGGGCAGGCCACCATCATCACCAGACAGCTCGACGACGGCTACCTGGCCGATGTACATTTGCTAGCCCTTTCGGCGCATCGCCCGGAGTTCCGCACCAAGCTCGGCAACAAGATGGGCCGTCGATACATGCATAAACTCATCGTGCACGAGCTCTCGACTGTTTATCTGGAGCGTATGACGCTGGCGAAGCAGAGAGGCTGGCGTCTATTCGACGCCCCCGCGTGGTTTTACCAGGGGCTCGAAGAATATCTTGCTCTCGAAGTTGCTCCGCCAAAAAACCCAGACAGGTCATGGGACCAACTTCGCGAGCACACCGTGGCCTGCGTAGGCCCGGAAGCCGAGGAGTCCCTCCCTGTTTGCGATCCGTATATCCAGGGCGCGATGATCATTCGGTTCATCGTCGACACGCACGGTTTCGAGAAGATCAAGAGGCTGCTGCAAAATGACTCTGATACATTCGAGCAGGCGCTACGAGAAGTTCTGCACGTGAACTCGGCTCAATTGGGGGAACGCTGGCAACGGTCGCTCCAGTAGAGCGGGGTCCGCCGGCGTGGGAGCTCCGGACGAATGGACGAATCGCTCCCCCTGCGCGCGGCGTCACCGAGTTGAGCAGGCTCTCCTAGAGCATGGCTTCCCCCAAGTGATGGAGGACGAGGGCCCTATCTGTCGCTGGTCCCCCGAAAACCTTCTAATGGACGTTCTCCCCACCGCTCCCGAGCTTCTCGGCTTTTCCGAGAGTCGTCGGGGCTGTTTTCGTGTCACGCATCCTGAACACGAACAAGCTAGGGGCTGTCGTAAAAGCATTGGACTGACGTCCTCTGGGCGTCATGAATGCGTTCTCGAGCCCTTTCTGACGGCACGATCCGGCCAGCCCCATCACTACGCTGACCTTTGGCAACAGCCACAGCCTTGTCCGCAGCGAAGGCCGGTGACTGTCAGCAGACAAGCCTTTTTCTCTAACATACTACAAATTGTCGGCGCTGTCGCGATTTGGAGTTCGGCCTTATCGCCCGCGGCGACGGCCTCGATGACACCGATAGCGAACTCGGACACCTCGACGCGGACTCATTTTTCCTCCGAAGGTTCGAATGAAGGCTCCCTCTGGTTTTCGGCGATATCCGCGAATCGTTGCGTACTTCCGGTCCACACCCACGCCTAACCACCCCAAGAGCCGGATATTCGCAATCGCGCGCTATTCGCCCCCCACTCACGGACAACCCGCCTCGTCGTCGTTGCCCTCGACCCTTACCTCGCCGCCGATATTCCCCTCGCCAAGCGAGGCGACGAACGCCTCAGCTTCACATGTCGGAAGGCGCGGGTTGCCGATGATATGCACCGGGCCGCCGATCCGCTCGAGCCCCAACGCCCCGAATCGCATCAGACTCGGATTACCCTCGATCATCAGCCCTTCCCCGATGTCCTCGAGTTGCCCGAGGCCGTCCAGCGACTCCAACTTCAGGTTGTCGGCGATGCCGATATATCCGGTGACTGAGCGCAGCCCGTTCAGCCACTCCAGGTCCCGGATGGTGCCCGTGCTCTGGATGAACAGCCCTCCGTCGATCTCCAAGCAGCCGTCGATGGCCTCGATGGCCGCTGTATGGCTGGCATTGTTGATGAAGACGTCCTCGCTGATGACCTCGCAGGCCTCACCGCCCTGCCCTGGCCCCCCACCGACAGCCGACGCCTGACTCGTCTCCTGTGAAACCGTCTCGCCCTGCTCGCCGTCGGCCTCGGATGAACGTGACTTCCCACACGCCACAAGCAGCACGCAGGTGCAGATCACCAGTCCTACACGAATCGCGTATCGCATGACTCCCCCCTGTACCTTACTTATTGGACGCTCCACGCCAATTTGGCGGTACACGTTCAAATCTAACCAGCTATAGGAGGTTGTTAGAGTCAGCGGGAACTTCGAACGGAATAAACCGATCAACAAATCAGCTGAATCATTGAACCACAACAGGAGGCCATCCAATGACTGATCCATCGACACATTCACGCGACTTCAAAGACCGCGTCTTCACCGAGCTGGAGCGGATTGGCAAGGCGTTGGGGAGCCGGCGCCGGCTCGAGCTGCTAGACTTGGTCAGCCAGGGGCCCCACAGCGTCGAGGAGTTGGCCGACGAACTCGCGGTGAGCGTGGCGAGCGCCTCGCAGCACCTCCAAAAGCTCAAGCAGGCCCATGTGGTCTCGAGCACGCGTGAGGGCTCGCATGTGTATTACGAGGTCGCCAGCCCCGAGGTCGCCGACTTCTACGCGAGCCTGCGCCGGCTCGCCCAGCGCCAGCTCCCCGGCTTGGCGTCGACGGTGCGCGAGCACTTCGGCGATGAGGCGCCCTCGTCGGCCGAGGACGCCGTCTCCATCGTCGAGGAGGTGCGCCGGGGCGACGCGGTGCTCATCGACACCCGCCCGCGCTCGGAATTCGAGGCCGGCCACGTCTCCGAGGCGCTGTCCGTCCCGCTCGAGGAGCTCGAGGAGCAACTCGAGAAGCTCCCCAAGGATCGGCGCATCGTCGCCTATTGCCGCGGGCCCTTTTGCACCTTCGCCGAAAAGGCTGTCCAGCGACTCAAAGAAGCCGGCTTCGACGCCGCCAGGCTCGATCTCGGGGTCTGCGACTTTCGGCATATGGGCGTCGAGATCGCCGCTGCATGACGAGGTCTACCGCGCCTCCAGGCTCAATCCGCCCGGATAAGCATAGGAGACGTATTGATCGTAGCCGTGGACGGTCAGCCCGACCGGCTGGTCGGCCTCGACGGTGTGGACGCCGGCGCTCACCGCCACCTGGAAGACCTGCCAGTTGGTGCCGGAGATGGCCTCGGCCGCCGCGGACACCGGCTGGCCATCGAGGTTTATGCTCGCGCCCGTGGGCGCCGTGATGCTCAGATAATTATCTCCGAAGCCCGACGGAACCAGCACGATATAATCGCTGCGATATTGGCGAGTCGACACGTTGAGCAAAAACGCCGGGTCGCCCGGGGCATCGGCGCAGAACAGATCCGAGCAGACGCCGTCATCGGAAGCCCCGACCATATATTGGCCGAGCAGCACCGGCGCGTCGGCCTCGACGAGGAAGTGCTCGGGGGTGGCGAGCTCGAAGACCTCGCCGCGGTCCAGAGTTATCTGTGAGGTGCCGTCGACGGCGGGCGTCAGTGTAATCTGTGTGCCGTCTCGGCTGGCGAGGAGGCGGTAGACGTCGGATTCGGCATCGCGCGGAGCGAATTTGGCCGCCGCCAGGGTCGCCCCCCAGGTATCGGTCGGGTAGAGCTGCTGCTCGAGGTGGTCGCAGGCGGCGGTGCCCACCGGCACGTCGGCGCATTCGCTGCCCGAGTAAACCGCCACCGGCTTGGTGCTGGTGACGGTCGAGCCGCTCAGATCGTGGCCGGCCTCGTTGGGCGTCGACAGCGACAGAACCTGGCCGCGGTCCAGCGTCAGGGTCTCGGTCTGCCCCGCCGCGATGGCCGGGACGCCGCCGCCGGCCTCGATGGAAGCGCTGGGCGTGACGGTCACCTCGGTGGCGTCCTCCCCGGCGATGATCGTGAAGTAGGCGCGCCCCTCGGTCACCCGCATGCTCGTCGTCGACGGCCAGCCGAGCACCATATAGTCGGTGCCCGTGGCGTGCGAGGGCAGAAGCAGCGAGGCGTCGGTCGACGCCACGCCCGAGCGGCTGAGCGGGTTAAATTGATGGACGGTCACCGGACCGTTCGACTCGACGATATAGCTCTGACGAGTCAGGCCGGTATTGTCGACGTCGCGGCGATCGAGCTCGAAGGTCTCGAGCTCGCCGACCGGAATGGTGCGGCTGGCCACCTGGTTGCCGTCGCCGGTGGTGATGGTCACCTCGACCGGGCCGGTGTGACTATTGGAGACGCTGATTCCATATTGCTGCTCGTCGCCCGGGCTCATGTGGTCGAGGTCAGCGGCCAAAAACTCGCAGCCCAAATAGCCCTTCTGGTCGGCGCAGGGGCCGACATCGGCCACGCAGCTTCCCGCCTGGCAGACCTCGCCATCGCCGCAGGTCTGCTCGACGGTCTGGGAGGTTCCCGCGTCGTCGCACAGCACGACCTGGTCGCCGTCGCAGCTTCGCTGGCCTGGAACACAGGCCAGATCCCGGCACTCTCCCTCGTGACACAGCTCAGCGCCATCGCAGGCCTGGGACTCGAAGCCACTGCCGTCGGACGCGCACACCAGAACCTCGGTGTCGCCCGCGCAAGTGCGCTCACCGGCCTGGCAAGCGCCCTCGGCGGGCTCGCAACGGTCGTCGCGGCATACAGCGCCGTGCCCGCAAGAGGCCTCATCGAAGCCGGTGCCCTGCCCGTTGCAGGTCTGCAAGGTCCAGGAGTCCGCGCAGCGGCGCTCACCGGGCGTACACGACTCCTCCGAGCCGGCGTCCTCGTCGGCATCCGGCACGGGCTCGACGGCGTCTGCCCCGGCATCTTCGATCTGAGTATCCGGGCCGGCATCGTCGCCGCCTCCGCCTTCACACTGACCGCTTAGCCGGTTGAACGTCTGCCCGTCCGGGCACGCCTGTTGCTCACCGGTGTCGGTGTCATCCGAGCACCCGGACACGACCAGCAACCCGACCAACACCGCACATGCCAACTTCGACCATCGAAACATCATCTTCACTCTCACTCACTTATCTCTGACCTACACAGATCGCTCACCGACACAGGAGGCTTATGACGCTTCCTTCTCTTCGACGACGACATCCTCCAGGTCGAAGACGGGCTTTCGCTCGGGGTCGCATTGCGGCGGCGGGCCGAAGTCGGTGGCGTCGAATCGGTACTCCAGCTCGCCGGAGCCATACTCCTCGAGCTCGACCTCGATGCGCACGTCGTGCTCGCCTTTTCGGGCCGGGGAACAATAAGATAACAGGTAGAACCGCTTGCTGTGGGCCTCGATACGGCCGGCCACCTTCTCGAAAACATTCGATGTCTTGGTCACGTCGTGGCCGACGAAGGTGCCGTCGCGGCCGATATCACCGAGTTCGGCGTCCTCGAGCTCGCTCTCCTCGCCGATCCCGATGGCGTACATCTCGTAGTCTTCATACTCCGGCTTTCGCATCTCCTGGAGCATCTCCTCACGAGAGACGCGTGCTGCGCGATCCGCGCCGTCCGAGAAGACGACCATGGTGCCGAATTTCAGCGGTTTTTCCTCGCGCTCTAGGCCGCTATGAAGCGTGTCGAGCCCCGCGACGACCGCGCCGTGTAGGTTGGTGGAGGTGTCCTTTGGCTTCCAAGAACGAAGCCCATCGAGGCCGCCGTCGACCGAGGCCTGGCGCGACGTAAAGGGGACGACCGAGTGGAGATCTTCGGAGCCGTCGAAGGCATAGACCGCGACCTTCTGGGACTCCCCGACCTTCTCGGTGAACTTCTTGGCGGCGTCGACCAGCTCGTCGATCCGACCGGATTCGATCATGCTGCCGCTGACATCGAGCAGCAGGATCGTGTACATGACCGCGGCGACCTCGGGGTTCTGGATGACCTGCTTGCTCTCGTAGGGTGAGACGAGCCCATCGTCCTCGTAGATCTTGAAATCATCGGCCTCCAGGCCGGCGACCGGCTCTTCGCCGTCCTCGACGGTGAAGAAAACCCAGACGTTATTGGGCGTTTTCTGATCGGAGTTGATCTTCGTCATCTTCAGGCCGCCGCCGCAGCCGCTCAACAGCGCGATCAACAGCAGGCAAAGACACATCACGTAAATACGCATAGTCGGTACTCGGGTCAGGGGGTCGATGGCAAATCATCACTAGTCGTGCCGAAGTTTTGCCTACGATCCCCAATCCACCGCCATTGCGCAACCCGCCTCGCCGAGTTGGCCTACCGATATGTCATTGTCAGGAAGCTTTCCGCCGGCTCCAATAATGCTCGAAGACGTCGCGGGTGCTCTTGCGTGGAACGTAGGGAAAAGCGTTCTTGAGCTTCTGGTTGGAGAGCACCGGCCGATGAGCCAAGAACAGCACCTGCTCCTCGCCGTAGTCGACCAGGCCGTAGCGTTGGAGCGCGTTGAGGGCCTTGGACAGGAGGCCGGCGGGCAGGCCGATAAACGGCTTGTCCATGGCCCGGGCCACCTCGCGTAGGGTCATGACGCCGTCGCCGGCGAGGTTGAATGTGCCGGTGTGGTCGCCGTGGACGCCGGCGACGATGACGTTGACGACGTCCTGGTCCCAGATGAAGACCCACGGTGTGGCGAAGTCCTTGAGGCCCAAAACCAGCGGCTTCTCGAAGAAGTCGCTGATCGGGCTGGAGACGTCGTCGCCCAGGATCGTCCCCGGCCGCAAGACCAACTGTTCCAGCGACGGATGCTCCTCGCGATAATCCGCCAGCATCTCCTCGACCAGGCGCTTATTTTGGGCGTAGACGAACTCCTCGTTGCCGCGAAGCGGCGAATCCTCGGTCAGATAAGGGTCGTTGTCTTCGTGGTAGCCGTAGGCAGCGCCGCTGCTGGTGACGATGATCTTGCCAACGCCGCTTTCGACGCAGGCATCGAGCAGCTTCTCGGTGCCGCCGACGTCGATGGCCCGCGCGTCGGGATGCTCTCCGACGACCGTGGCCAGATGGACCACCGTGTCCACCTCGAAGGTGCTGATGAGATCCGCGATCACGCCGGCATCGCGCACGTCGAGCTCGGCGTAGTCCACGCCCTCACAGCGGCGCTCGGGCCGCGGCAGACGAACGTCGGTGCAGAGGATCGTCTCGAATGCTCCCGGCTCCTCGGCCAACGCCTCGGTGACGAGCCGGCCGATATAGCCGCCTCCGCCGGTGATCATCACCGACTTGCGGGGAGTTGCTTCGGGCTGTGTTTCTCGGTCGGTCATGGTGCCTCCCGGCCGTCTCGGCCGTCGAACGGGTCTAAGTGATGGGTCATAAGAGGCGCTCAGCCCGCCGGTTCGGCGTGCATGTCTTTGAAGGTCTTGAGCTCCGGCGCCCACATGTGGGTGACCGGATCGACGTCGCAATGGATGACGGCGGGAAGTCCCGAGGCCAGCGAGCGCCGAATCGCCCCCTGCAGGCCGTTGGGATCGGCGACGCGCTCGCCGTGAGCCCCCATGGAGCGAGCCATCGCGTCCCATTGAATCTCGCCGAGATCGGCGTTGATCGTCTCGTCGGCGTCGAGCGACTTCTTGATCAGCGTCTTGACCGGGCGCAGGGCGAATTGCTGGTTCATCTTGACCATGCCCCACTGCTTGTCGCAGGCGATGAGGTAGACGACCGGCAGGTCGTGGCGCACGGCGGTCTCGAGCTCCTGGGGATGAAAGCCCATCGCTCCGTCGCCGATGATGCAATAGACCTGACGGTCCGGGTGGGCCGCCTTGGCGGCCAGCGCCTGGGAGACACCGGCGCCGAGCATGCCCATCTTCGGGGTGCTGAGCACCGTGTTGGGCGTGCGAACCTGATGGTAGAAATTCGCCCAGACCGCGGTATTGCCGCCGTCGACCACCAAAATGGCGTCGTCGTCGAAGACCTTCTGGCACTCCACCGGGATATGGGCCGAGCACATCGGAAGCGAGGATGAGTCGAGGCGTTTGTCGAGCTTGGCGCGCCGCTTCATCGTCGAGCGCCGCAGGCCCTCGAGGTGTCGGGAGCGGGCGGGAGTTCCCCCGGCACGTCGCTCTTTCAGCTCGGCGAGGAGTCGCTGCAGGTAGACCTTGATATCGGCCTGCACGAGCAGCTCGGCGGGCTTGTTGGCGCCCAAGGTGGTCTCGTCGATATCGACCTGGATCATCTTCTGGTCTTCGGGCTTGGCCCAATAGGGAGCTTTGCCCCACCAATCGGTCTCTCCGAGCCTGGAGCCCAGCGTGAGCACCAGATCGGCGCTGTTGCGAGCCTCCTTGACCGCGTCCAGGTAGATCATCGGAATGACCTGTTGGCGTCGCTCATCGACGGCCGCGCGGCTCGCCCAACTGGTGGTGATCGGCGCCTGGAGGAGCTCGGCGATCTCGTGGACCAGATCCGAGGCGCCGGCGTGGATCACCCCGGAGCCCACTTGAATGAGCGGCAACTCCGAGTCGATCAACATATCTGCGGAGCGGCTGATCAGCTCCGGGGCGGGCTCGACGCGGTGGTCGACGCGGTAGGCCGACGGCGAGCGCAGCCAGGACGGGTCGAGCTCGAAGGTGCCGTTCATGATGTCTTCGGGCACGTCGACGTGCACCACGCCCGGCCGGCCCTGATAACAGCGGCGAAGCGCGTGGCGCATGATCTCACCGACCCGGTCGACCTCGGAGACGTGGCAGCTCCACTTGGCCATCGCCCCGATGACGTCGACCTGCGGAAAGTATTGATAGGTGCCGCCGCGATCCGGATAGACGAGGGGCTGTCGCCGGGAGCTGGTGATCAGCAGCACACGATTGCCCTCGGCCTCCTCCACGGCCACGCCGGGCAGGATATTGGCCACGCCCGGCCCGTTGCTGGCCATACACACGCCGAGTTCGCCGGTCAGCCGGGCGTAGGCGCCGGCCATATGGGCGGCGCTGGTCTCGTGGCGCGGGGTGATCAGCTCGATATCGTTGTCCTCGAACGTCGAATACATCCCGAAGTAAGTCCCGTCGATGATGCCGAAGACGCGACGGACTCCTTCTGCGGCGAGAATGCGGGTGACGATCTCCCCGCCCTTAATCTTGTCGGTACCGGGCTTCAAAATGGCCATGGTGACTCTCCCTGATGAGGGTTGTAGGCGCGAGGCGTAGGTACAACCTCGCCGTTAGATCTCTTGCGATGGCCATACTATCCCAAAATTTAACCGATCGGTCAAACGCGGCTTTTTGGCGAGGAGGTCCACTCCGATTCGCCGCCCCCATTAGAAGATTCAGGAATTCGGTTCAGACGGACTCATCCGCTGCGACCCGTACGGGAGCAGCGTCACCGGCGGAGCGCTGCTCGGAACCGGGAAGGCGCTTTGGCAGGCGCACCGTAAAGGTCGTCCCCTCTTCCGCAGTCGAGTCGACGTCGATCTCGCCACCGAGAAGGTCACATAGATGGCTGGTAATCGTCAGGCCGAGGCCAGTCCCCCCGAACTCGCGGGTGGTAGAACTGTCGGCCTGGCTAAAGGCGTCAAACACGCGAATAAGTTGCTCTTCAGTCATCCCGATGCCGGTGTCCTCGACCACAAAAACGACCTGCTCGCCGGCGTCGTCGAGGCTGACCTGCAGGTGCACGCTACCCTGACTGGTGAATTTGCAGGAGTTGCTCATCAGGTTGAAGAGGATCTGGCGCACCTTCGTGGAGTCCGAATGCATCACTCCCACGGCGGCGTCGATATCCACCTCGAGGGTGTTCTCATTGTCGCGGGCTACGGGTCCGAGGGTGTCGGCGAGGTCACCGACCAATTCGTCGATCTGGAAGTCGGCCGCCTCGACGGTCATCTTGCCGGCCTCGATCTTAGAGAGGTTCAAGATGTCATTGATGATCGATAGCAGATGTCGACCCGCAGATTGAATATGCCCCAGATCGGGGACGAATTGGTCGGCGAGTTCGGCGCCGGCCTTCTCGGACTCGCGCATCTCCTCGAGTTCCTCGCTGATCATCTCGGAGTAGCCGATGACGGCGTTCAGCGGCGTGCGTAGCTCGTGGCTCATCGTCGCCAAGAAGGTGCTCTTGGCGTGGCTGGCTTCCAGGGCGCGATCCCGAGCCTCCTCGACGGCAGCGCGCGTCTCAGCCTCGCGTTTTCGCACGACGTCGATCAGCCATTCCTGAAGGCCATTCTTGAGATAGAAGAAGCCAAAGACGGTCAGCGCCAAGACCAGCAGCTCACTCATCCGACGCGCCGCGATCCGATCGCCCATCGCCTCGGCGGTGGCGATCGCGCCCATTTCTCCGGCAATATATAGCGCCGCCCAGGTCACCACGATCAGCACGAGCCAGACGAGAGCCGTCTTGAGGCCGCGAAAAATCAGGCCCAGCAGCGGCAAGAATACGAGATAACTCGCCCCCGGAGCGAGCACGCCGCCGGTCGACCACGACCAGACGCACAGGGTAATGAATAGAGGGATGACGATGAATAGACTGGCCAGGTCCATATTGCCCGTCGAGCGCAACACAAAGGGCGCTGTCCCGATCAAGCTGATCGCAAACGCGATCGCCAGCGACATGCCAATCGAGCCGAACAACCAATAGACAAAGACCGACAAGATCAGGCCGATGGGGACGATCACAAAGACCGTCCGCACGGCGATCTCGGACTGCCGACGCTCGATGTCGTCTTCAGCGAAATCGCTCGGGATAAAATAGTCGGTCAGATTAGCCATGAGGTGTCTCTTGGCGCATCAGCGACGGTTCGAGGAGCGTTTTGTATCTCAGTACCCCGTATTTACCACGCCGACCCACGACAACGCCACCACTGGCAGTGTCAGCTCCCACCGCCGAAGAACTTCTTCACTTTGGTCCAGAATCCTTCTTCGGGCTGTTCTGGTGTTGTTTCCTCCGCTCCGGATTGTTGCTCGGTGGGCTGCGGGCGGGGTGGCATGGGCTGCGGGGCATAACCGTGAGCGTCCAGGACAGCCTTGGCCTCGATGCGCAGCTCGGCGTAGCGCTCGGCGTCGACCATATGAAGATAGCTGGAGAACCCGTGAATGCGGTCGAGCAGGTTGTCACTCTCGCCCTTCCAATGCGCGTGCTCGAGCCCACTGGTTCGGACCCGGTGCAGCAGCGCGCGGAAAGCGCGCACGTCCTTGCGGGGCACCGAGAGCTGGTCGTTGACCACAAGACCAGTGACCTCCTGGCGACGCCCGTCACGCATGATGCGTTGTTTGTCCGGGTGGAGCTTAAAGCCCTCTTCGGCGACGACCGTCTTGACGTGCCACAGCAGCTTCATCAGCGCCTCGGTGGCCTGCCCCGATGCGCTAAACGTCAGGTCGTCGGCGTAGCGCGTATAGGTGAAGTCGTGCTTATCGGCGATGCCGGCCAACCGCGCGTCCATGCGGCGGCATAAAATATTGGTGATCGCCGGGCTCGTCGGGCCGCCCTGAGGCAGGTGGCGCTCGCCGGTGGACACATACCAGGTCTTGCCGTCGAGCTCGATCTCCTCGACCGGCAGTTCCGTGCACAGCAGCGCCAGAATAGTCGCGATCGACGGCGAATATCCCAGGGACTGGAACACGCCGAAGACTCGCCAGATGGTGACCGTCGGGAAGAAGTCTTCGACGTCGAGGTTGATGACCAGGTCTTTGCCAATATGCGGCTCGGCGTTGGACACGATCGAGCGGCCGGCACGGAATCCATGCGCCTCGTCGCGCAGCGGAACGAGATCGAGAATATTCTGCAGGATCCAAGCCTGTGCCCGCTTGAGCCGCGGCATGGGCGCGGAGATCTTTCTGAATCCGCCGCGCTTTTTGGGCATTTTGAAGCGCTGATAATGCGTCACCGACGAGACTTCGCGGTGGTAGGCCAAAAAGCGCAACTCGCCCATCGAGATATCGAGCGCGTCGGCGAGCGCCGCGTGATCCGGAAACTCGGGCAGCGCGTTCTGCGCGAGCTTGTCGGAGTCGCTCTCCAGCTTCCCGAGCTGCGTGGAGACGCCCTCGCCCAGGTACACGATATGGTTTTGCTGGGCGATGTCCCAGGCCATCGCCTTGGCCAGGCGCTCCTCTTTGCGTCGCTGCTTGGTCTGCTCGCGCTTCTCGCGCGACTCGCGCAGCCGCTCTTTACGCATGTCCGCCAGCGCAGCGTCGCGGTTCTCGTAGCGCGCTTGTTGAGCGGTGAGTTTGCGCAGCTCCCGGCGCAGCTTGGCCTCGCGCCGAATCAGCTCGTCGGGAAGCTGGTTTTCGCCCTCATCCGGAGACCAAAATCCCAGCCTTAACATCTCGTCGAGAATGACGGCGTCTTTGGAGCTCTCGCGGATGCGCTGGTACAACTCCTGTCGTGTCGGCTTGCTCATATAGCCTCCACGTGAGCACGAGCTGGACGCGGTCTAATTGTGTGGGATGGAGAAGAAATATGCAGTGGTGAGGGGGACCTTCGTGCGAAACCGAGGACTGGAACGCTCAACTCAAGCGGCCTCCCTCCCCGTACGCTATTCGCTTCACAGAAGCCGCATCGGAATAGCGTACGGGGAGGGTCAGGCCGCACAGTCACGAGCGAGTCAGTGAAGCGTTGTAGGGCTTTTAGCGCGAGCGGCGAAACGCCGCCCATGATGCAAGGTATCGCCCTCTCACCACTGCACGTAGAGCCTATCGTGTGAATGTCGGTCAGGTCAATGCTCACGGGTGTCCCTTTGCCTTCATGCGCTTGGCCTTCATCCGAGTCGCCAGAATATGCTCGCATGGTCCCTTTCGCAGCTTGTTCTGTTGGTGAAAGTTGCACTCGCAGTCGGCCTCGACCATGCGCTCGTCGAGGTCGACGACGATGTGGACGGTGTTGCCCTGAACTCGACCCTGGAGCAGCCGAGCGTTCGTTGCGGGTTGGACGGTGACCTCTGCGGAGGCCACAAGCTTCATCGCCCGCTCCTCGCGCTCGTTCTGAAAGCGCAGGCTGTCCAGCGGCAGCGGCTCTCGGCTCAGCGCGCGCGCTCGCCAGACCTCCTTGGAGAGGTCGTAGATGGCCAGGCCCGCCTGGGTCGACGCACTGAGCGCGCCGAGTACGTCGGCGTGCGGAATCTCGAGGCGGCCGGCCAGCTCGTCGCTGGAGGCGACCCAGCAGTCGTTGAGCGCCTCGATCACGGTCTTGGACACATCGGGCGTGACGTCGGCTCGCGGGGCGAGCAGGTCGAAGTTACCGGACTTCGACCAATCGTTGGCCGTCCAGCCGGACAAACCCAGCGTGAACTGCATATCGCCGAGGTCGACGACCCAGAACGACGGCATCCCGTAGCCGAGCAACTTCAGGCGAACACTCTTGGCCACCGGGATGAGGCGCTCCAACACGTGGAGACGGCGCCGCCCCCAGATCCGAATCTCCTCGGAGGTGCGCCCGTGGTAGGTCGACCGCGGGCATTCGAGCCGCGTGCCCCACGGATCGAAGATGATCGCGACCGGCTCGCCGGGCTCGAGCAAAAACCGCAGCGAGCGCGGACCCTCTTTCTCCCTGCGCTGGCGCAGCTTGAAGCAGATATTGTGCAGGTCCATCGGGTGCAGGTCGATCTCGAAGCCCGGCAGGTTCATCGCCGAACTGACCTGCAAGAACCCACGCACCCAGGAGTCGGGCAGGTCGATTTTGACCTCCCGATGTCCCTCGTCCTCGCCGGTCTGCACCGAGAATCCATCCGGATCGACAGTCAGCTCGGTCTCCTTATAAGAGCGGATCTTCTGGAACTCGTCGTAGAGGTCCGCGGAGTAGTCGATATTGGTCGTGCCGCAGGAAAATTCGTCGCTCTGGGTGAACACCTCGTGCCCGCACGACAGCCGCGCGTAGGTCGACTCGTCCTCGCTGAAGCACTCGTAGAAGATCTCGTCCGGATGGACCGTGATCACCGGATCGAGCACCCACCACCAGTCTCGGTTGTGCTTCCACAGGTATTTAAAGTACTGCTGCTGCGCCTTGTAGAACGGCGCCATGACTTCTTTTTTCTGGTGATAGACCTCGCTGAGCTCCCGTTTGATCGCCTCGATGCGCTCCTTATTCTCGGCCGCTCGAGCCATATACTCGGCCAGCCAGATCTCCTCCTGCTCGGCTGCCCAGCGCTTATAGGCTTCGCGGTCTTTGGGCTTGAACCTCAGGTCCGACACGACCACGTCGTGAAGCGCCGAGATCGCCTCGCGGAAGGGCAGTTCTTGATGCACCGTCCCGCGAAACCAGGTCGGCGACCTGGCCGCATCGGGGACGAAGGACATCGCGGTCCTCTTCGGGGTGGATTTTACGCCCGAGAAGCCTTTGTACTTGTACTCGAAAAGCATGCTTAGTTGGCCTCGGGGCTATAGACGGGCGGAGCCGTACGCGACAGCTTGGTCGGCAGATCGGGCCACCGACGGCGCAGTTTGGCGAGAATTTGGATGCAGGTCGCCTTGTCGGTGACCGACACGGTCGCGACCTGACGGCGAAGCAACTCCTCGACGTAGCGCGCCGCCTCGACGTCCTTGGCGGCCTCGTCGTCCAAAAAGGCGAGCACGCGGTCTTTGGCGACGCGTCCGGCGCCTATTTTGCTCAGCACGGCGCGGAAATAGTGGTCGAGGCTCTCCAGGGCCTGCGCGTCGTCGGCGGCGAAGCGTGTCAGGTAATTGGTCGCGAAGATCTGCAGGTCCACCGAGGGGTGCTCGCTGAGTCGCTGCAGATACAGCTGTCCGTGTTCTTCCTGGAAGCGCCGGGTGATCATCTCCCGGCCGAAGCTCTGCACCCTCGGCTCGATACTGTCACAGATCGCGACCAGCGCCTCGGGCTCCCAGGCTTCTTCAGGGATCTCGTTGCGACAAAAATCGAACGCCCACTGTTGCGTATCTTTCCAGTCGGTCTCCAGCATCGGCATCATCACGCCGGGATTCTCGCGCAACCGGTCGGGCTGTCGGTCGAAGTGTTCACGCACCGCCTGGCGAAGCACCAGCAACGGATTGCAGCCCCAGTCGACGACGGTCTCCAGCGGTTCTGCTTCAAGCTCAGTCTCGCGCCCGAGCAACTCGAAGCCGAGCAACTGCGCGTGGCCGTATTTCAGCGTCAGCATCCGGCGGAACGAGCCGGCCGGAATGGCGTCGAGATGCTCGGTGAGGGGGCCGGTCAGCAGCTCGTACAACTCTTTGTGCAGACCCTCGTACTCCTCTTCGCGCAGCACAAGCGGGTACCAGCGCCCGACGAGCTCTCGGCCGAGTTGGGCGTCGTCCTTCACCAATCGACCGATCAGAGGCGGCGCGCCCTGTCGGATCTCGGGGTGCTCCGAGATGCCGAATCCGGCGACGAGCTCGCCACGCGCGGCGAGTTCGGCGTCGCTCAGCCGCTCCATCAGCTGCATGCCCAGTCGGCGAACCGAGCCGAACTCCGATGACAGCGGCGCCAGCAATATCGGGTCGGCAAGCCCCTCCACCGACGGGCGCCGAAGCAGGGCATGCACGCCGAGCTGCTGGCACGCCTCCAGAGGATGGGCGAGCAACGCCGCCACGTGATCGCCGGCAACCTCGGCGATCACCTCGCCTGCCAGCAGCAGGATGAAGTCGGTCGCGTGGGCGCAGACGCCCGCGTCGTCGGGATCGCTCATGCTCACCAGCGCCGAGACGACGAGGCCGACGACGCGTTTCTGGTCTTCTTCGCTCGGGGTCAGCGTCTTCGCCAGGGCTCGAGCCCGCTCGCGGGCATCGGGATGGTCGAGGAACGCCAGCCCCGATAGGAAGGTGATGTCGTCTCCGAGCGTGTTCTCGGCGGCATCGAGCCACTGCATTCCGAGCGATCGCGCCTCATCGAGCCGCGAATCGAGCATCGCGAGCAAAAGCGTGGCGTCAGGCTCTGACGGGTCCCATCGCACCTTGGCGATCTCGAAACCCAGCGCCGCGGTGGGATCGCACCAGCTACGCAGAAGATCGCGTATCAACGTGTTGTCGGCTTCTCTTTCGAAAGCAGGATTCGCGCGGAACACGCGCACCGCAAAACGCTGCACTTCCTCGCTTCTTGCGTGTCTGAGCAGATGACCGATCGCGTCGGGAGCCTGGTCCCAGAGCTCTTTGAACGGCTCTTCTCGTCGCTGCGCGAAGCCGCGCTCGTCGGCCGATCGATACCACCAACGCAGCGACTTGCTGCCCGGGCGGTAAATAGTCTGGCCTTCGGATCTCAACAACCACAAAAAGCAGTGGTGCCTGGAGTAGCGCGGCGCGTAGCGGTGAATTTGTTGGTATTGCCGGCTCGATGAGTCCCAGCGCCAATCGCTCTGCTTGTCTTCTTTGGGCTCTTGAAGCCGGTCGTCGTTGGCCAGCAGGACGCCGGTGGCCATCGGGATGAACAACTCGGGCCGACCGCTGTCGCCGGCGCGCTTCAGGTGGCGCACGAAGCGGCGTTGAAAATACTTTTTGGTGTCGGTCGAAAAGGCCGGCGCCCTGCCCCACTCCCTTTTGCGCCAATTCCACTTCGCCGAGCCGCGACCCGGCGAGGTCTCGAACTTCTTGACCACGGCGCCGAACAGCTCGGCGTCCATGACCATCTCGGCGGCCTTGAGGGTCTGTCGCAAAAACGCCATCGACTGCTCGTCCGGAGCCACCTGGCATACGATCTCGTGGATCGCCTCGCGCACCCACGGCCGCGCCATCGCGACTGCGAAGAGTTGCCCTCCGATCCATTTGCCCGCGTCCCCCTCCCGCATATGTTCGAGGACACTTTTTAGGAGCGCATCTTTGTCTTCGGCGAGCATCGCCTCGCGTACCGACAGCGGCAGCTTGGCGAGCTCATTTTCTGCAAGTTTCTCTCTGTCCGCCGTGTCCACGACCATCATTTTAGCCAGCGTGGTGATCCGCCTGAGCGACGCGCTCGCCGAGGTCTTGGCTGCGATGGCGTCCAAAGTCGAGACATGCGCCGGCGAGCCACAACGGCCCAGCGCCCAGGCGCTCGACCACAGCAAGAACTCGTCGTCGGAGCTTTCGGCCAGTTGCCTTTCAGCCAGTTGCTCTTCAGCAACGTGTGCAATCGCGTCCGCAGCCCCAGATATTTTCCAGGCTCCAGCCGTCCAGATCGCCCTCGACAGCTTCCAGCTCGAGTTCGTCGCCTCACCGCGCGCGGCCGCCTCGATCAACCGGAGCGTCGCGAGCACACGCGGGTCATCGTCTGCAACAGCCTGTCGGACTTGTTCCGGCGAAGACGGCACCTCGGCCAGCGAGCTCGTCTCCGAGGTATATTGGTAGCCCTTGTCCGTCTTGCTCGCCACGAGGTCGTCGAAGATCTGCTCGGCCTTCGCTCTCGACTGCGGAAACGGCGTCTTCGTGCCTTCCCTGAGGCTCGTCCCGCGGCGGCCGTAACGGAAGTTGACGACGAATTCGCCCTCTCCGGCCTCGCAGAGATCGACCTCGTAGACCTTGTCGGACTTCTGGCTGCGAAAGTGCAGCTTGGTCTGGCGTATCAGTTTCACGAGCTCCCTCGGTCTCTTTTGCGACGTGCCATCTTTTTACTGCACGCCATTCGCGCAGACAAGCAGGCTGCCAAGAACGTGTATTCGGCAACATGGGTCGAGCAAGTCAACACGAGCGACGGCGTCCCTGCCGTCGACAGCAAGGTGTGCCGCCGCCCGCAAAAAAGCCCCGACGGCACAGACGGCCGTCGGGGCTTTTCTCGCAGATCAAATGATCGGCTCAGAACTGCACCGATGCTCGCTCATTCTGCGGGGCGAGCAGGTCGTTGACCTTCAGGCCCAGATCGCCAAATGAGTAGACATAGTCCTCGATGAAGACGCTACGGCGCACTCGCGTCCACCAATTCGAATTCGTCGAGCCGGTGAAGTCGCCGTGGCTGACGCGGCCGATCTCGCTGAAGCCGTCGGCGGCGTTGGCGCTGTAGACGAGCAGACCGGTGAAATTCTCGCCGCCGTTCGCGTCCCACTCGTGGATATTGATGGGGAAGGCAAGCACCTCGCGCTCGGGGTGGTAGGTGAAGGCGTGGTGGTCCCACATCGCCTCGCTCCACGATGACCAGCCGCCGGTCGACAGCACCTCCTGGTGGATGCGCTGTGGGTCGGTCATGTCGCTGACGTCGAAGATCTGCAACTGTACGCCGGTGACTTGGCCCTGGTCGTCGGCGTCCTGGCCGATGGTCATCAGATGGTCGTCACCGAGCGGGTGGATGTAGCTGGAGAAGCCGTTGACCTTGAGCTCTCCCATCAACTGCGGGTTATGCGGGTCGGAAAGGTCGAGCGTGAACAGTGGGTCGACCTGCTCGAAGGTCACTACATAGCCCTTATCGCCCATCATCCGGGCCGAGAAGATCCGCTCGCCGGGGGCCATGTCGCGCACCGAGCCACGTTCCTTGAATTGGCCGCCGGATTCCTCGAGCACGATGACGTGATTGCCGCCGTCGACCTCGCGCTCGCCGGTGGTGGTGTTCCAGTCCCAGCGGTTGTCGGTGGTGGCCACGCGCAGGTAGCCTTCGTGCTCGTCCATGGAAAATTGATTGAGGATCCAGCCGTCGACGCGGCCGCTGGCGCGGTAGACGGGTCGGTTGTCGTCGCCGTCGAGCGAGAATTTGTGGATGTGGCTCTCGTTATCCTGAGCGCCCATCCATCCCCAACCCCACCACCAGGCGCGGCTGGACATGGCCACGTACAGGTTGTCGGTCGAGGCGTAGACCTGCCAGCCCTGAGCCATTAGGCCCGTGGAGGTGATCTCGGTGGGATCGTCCATGTCCAGGTGCGAGACGTGGAGCACGCCCAGGCCGGCGTTTTGTTGGGGCAGATACAGCTCGTCGCACGCGTACATCGCCTCGGTATTCTCAGAGCCGTCCGACTCGAAGGTGCGCCGACGGGGCATCAACTCGCTGATCGTCTTGTCGGCGAGTTCTTGCTCGACGATCTGACGGACCAGCGGGCGGGCGTCGTCGACCTTCTGCTGGACCTCGGCCTCGGAGTCTTCCCAGTCGGATTCGGGCAGGCCATTGTCCTCGGAGTAGGCGATCCCCCACAGATCGAGGGTGTGTTGGAACTGGCCCTGAGAGACCAGGTACATCTCGCCGTCGGTCATCCGGCCGGTCTGGAAATACCCCTCGAGCTCGACCACGTCCTCCAAGACGGGCGCGCTGCGATCGGAGACGTCCAAGATCGTGATGCGCGTCCACTGGGTCTGGTCATAAAACTGCGAGAAGACCGCCACCCGGTCGTCCTTCAAGAACATCGACTGAGCCCACAGGTGTCCGTTGTCCGAGGCCGTGCCGTCCTGGCTGAGGTCGTATCGGGACACGATCGAGGTCTCCTCGGCCGGCCAGCTATCCAAGATCAGCAGCTCACTTTCGTGCACGGCGTAGATGAAGTCGCCGTCGGTCTTGATGATGTCGTCTTCATCGACACCCTCTTCCTGGACGTTCGTCTCGGTATAATCATCTGGCGAGTCGCTCGAGCCGCTCGAATCGTCGCCGTCGTTGGCCTCGGGCTCACCGCCCGCGTCGATGCCTCCGGCATATTGATACCGGTAGCGCAGCGCCTCCTCGGTGGTCGAATCCACGATGCGATCGCGGATCTCGTCGCAACTCTGAGCCGGGCTCAGCGTAAATTCGTGCTCACCGGTGTTGCCCGGCCCATTATTATTCGAACTATCCTCGTCGCCGCATCCGACAGCCAGGCCCGCGGCTGCCAACACCACCAGGATAAGCCAGCGTCGTGCGATACGAGTCGAGTCTTCAAAAATTTGTGTCTGCATCGCCGTCCTCCTCAGATCTCTGTCACTCAATGGGCGTATCTATCGTGTCCAACCCCGCCGCATCGGCCTTCAGGGCCGGCTGCGGCGTCTTCATTCCTTATCTGCCCCATAATGACTGCGAGAATGATGCCAGCGTTCTCGTTGCCCCCATTTATGTTCGAGGAAACGACCGAATGAGCGAGTCGCTCAGAATCACTTCGCGAACTCGACGCCTGGCAGCCATCGCTGGACGCTCTATACGCAGCCGACAACGCGCAACTGGTGCGCGCCGACCTCGTCGCGGCAGCCGACGGCTGAGCGCGCGAGTCATCGTGGAGGGCACCACCGACGACGCTACTCAGCGTCGTCGGCAACCGGCTCACCTCGCGCATGTTCGATTGACCTTTCCCACAGCCAGGGCGTAGCCTGTAGAGGTTCGTAGCCACACAGATACGCTAAATGAGGGAGTTCATGGCACGTCACGCGGCGACTCTTTGGTGCCTCTGCGCAATATTTTTATCGGTCGGCTGCGCCTCGACGCACGACGCCACCTCCGAGAAGGACGAGGTGGGCACGCCGAGTTCAAAGCCCACCGCTCCGCAGCGACCGGAATACCACGCCGAATCAGACGCGGCCGTCTTCGACGCCGGGGAGTCGCGCAAGCTTGCGGCCGCTGCCTGCGCCGACCTCGAGGAGCCGGCTAATTGTCGCGACCAGATCGGAAGGAACCTGCGCGGCTACCGAGGCTCGTTCAGCCAGCCAGGCGCCGACGAAGCCCTGGTCGCGCTCCCCGAGGCGGCCGTGCTTCTCACTAAGGTAGACCGCCGATGGCAAACCAAGGCGCTTGCCCGAGACGTCGATATCGACCAGTGCCTGCTCACCGGTCACGCCGACGACGGCGGCTCGAACAGTCTACTGTGCCGATCAGCTACTGCGGGTGATGGAGAGTTTGGACTCGCTTTCTTCAGGCTGGCGGCTACCGAAAATGGCGAGCTCGAGGTTCACCACCTCGACACTCCACGAGCCACCGACGTCGCCACCTCGCTCTTCGCCGGTTGGAAGAGTGAGGACGACGGCATCGAGGTGCGCTTCCACAAGGAAACTGAGGTCAAAGGTGCCTCCACGGTGAGCTTTGGCGGCCCCGGTGATTGTCGCTTTCGCACCTTCGGCTTCGACCGAGACGCTCAGCCGGCCCTGGTCGAGCTCAACGGCTGCAAGGGCAGCGCCGATGCAACACCCGCATCGCGCGACAGCGGCCAATACGAGGACCGGCTCCACGAGCCCATCAGGGCGCACAATCGCGAATACGTGATGTGCTACCATCATGAGCTGGAGCGACTAAAGTCGGAGGCCGAGCAGGCATCGGAGGAGTCCGAAGAGGCCGACGACGCCAATGAGCCTGAAGAGACCGCCGAGCCTGAAGAGACCGCCGAGCCTGAAGAGACCGGCGAGCCGATCGCTGGAGAAGTCCACGTGCGTTTCGTCATCGGCTCGTCAGGAGCTCCGGTGAGCTGCGAGGTCGCACAATCCACCATGCAAAATGACACGGTCGAGACCTGCCTTTGCCGCGAGATCATGAAGACCCCCTTCCCGCCTGTCCCCACAGCCAAATTCGTCGACGTCACCTACCCGTTCAGCTTCGCCCCGGCGCCCGACTGACGCCGGCCTCCTCCGGCTCGGGGCACCGCAACGAGCCCCGGCTCTGGTCGCCCCCCCAAAAAAAGCCCCGGAGGTCATACGGACCTCCGGGGCTCTCTTCACAGACTATCCCAGGCTCACTTATTTGGTGCTCGGATCCGGGGTCATGCGCAGATAGGGGCGAAGCTCCTCGACGTCTTTGAATTGCTTCTTGGCGTCTTCGGTGCTGATCGAGGGCTTGACCACCACGCGCTCGCCTTTGTTCCAATCCACCGGCGTGGCGATATCATAGTCGTCGCTGACCTGCAGCGCGTCGATGACACGCAAGATCTCGTCGAAGTTACGCCCGATGGCGGGCGGATAGGTCATCGTGAGGCGGATCTTTTTGTCCGGATCAATGACGAAGACCGAGCGCACCGTAGCCGTATCGTCGGCCTTGGGATGGATCATATCGTACATCTGCGCGATCGAGCGGTCCTCGTCGGCGATGATCGGATAGTCCATCGTGGTGTTCTGGGTATCCTCGACGTCCTTGACCCACTCGTGGTGGTCGCCGATGGGGTCGATCGACAGAACGATGCGCTTGGCGTTTCGCTTCTCGAACTCCTCACTCAAATTCGCCGCGCGACCGATCTCGGTGGTGCATACCGGCGTAAAGTCGGCCGGGTGGGAGAAAAAAACCACCCACGAGTCGCCACCCCACTCGTGAAAGTCAATCTCACCTTCAGTGGTCATCGCTTTGAAATTCGGTGCTTCGTCGCCTAGTCGGAGAGTCATGGGTTTGTCCTTGGTCGAATCAAGAAAGTTACTAACGATGCTGCCGTCATGCTTTGAGTCATTCCGGCGAGCCATTAATAAACACATGCTGCGTGCCGGCAAGCCTCGGCACTCGGAAAGTGACAGTACGAGCCTATTGCGCCGGCACGACCCGGTAACGAAAGCGATAGCCTCCACAGACTGAGCTAGAACTGCCGGCGGCGCACGCTCGTGCGACAACTGCACGGGTTGAGGAACGCAACCAAATAGGCGCGAAAACCCTGCGCTAAACCGTGGGCTTCTGCAGCTTCTGCGCGCGGAGTAAACCGGTGGCTAGCCGGCCATATCGAGGCCGGGCTGAGCCACCTGCTCGCGCAGCGCCAGGATATTATTGAGCAACGACTCGGGGTGCTCGTGGATGAAGATATGACCGGCCCTGGGCACCACTGAGAGCGAGGCGTTGGGGATGAGTTCGGCGAGGATCTGGGAGTTCTTCGGCGGAATCAGGAAGTCGGAGTCGCCGGTGACCACCCGCGTCGGCACCGTGATATCGCCCAGCGCCCCGCCGGTGTGATGAAACGCCGCCGCCAAGAGCTGGCCGAGCACCGCCCACGGCGGCGTGGGAAGCTCCTCGAGGATCTCCTCCCAATCGCGAAAGAGCTCGCTAAGCTTGTGGGCGGACTGACTGTGGGCGAAGAGCTTCTGGGCCTCCTCGATGGTGACCGTGGTGCTGGCAAAGACCATCTTGAGCAAAAGCCAGATGGACTCGACTCGAGGGAAGACGCCGGTGGGCACCCCGCAGGTCGTCGCGGCGAGCAGCAAACCGGCGACGCGCTCGGGGTGCTCGAGGACGACGTGCTGACTGAGCATACCGCCGAAGGACACGCCCACCAGGAGCGCCCGGTCGACGCCGGCGTCCTCGATGACGCGCGCGACATCGTCGGCCATCTCGCTCATCCGATAAGGCGGCAAGGGCGCGTCGGAGCGGCCGGTGCCGCGGTTGTCCGGGACGATCACGAAAAAGTCGTGGACGACCAGATCGTCGACGATGTCCCGCCAGACGATCCCGGGCAGCCCGAGGCCCATCAGCAGCACGATCGGTGTGCCGCTCGGCGAGCCAAACATTTCGTAGGCGATCTTGACGCCGTTGTTGGTAATATGAGGCATGAGGTAAACCGCTGGTTCTCGGGAAGAGCTTTTCGTAGACACAACATGCGGACGTCTGGCCGTATGCCAAGCGCCGACTCATTCAACCTGACCGGCGAGAGCCTCGAATTTGCCGCGATCCAGCTCGATGAACAATCCGGTCGCCTCGGCGAAGACGGTGCCGTCATCGCCGACGATCCGGCCGCGAGGATGGATCTTGCGGCCGTCCGTCCGGTCGACCCACGCCTCGGCGGTGACGACCTCGCCGAGGGGCAGCATCGTGCGAAATTTGGTGGTCAACTCGGCGGCGACCACGGCGTGGCCGGCCACCCAGCACGAACTCCCCAGCGCCTCGTCGAGCACCGCGGCCATGCTGCCGCCGTGGGCGTGGCCGGGCGGCCCCTGTGCGCCCGGGCCAAACCAGATCTTGCCGACCAACGCATCGTCGGACTCTCGCACATACCAGCGCAGCCGAATGATCTCGTCATCGAGATGCGGCCCGGCCAGAAACGAGCGCCCCAGCTGCAGATGGGCGAGGTGGTCGTCAGCGGATCTGTGGCCGGGGCCGGCGCTCAAGTCGATGGGGTCTTCGGAGGGTTTTGGCACTCGGTACTCCTTGGTGGTCGTGTTGCGCGGGCTGGGCGCTTGGTTGGTGATTATCGCATAAATAGAGGACCGCACGCCAACTGCACGACGAATGGCCCCAAAGCGTGCAACGAAGGCTACCCGATGAGCGGAGCCGATAGGCGTAGCGTCGCCCCTTGTTGTTCAAGCACGGTCGAGCCGCATAAAGGGCCTTTGTAGCCTCACGTGACCGGAACGTAGTGGAGGGAACGTGGGGGGTTGAGCGTTGCGAATCACCCGGACTGGCACTCTTCATTTATCGGCCATTAAACCATGCGATCGAGCAAAGTTCATACGCGCTCAACTCGCGCATATGAGACGAGCGTGTTGTGGCTTGGTTGCCAACGCTACCCTCACCCCAAGCTTCCTTCGCTATTGCTACGGTCGCATGGGGCTACAAAGGCCGAGCGAACTACGCTCGGCGGCGCTCCG
>CAYLTX010000051.1:0-39481 GCA_964386725.1 uncultured Bradymonadales bacterium | reverse complement strand
GGGGCGATACGTGTAGCTGGATGGTGGAGTTCCTCCGCGACAGACTGCTGGCATCGAGAATCTGGACCAGCTCGACGATCTCATCCGCGGCGCCCCATTGTCATGTGTAGTGCGCAAACACTATAAATAGATATGGTAAAAACATATGGTGCAGCGCCGAAAGTCATCCCGGGCGACAGGCACTTATGCTGCAGCAAGCCTGATATGTGTAGAATGTCGCTCAGGTACCGAGGACTCGACCGTCATGACCGCAAGAGCCATGCCAATATCGACCCTGGCGCTATACGCGGTGTTCATCTGCATCTCGTGCGCTGGGCCGGGGGGAGCGAGCAGCGACGCTAGCGCCGAGCGGCCCGAATCGCCGGTGCACGCCCACCTGGTGCGAGCTTGTGAGAAGGTCGAGGCCAGCGGAGAGCCGAGAATCCTCGAAGAATTGCCCGACGCGGTGGAGCACTCGCCGGTTCGCATCGCACCGGCCGGCAGTCACTTTGGATTTGCTGGCGACGGTAAAAATGTCGTCTACACATTTCCCAAAGGTGGCTCGCTCTACGCCGTGTCACCTGACGGCGGACAACCCCTGCGTTTAGCCAATGAAGTGAGCTATTGGTTCGAGGCGTCCCAGGCGGGTGAGCTTATCTACGACTCCGGCGGCACGCGCTACCGAGTCGGAATGAACGGGGCGAAGCCGCGCCCGGCGCCCGAGGCCTCCCGAGATGAGTTCGCCGGTTGGTCGAATTTCTACGTCTCTCCCGACGGCGAGTGGCTGCTGTTCCGGCGAGGCACACCGCCACAAAAGCGCCGCGACTCGCCGGAAAGTGCCGAGGGCAACGGCCTTTATATCCTCGCATTACCCTGACTCTCGCGCTCACTTACCTTTGAAATCCGCGTCACGACGCTCGATGAAGCTCTGCATGCCCTCGGCGGCGTCTTCGGTCCGCATGATGGCGCGCGCCTTGTCGAGCAGCGACTCGGCGGCCGCCTCCTGGCCCTCTTCGACGGCGGTGCGCGCGGTCTCGAGGGTCGCCTGGACACCCAACGGAGCCTGAGAGGCGACGCGTTGGCCGAGCTCGATGGCGCGGTCGACCAGCACCTCGTCGTCGACGACCTCCTGGACCACGCCCATGCGACGCGCCTCGTCGGCCTCGAATTCGTCGCCGGTCAACAGGTAGCGCATCGCGTCGCCCCAGCCGGCGACCTGCGGCAGCCTGAGCGTGCCGCCGCCGAACGGAAAGATGCCGCGCTTGACCTCGATCTGGGCGAATTTGGTCCCCGGCGCGGCCAGCCGGATGTCGGCGGCCAGCATCAACTCGAGTCCGATGGTCAGGCACCATCCGCGCGCGGCCATCACCACCGGCTTGGTGCGACGCGGATCGCGCATCCCGAACGGGTCGACCATCCCGGTCGGAAACAGCGCCTCGCCGCCGGCCACCGCCGGCCCCACGTCGGCCAGGTCCAGCCCGCTGGTGGTGTGCTCGCCGTGGGGAAAAACCACCGCGCACCAAAGCTGGTCGTCCTCTTCGTACTCGGTATAGGCCTCGGCCAACTCGCGCAGCATCTGGCGGTCGAAGGCGTTCATCTTGTCGGGCCGATTCAGCCCGATGACGAAGAGGTGGTCGCGCCGCTCGGTGGTGATGCGTGCATCTTGTCCGTCGCTCATCATCGTCTCCTTGATCAATATTATTTATAAAAACCGACGCCGGAGCATCCCTGCCCCGGCGTCGATAAAGTGGCCTCTGCTAACTCGTGTCAAGAATCGCACTTACTCGTGGTCGTGGTCGTGGTCGGCGTGCTCGGCGTGCTCGTCGTGGTCGTCGTGCGCGTGGTCTTCTCCACCGTGAGCATGCTCGCCGTCGTCATGCGCGTGGTCACCTTCACCGTGAGCATGCTCGTCAGCCTCGACGGCCTTCTCCTTCTGAGCAGCGAGTTCCTCCGAGTCGTGCTGCTTGAGCTTCATGCCGCACTCGGGGCATTTGCCGTCTTCGGTTTTTTGCACGCCGGCCCAGTGGGCAGTTCCCATATCGCAGTACCAAACCCCGTCGGGCAGTTGCTCGGGCTGGACGGCCGGGTCGAACGCAGTGCCTTCCTCGGCGACTTCGACCTGAGCCAACTCCTCTTCTTGCTCTTCGTCGGCGGCCGCTTCGTCTTCGGCGGCTTGCTCGTCGCCAGCCTCATCTTCGGCAGCGGGCTCTTCTGCTTCGGCTTCGGCTTCGGCTTCGGCTTCGGCTTGTTCTTCATCTGCGGACGCCTTCTTGTCGCAGCCAAGAGCAGCGAGGGTCAGCGCGAGGCACAAGATCATCAGGATGCGGGTCTTCATAGGTCTACTCCTTTAGAGAGCTCAATTGATTGGTGTGAGTCGAGAGTAAGCAAAACTCATTGTTTACGATAGGCAATATCGCCAAACCGCAGATAAAGCGCCGGCACGACGATCATGTTGAGGGCGGTCGAGGAGACCAATCCGAACAGAATGACGATCGCCATCGGCGCCTGGATCTCGCTGCCGGGCTCGCCGGCGTTCAGCGCCAGCGGGATCAGCCCGAGGCCGCTGGCCAGCGCGGTCATCATGATCGGGGCGAGCCGCTCCATGGCGCCCTGTTTGACCGCCTGCCAGATATCGGTGACGCCCTCTTTGAGGTGCAGGTGGCGAATATGCGAGACCATCAACAGCCCATTTCTGGTCGCGATGCCAAATAAGGTAATGAAGCCGATGAGCGAGGCCACCGACAGCACGCCGTCGAGCATATAGACGCCGACCACCCCGCCGATGAGCGCCAGCGGCAGGTTCGCCATGACGAGCAGCGCGTCGCGGCCGGAGCCGAGCGAGATAAATAACAGCAAGAAGATGCCCACGATGACCACGCCGGTGAGGATGGTCAGCGTGCGCGAGGCCTGCGTGGCGCTCTCGAATTGGCCGCCGTACTCGATGTGGTAGCCGCCGGGCAGCTCGATCTGTTCATCGACGCGCTCGCGCATCTCCTCGACGACACCGACCAGGTCGGCGCCGGCGACGTTGCTGGAGACGACGATCTTACGCTGGACGTTCTCGCGGCTGATACGGTTGGGGCGGCGATCGCGGCGCACGTCAGCCAGGGCGTGAAGCGGCACCTGCGCCCCGGTGGGCGTGGCGATAAGCGTCTGGCGCACCTGCTCGACGCTCTCCTTGGCCGACTCCGGGTAGCGCACCAGCAACTCGAAGCCGCGCTGGCCTTCGATGACCCGTGAGACCTCGTGGCCTCGAAAGGCCGTCTCGACGGTCTCGGCGACCTCGCGCACCCGCAGGCCGTGGCGAGCGATGGACTCGCGGTCGAAGTCGACCAACAAAAACGGGATGTCCATCTGCTGCTCGACGTTGAGGTCGACCACTCCATTGACGCCCTCCATCACGCCGCTGACCTCCTGGGCGAGGCGGCGCAGCTCGTAGAGATCCGACCCGAAGATCTTGACCGCGATATTGGCGCGGGTACCCGACAACATATGGTCGATGCGGTGGCTGATCGGCTGGCCGATCGTGATATTCATGCCCGGCACCGCCGAAAGGTCCTGGCGCAGCGCGGCCAAGAACTCGTCTTGGCTGCGCTCCTCCATATCCAGGTTGACGTCGATCTCGGCGGCGTTGACGCCCTGGGCGTGCTCGTCGAGCTCGGCTCGGCCGGTCCTGCGCGAGGTGGAGACGACCTCGGGATGGGCGAGCATGATGGCTTCGACCTGCCTTCCCAGCTTGTGGGAGGTCTCCAGCGACGTGCCGGGCAGCGTCACCGCGCTGACGGTGAGCGTGCCCTCGTTGAACTCCGGCAGAAAGGCCTGGCCCGCCCTCGACAGCCCCCAGCCGGCAAAGACAAGCGCGACGACCGAGGCCGCCGTGATGAGCTTCCAGTGGCCGAGCGTCTTCTCCAAGACCGGCTCGTAGCCGCGCTTGAGCCAACGCATCACCCGGCCCTCGCGGTTCTCCTCGATGGCCTTCGTGCCGGGCAATAAATAGTAGCAAAGCGCCGGGGTGACCGTCAGCGCCACCGCCAGCGACGCGATCAGCGCCACGACATAGGCGACGCCGAGTGGCTGGAGCAGCCGCCCCTCGACGCCCGACAGGAAGAATAGCGGCAAGAAGACCAGGATGATGATCAGCGTCGCGAAGACGATCGACGGCCGAATCTCGACGCTCGATTCGTAGACGATGTCCAGCGTGGAGCGCTGCTCGTCGGGCGGCAAAGCGGCGTTTTGGCGCAGCCGGCGCACGGCGTTTTCCACGTCGACGATGGCGTCGTCGACCAACGCGCCGACCGCGATCGCCATGCCCCCGAGCGTCATCGTATTGATGGTGCCGCCGAAGTATTGGAGCACCAACACTGCTGCTAAGAGTGACAGCGGGATCGCCGCAGCCGTGATCGCCGTCGCACGGATATTGGCCAGGAAGAGCAAGATGATCAGCACGACCAGGATCGCGCCGTCGCGCAGCGCATGCACCACGTTGTCGACGGCGACCTCGATGAAGTCGGCCTGCCGGAAGATCTGGCGGTGCAGCTCCATCTCCCGGGGCATGGAACCATCGATTTCATCGAGCACCCCGTCGAGGCGCTCGGTCAGCGCGAGGGTGTTGGCGTCGGGTTGTTTTTGGATGCCGATGATGACGGCGTCTTTGCCGTTGAACGAGCCCTCCCCCCGCTTCAGGGCCGGCGCGATCTCGACCTCGCCGATATCGGCGACGGTAACCGGCCGGCCCTCTCGCACCGCCAGCACCGTCTGGCCGATATCCGAGAGCCTCTCGATTCGACCGAGGCCATAGATCAGATATTCGCGGCCGTTCTCGCGGTAAAAGCCCGCCGAGACGTTCTCGTTGGTCTCGCGGAGCGCATCCGAAACTGTGTTGAGGCCGATGTCATAAGCCGAGAGCCTCTGCGGGTCGACGTGAACCTGGTATTGCTTGACGCCGCCGCCGATGGGGACGACCTGTGAGACACCCGGCACCGCCGACAGCCGCCTTCGCACGTTCCAGTCGGCCTCGGTGCGCACCTCGACCGGGGTGTGCTCGTCGGAGGTCAGCGCCACGAACATAATCTCGCCCATGATCGACGAGATCGGTCCCATGGTGGGCGGAGCGATGTCCGGAGGCAGCTCGGAGCGCACCAATTGCAGCTTCTCGGAGACGATCTGGCGCGCCCGGTAGACGTCGGTGCCCCAGTCGAACTCCACCCAGATCACCGAGTTGCCGATGCCGGTCGCCGAGCGCACTCGACGCACCCCGGTGGCACCGTTGAGCGCCGTCTCGATGGGGTGGGTGATCTGGCTCTCGACCTCCTCGGGAGCCTTGCCATGCGCCTCGACGATCACCGTCACGCTGGGCGCGGTCAGGTTCGGGAAGACGTCGACCGGCATATTGATCGCCTGCCAACTGCCCCACACGAACAGCACCACCGCGGCCAGAACCACGAAGAAGCGGTTCTCGAGCGACCATTTGATGATTCCATCGATCATGACTTCTTTGGGTCGGAATTACGTAATCTCACATGGAGCTCTCGGGGTGTGAAGTTGCCTTTCCCCAAGCCTCAAGCCACAAGCCTCGAGCCCGCAGTTCAATGCGCGTGACCGTGGCCGACTGAGCCTGTCGAGGTGGCGGCAAGTTTGACGAAGTAGACGCCCTCGCTGACGACGTGCTCGCCGGGTTCGAGGCCGTCGAGAACCTCGACTCGGTCGCGATCTCGGGCGCCCAAGCGTACTGTCCGGCGCTCGAAGGACTCGCCGCCCTTCATCACGAAGACGACGTCGAGGCCCTTCTCGTCGAGGACGGCCGTGGCCGGAATGGAGACGGCATCTCGGGGCTCGCCGCTGAAAATATGCGCTCTGACAAAGGTGCCGATGCGCAGATTCTTGCTCTCCTCGGACCGATTCAGCGCGAAGATGAGCTGTGTGGTGCGAGTCTGCGGGTCGATAACTTCGCCGAAGCTAATGAGTTTATCGTTCTTGTCGCTCTTATCGCCCTCGGCGACATCGAGCGCGATGGGGGACTGGCCGGGCGCGGGCTCGAACCAGGCGCCGGTGGGCTGGCCGATGCGCGGCAGGTCCGCCTCGGGCACACGCGCCTCGAGCCAGAGCTGCGAGCGATCGACCACGTGCAACAAGCGCTCGTTGCTGGAGACGAAGGCGCCGTCGACGACGCTTCGCTGGGCGATGGTGCCGGCGATCGGGCTGCGAATCGCGACCCGACTTCCAGCCCCGTTTCCAGATTGGAGGTTGCGATACTGTCCGAGTCGTCGCCGAGCGCTGTCGAGTTCAGCCTGGGCCATGTCGCGCTCGCTGACCGCCTCGGCGAGCCGCTTCTCGGCGACGGAGCCGCTCTCGACCAGGCTCCGGATGCGCTCGAGGTCGCGTTCGGCGCGCTCGAGCTGCACCTGGGCTTTGCGGCGCTCGGCGCGCAGCTCGGAGATATCTCCGGCTTCCAGCCGCGGAATCACATAGGCGATGATTTGGCCGGCTTCGACCCGCGTCCCGACAGCAGGCACGCCGCCAGAAGGCGACGAAATCCGCCCGTCGAAGGGTGACGTGACGCGGACCTCGCCGTTGGAGGCCGCTCGAATCGTGGCGTTGACCGGCACCGACGGGCGCATCTTCCGGCGGGTCACCTCGGAGACGCCGAAGTCGACCTTCCACTGCTGCTCTTTGAGGAAGGAGATTTCGCCTTCGGGGTTGTCGACCTCGACCTCTCTGGCGGCGTCCTTGCTCTCGAAGACATCGAGTTCGCCAAGGTCGAATCGGTCGGTGAACTCGTCTGTTTCGAGGATCAGTAGAAGCCGCCGGTTATCCGCATATTTGGGCGTCGCCGTCGGCGTAAAGATGCCGGCGCGCGCAGGTTCGTCGGCCTCCCACCGCTCCCCCGGAGAATCGTCGCTGGTCAGGACCACCGACAGCTTGCCCTCGCGGACCGGCTGGTAGTCGTCGAGCGTGGTAAAATGGGCGGCGAATTGAGAGCCGCTGCCGGCGACCAGCGCCGGAAATTCGACGAAGAGCTCGGTGTGCTCGCCGAATGCTGTGACGACGTGGGCGGGCCGGTCGCTCTCGCCGTGGCCGTGGCCGTGACCGTGACCGTCGTCATGGCCATCGCCATCATCATCATGGGCGTGCTCTTCCTCATGAGCGTGCTCGTCCGTGCCGTGGGTGTGATCGTCGCCGTCACAACCCGACAGCCCGAGCACGATGACCGCCGCGACGACAAAAAACCGATCGGCGATCGGTCTTTCCGAAAGTCGTAGCCAAAAATGAACGCACAAAGACCACATCATGAGCATCACGACACTTTGAGAGATTAAAACAACTTGGAGAGGAGTGTCTCGGCGGCGTGGTGCAACACTTCATAGGAGACGCCTACGATAGACAAGGCCACGGCGGCCGAACTCCCAATCAGAAGCCAATTGGGCGGGCTCCAGCCGTCATCGAGCATGCCTCGCACGCGTCTGTCGAGCGCATTTGTACCGAAGCTGAGCGCCGAAGACGGCACTTCATCCAAGCCACCGGCTCCATTTGACGCATAAGCTCGCTCCACGGCCAAGAGAGCCTCGGCGACGGCGAGTCGGTCGCCGACGGCTTCAGCGGCGGCCTCGTCGCAGGCTTGCTCGCAAGCGAGGTCGAGCTCTTCGGCCAGGCGCTCACGCACCGCGGGCAGGTGAAATGGGGCGCAGAGCCCGAGCAGAAATTTCACCAGCGAATCGAAGCGACGCGCGTGGGCCTTCTCGTGAGCGATCACCGCTCGGAGCTGCGGCTCCGACAGAAGCTCTCGCATGGCCCCGGAGACGTAGACCTTCGGGGTTCGAAGCCCCACCGTCACCGCCAACGGACGCTCGGTCGCGATCGTCCAGCAGTCGATGTCGGCGTCGAAGTCGGATAGCTGCCCCAGCCGCCTCGACCAACCTCGCAGCCAGCTGAGGCGGCCGAACTCGTCGCTCCAGACGGCTGCGAGCCAGATGAGCATCGCGACGGCCCCGCCGACGACCAGCGGAGATATCTCCGGAGGATGACCGTGGACGAAGCAGAGGTGGAAGGCGTGGCCGCCGTGGTGGGCACAGTGGTCGCGCACCAGGCCGAGGGCGTCGAGCGTCGACGGCGCGAAGGCGACCGCCACGGCGACGACGGCCGCCGCAACCGGCAATAATATCAGCGCGCTCAGCAATACAAAGCGAGGCCGCGGCGCGACCGTCTCGAGGTGCTCCAGCCAGCGCCCGGACGCCAGCGCAGAGACCACCGCACCGCCGAGCATGCCCGCGACGACGATGATCAACGTGAGTTGTAGCCAACCCATCCATACTTCCATGGTCACTCGTCCCCACTCTCAGCCCGTCGCCGCGCGGCGACGAGCTTCTCGAGCGCTTCGAGCGTGCCTCGGCCCGCGCGGTCGGCGAGGTTGACGAACGCCTCGAGGGCGACCTGCATTTCGGCGCCGGCGACCTGCTCGACCAGGTCTCCGACCATCAACTCGGTCAACGCTCGCCGGTCGACGCGCGCCGAATAGATATAGGCATGGCCGGCCTTGTGGCGCGACAAAAGCCCCTTTTCCCACAGGCGCTTAAACGTCGACTGCACAGTATTGTGGGTGATGCCTCTCTCGACGCCGAGAGCGCGGTGGGCCGTCTTGACGTCGCTCTGTTCGTGCTCCCACACATACTCGAGCACGGCCATCTCGAGCTCACCCAGGTTGGATATATCGGCGCTCATTGAGCTTCTCTCATAGGGCATCTCGTCACCGACGAGCCTACGGCCGCAAAGAACCGACTGTCAATCGGTCTTTGCCCGGTCGGCTTCGGGAAACACACTTCAAGTGACAATTTACGTCCAAATTTGTACGATGGAGGGGGGCGTTCAACCGTTGGGGGAGGAGGAGCTTTTTCGAGACTTCACCATCGAGCAGCGCAGCTTGTCCCAACCTGGCACTGTCCTGCTCTACCTCAACCGAAGGAGTAGATCATGCAGTGCGCGACCGCCGGCTCGATCGATAGTGATGGTCAACAGGCCGTCAACGAGGCCTTTTCCTCCCTCGTCGACCAACTCGGGTCCCCGCCCGACATCGTTTTCTTCTATGCGACGGTCGACTATGACGTCGCCGAGATCAACGCCACGCTCGCCGAACTCGTCGGCGACGCCAGCATCCACGGGGGAACGTCGTGTCAGGGCGCGATGACCCAGCAGGGGATGTTCGGTGAGCAGGGTCGCGGGTTGGCGTTGATGGGCATGCGCGATCCCAAAGGCAGCTATGGTGTGGGAATCGAGAGCATCGATGGTGACCCCAAAGGCGCCGCGAGCGCGGCGGTTCGAGCCGCGCTGGCCGACTCGGGCCGGGTCGGCGAGATGCCGCAGCTCATCTGGGTGACCGCCGAGCCGGGTGCCGAGGAAGACCTCATCTCCGGCGTCGAGTCGGTGCTCGGGCCGAACGTACCCATCCTGGGTGGAAGCGCCGCCGACAACGACGTCTCGGGCAAATGGTATCAATTCGCCAACGGCGAGGTGCGCTCGGGCGCGATCGTCGTGACCGCGATGTTTCCCTCGGGCGAGGTCGGCTTCTCGTTTCACAGCGGCTACGAGCCCACCAGCCACAGGGGCAAGATCACCCGCGCTGACGACCGGGTCCTCTACGAGATCGATGGTCGCCCGGCGGCTCAGGTCTACGACGAGTGGACCGGCGGCACGATCAGCGAAGAACTCGAAGCCGGCGGCAACGTGCTCGCCAAGACCTCTTTGCACCCACTGGGCCGAGAGGTCGGCCAGCTCGAAGGGACCTCCTACTTCCAACTGTCTCACCCCGATGGTGTTCGCGAAGATGGAGCGCTCACCCTCTTCTCGCGCGTCGAGGAGGGTGACGAGCTGGTGTGCATGACCGGCACCATCGATTCGTTGACCTCGCGGGCGGCGCGGGTGGCTCAAGCAGCCTTGGAGACGACGTTTCGCGAGAAGGAAGAGGTCGCCGGCGCGCTGATCATCTACTGCGCCGGCTGCATGCTCACCGTCCAAGATCGGATCAGTGATGTCGCCGACGGGCTCAACGAAGCACTGGACGGCAAGCCCTACTTGGGCACGTTCACATTCGGCGAGCAAGGATGCTTTATCGGTGGCGAAAACCGCCACGGCAACCTGATGATCTCGGTGGTCACCTTCTATCAATAAACGGCGTTTCTCCAACGACGAGAGTCGAGGCCGCGACTGATCACGTCGCCCCTCGGCTCTCCCACACTTGCACATCGCCGGTAGCCTATGACTGAGTCTGCAGAAACGTTGCGTGAAGCGCTGCTCGACCTCGAGCGCGCTCGCCTCGCCGAACGGGAGTTACGAGTTCAGACCGAAGGTCTTCTTCAGGGGCTAGAGCTGCTCGGCTCCACCCAGGATAACCAAGAGATGTTCTCCCAGCTGCTCGAGCTGCTGCGCGACCTGCTCGAATTTGAAGAGGCGGTCGTGCTGACCGGCTCGTCGGCTCAGAAGTTGACCAGCGTGGCGGCGACCACCCCGGACTTCGATGAGCTGGTCTGGCGAGGCCAGGCGATGACCGACCGAGTCCTCGACGGACAGCCGGTGGCGGTGTTTAACGCCTCGCTGATCCCCGAGTGGCAGCAACTGCTCGAAGAGAACGACGCCGAGACCGAGGTCGTCTCGGCGATCCATATCGGCCTTCGCGCCGAACCCTCCCCGTCGCTTCTGGTATGCACGCATTCGCAGCCGGGCTTCTTCTCGCCAAAACATATCAAACTCGCCCGGCGCTTTAGCCTGCTGGCCACTCAGGCGCTCGTCGCCCGAGATCTTCGGGAGATGAAGCTTCGCGCCTTCCAGCGCTCGGTCCGAGATCAATTCTTCAGCGTCTCTCGTGACCTGATGGGTATCATCGACTTCGAAGGGACGATTCGCCAGATCAACCCGGCGGTCCAGAGCCAGCTAGGCTTCCGCCCCAGTGAACTCGAGGGAGTCCCGTTCATCGAATTGGTCGAGGCCGCCGACACTGAAATCACCGAAGAACAACTCGCGCGTGTCATCGACGAGCACGCCTCGGTGACCTTCGAGGCGCGTTTTCAGGCCAAGGATGGCCGCACCCGCTGGGTGCAGTGGAATATGGCCGCCTCCTATGAGGACGAGCTCATCTATGCGGCCGGCCGCGACATCACCCAACGACGCGAGTCCGAGGAACGCCTCCAGCAGCTCAACCAGGAGCTGCGCAAGACTCGAGACGAGGCGCTCGAGGCGAGCAAGGCCAAGAGCACGTTTCTGGCGAATATGAGCCACGAGCTTCGCACGCCGCTCAACGCCGTCATTGGCTACTCGGAGATGCTCATCGAGGACCTGCAAGACGACGGCCTCGACGATTATGTCGCCGACCTCGATCGTGTCCTCAGCGCCGGCAGGCACCTGTTGGCGCTGATTCAGGACGTGCTCGACCTGTCCAAGGTCGAGGCCGGCCGGGTCCAGATTCACCTGCAGACGGTCGACGTGGCCGGCCTCATCGACGACATCCGCACGACCGTGGCGCCGCTGATGGCCAAGAATCAAAACGAGCTTGTCGTCGAGTGCGCCGACGCCGTGGGCATGATCACCACCGACGTGACCAAGCTGCGCCAGATCCTCTTCAACCTACTGAGCAACGCTGCCAAATTCACCTCTGAGGGCACCGTGCGCGTCGAAGTCGAGCCCGTCGTGGTCGACGACCGTGAGCACCTATGCTTCACCCTGTCGGACACCGGCATCGGCATGACCGACGAGCAACTCGAGCGTGTCTTCGAGGCGTTCGCTCAGGCCGACTCCTCGACCACCAGAGAGTACGGCGGCACCGGCCTGGGGCTGACGATCACTCGCCATTTCTGCTCGCTTTTGGGAGGGACGCTGGATGTCTCCTCGACGCCGGGCGAAGGCACCGAATTTAAGATGCGGCTGCCGCGTACTCTGGACCTCCATGAACAGGCAGACGAGCGCAGCGAGGACACGGCCGAGCCGACTCGGCGCGGAGGCGATGGCGAGCTCGTACTCATTGTCGACGACGACCCCAACGCCCAGCAACTGCTCGAGCGCGCGCTGCTGCGCGATGGCTACCAGGTCTCGTGCGCCTCCAACGGAAACGAAGGACTCTTTTTGGCCGAGCAGCTCGAGCCCGATGTCATCACCCTCGACATCATGATGCCGCTGATGGACGGCTGGACGATGCTCGAACGCCTCAGACAGAACCAGAAGCTGGCCGACACCCCGGTGATCCTGGTCACGATGGTCGACGAGCGCGAACGAGGCATGGCCATCGGTGCAGACCACTACCTGTCCAAGCCTATCGATCGAAAAGAGCTGCTCGCGCTGATGCAGCGCTACCGCCAGCCGGCCACCCACGGAGAGGTTCTGATCGTCGAGGACGACGAGGCCTCCCGTGAGCTGGTCTCACGGCTGCTGCGACGCGAGGGCTTTGGCGTCATCGAAGCGACCAACGGCCGCGAGGGACTCGAGGCGCTCGACGACTCCACCCCCGACCTCATCATCCTCGACCTGATGATGCCCGAGGTCGACGGCTTCGAGTTCTTGAGCCGGTTTCGGGAGCGCGACGACTGCGAGTCAATCCCTATCGTCGTGCTGACCGCCAAGAACCTTACCGACCAAGATTACGCCGTCCTGAACGACAAGGTCGAGAGGATCGTGCGTAAGGCGGGCTCGACGACCCACACCATGACCCGCGAAGTCACCGAGATCGTCCGCAAGCTGGTCACATAATATCCGCACTCAACATCGCCCCTGGCACCATGTTGGGGCCACTCAACATCGCCCCTGGCACCATGTTGAGCCAGCCCAGACCAGGATGGTCTGGCACCGGTAGAATCACTCAACATCGCCCTTGGCACCATGTTGAGGCTCCTCGACGCCAGGGACGGCGTCGCTCCAATTCGCCTCGACGCCAGTTCAGATGCGGAAGAAGAATTGCGGGCCGAAGTCGAAGTGGAACATCTTGTCGTGGCCTTTGTAGGCGGGGCCGAGCATCGTGCTGAACGGGCCGCGCTCTTTGAGGGCGTCGGCCAGCAGGTGCAAAAAGAGGCTGTGCTTGGCGCCGAAGCCCTCCTCGGCGTCCCAATGGTCGGCGAGGCGCACGGAGAATTTCTTGGCGGTGCGGGCGACCTGCTCGTCGCCGTCGGAGACATCATCGAAGTCGAAGCCGAGCACGTCGATGGCGTGGCCGAAGGCGTGCTCGCTGAGCTTCTCGCCGCGGCCGCCGACCGTCTTGCAGGTGTGGCCGCCGGCGTGGATCACACGCGAGGGCGGCCGGCCGTAGACCTTGGTGGCCAACTCGCTGACGAGTTCCTCGAAGCGTTTGAGCCGCTCGCGGAAGTCCTCGTTGACCTCGATGGGCTGATTGTAGGGAATGACCTCGCCGGTGTACTCGACCAGCTCAATCTCGGGGCATTCGGCCTCGCCGCTGACCTCGCGCGGATAGTCGTGGTGGGGATAGTCTTGGTCGCCGAGTTCTCGGGCCCGGGCGCGGGACTCGAGCTCGGCGACTGACGGCTGCTCGGACTCGGGCTGTTCGGTCTGCTGCTGTGTGGCGGCCGGCGGATCCTCCTCGCCGCCACCGGCGTGAGCGCACGACGACGCACCGACCAGGCACACAACACCCACCACACATGCAACGATCAGACGGGGATTGAAGGTCATGGCTCATTCTCCGCAGCGGAACTCCATTCGGCGAGTGCTACCAGAGTACCACCCGAGGAGAAGAGAGACAAAATTTCGGCGCGTAGCCATCAGCTGCGGCGATACTCGCCGACCAGGTGGTAGTCCACGATGCTGGGCAGGCCGGGCAGCTCGACGAAGTCGACCTCGACCGGCTCCCAATCCGAGGCGGCGAAGACCTCCTGGAGCTTGCGGCCGGGGTGACAGCCCGCCAGACACCGCTTCCAGACCGGGGTCACCAGCCGCTGCGCGCCGGCAATGAAGCGCGATGGATGACGCACGTGCTCCATCACCAACAGCCGCCCGCCGGGGCGAACCACGCGGTGCAGCTCCGAGAGCACCTGAGACGGCCGGCGCACCGAGCATAAGACGAAGGTACTCACTGCGGTGTCGACGCTCTCGTCGGCCAGCGGCAGGTCCTCACCGTAGGCGTCGATGCGCTCGATCTCCACGCTTGCCCGGTCAGTCCACATTCCGTGCGCCCGCAACTCGTGCGCCCGCTCCTGTGCTCGCGCCCACATGGTGTCGTCGGGCTCGACGCCGATAATTCGCTCGACTCGTGGCGGATCGTAATGCTCGAGGTTGAGCCCACTGCCCACGCCAAGCTCGAGCACGTTGCCGTGCGCCTTGGCCAGCAAACGCGAGCGATAAGGCGTGACCTTGCGCAGGGCGAGGTCGTTGATCAGCGGAAAAATCCTATCTGCATATCCCATGGGCGTGCGCTCCATCGAGGCGAAATGACACGGTGAGTATAGCCGCTTCGGCCGGCTTGGCCAGACGGTCTGCGAACGCGGTCCAATCAAGAATATTGTTGTCGTCGCTTTCGTGGGGATGTTCGGGAGTCGGGGGACAGTCAACCAGGTCACCAACAACCGAGGGAGATCACGATGGCAGAGACAATGCGAACTTTTGTGATGAAGGGAATCGGAGAGACCGGCTTTGCCGACAAGGCCGTCCCCGAGGATACGGGCCCCAACGGCGCGGTCATACGCACGAAACTGGCGCTGGTATGCACCTCGGATACCCACACCGTCGCAGGCGCCATCGGCCCACGCGAAAACCTGACGCTGGGCCACGAGGCCGTCGGGGTGGTCGAGCAGCTCGGCTCGGAGGTGACCAGTTATAGCGAGGGCGATCGAGTGGCCGTCAACGCGATCACGCCGTGTTTCAAATGCGACAATTGCGTGCGCGGCTACACCTCCCAATGCACCGAGATGCTCGGCGGCTGGAAGTTCGCCAACGTGCGCGACGGGGTCTTCGCCGAATACTTCGTGGTCAACGACGCCGAGGCCAACCTGGCGCGCATCCCCGACGGGGTGCCCGACGAGCAGGCCGTGTATACCTGCGATATGATGTCGACCGGTTTTGCCGGCGCCGAGAACGCCAATATCCCGGTCGGCGGCACCGTCGCCGTCTTCGCCCAGGGCCCGGTCGGTCTGATGGCTACGGTGGGCAGCCGCCTGCAGGGGGCGGGGCTGGTCATCGCCGTCGAGAGCATACCCAACCGCAAGGAGCTCGCCCGTGAGTTCGGCGCCGACGAGGTCGTCGACTTCTCGGAGACCGATGCGGTCGAGGCGATTCGCGAGCTGACCGGCGGCGAGGGCGTCGACAGCGCCATCGAGGCGTTGGGCGGCCAGAAGACCTTCGAGGACTGCATCAAGGCGACTCGCCCGGGTGGCACGATCTCCAACGTCGGCTACCACGGCGAGGGCGACTACGTGAAAATCCCGCGCGAGGCCTGGGGCGTGGGCATGAGCGACAAGACGATCAACACGGCGCTTTGCCCGGGCGGCAAGGTGCGCATGAAGCGTCTTTTGCGCCTGCTCGAGCGCGGCCGGGTCGATCCCACGCCGATGACCACCCACACCTTCGGCTTCGACGACATCGAGACCGCCTTCGAGATGATGAAGACCAAGGAGGACGGCATCATCAAGCCGCTGATTCGCTTCGATTGAATGACGTTGGAGGAGATTAAGAGATTGAGAAAGTGAGAGAGTAAGAGCTGCTACAGGCGGCCAAGATCGCCTCGAGACGGTTTGGTGTGATTGCACTCAAAACTCGAATTGCGCCTCGGCGCCGACGTTGGTCATCTTGCGGGTGTCGAAGAATTGGCCGAAGGGAAAGTAGCCGGTCGAGAAGACGATATTTGCGCGTATTCTACGCCCGGTCTGCCTGGCGGCCAGCTCGAGGCCGGTCTTCGCGCTGACCGTCAGGCCCCAGTCACGCTCCTGGTAGCTGGTCGTGTCGACGCCGGTGACCCACGCCCAATTGCCGGTGGGAACGAAACTTCGAGCGGACCAAGGCGAGATGCGCGCCTCGGCGCCCGCCTGCAGGAGGCCCCGGTCCAGCGTGCCGGGGAAGACATGGACCAGATAGCCTCCGCCGGCGTAGACGCGCCACCAAGAGCCGGTGATGGCCGCGAGCAGCTCGAGCGCTTCGAAGTTAAGGTCCACCCGGTCGAAGTCGGGATTGTAGATCAAGAACTCGTCGCCCAAGTGGCTGCTCTGGTGGTAGATGCGCAGCCGGCCGGATAGCCACTTCCAGGCAGCGGTGACCTGCACGCCAAATTGAAAGTCGCTATTGAGCAGGTTGGCCGAGGGCGTGTCGAGGTTGAATTTCGAGAAGACCCCGCCGAGAAAGCCCACCTGTACTCCGTGGCAGGTCCCCTCCCGTCGCATGGTCCACAGGCCGAACGTCTCGCCAAACCCGACCGTGGCGGCGTTGAATCCCTCATCTCCATCCACGCCATCGGCGCCCTCGACACCGTTCAGCGCTCGGTTGAGGTCGGCATATTGATAGCTGGCAAAGAAGCGCGGCTCCTTTGGATTGGCCAGGATCGGCCGAAAGACATCGTCGATGGGGAATAGTCTGTGGCTCAGGCGCGACTCGCCCTGCGGGTTCACAGGGGCGGGCGCCGCGCCGTAGCGGCAATCTCGGAAGGCCGGCGCATCTGCCCCGGGAGCCTCGGCGGGCTCACCGGCGTAAGCCGACGCCGAGAATCCGGCGTGCGTACAGCAGATCAATGCGATTGCTGCCCACAGCAATCGTTCAAGACACCGAGTAATTTGCATGGAGGCAGTCGTGAACCAGGGCGCTCACTGCTTGATTAGTAGGCTATATAACGAGGATAAGCACAATTCTTTTATTGTGCATGTGCTGCCCCTTGCACCGCCGATCCTTGGCCGGGGGTTATGCCCCGATAATTGGGAGAATAACGTCGGATTCCCCGACTCGGTTCGCACCTTCGAAGAGACGCTATTCTTGGCGACCTTCAAGGAGGTCACTTCGACCTGACCGTCCAGCCCAACGCGCCCCAGCAGCCCTGGCAGGGCACCATCGATGCCGTGCGGATCGACCCCGTCGACCGCTTCGTCGACGCCGCCGGTGACCCCGACGACGGCTGGGTCGAGTTCGACTACGTCTGGCTGCGCTGAGCGCGAGGGGGCCGGGGGCGAGTAAGATGATTCAGACGAAGAAGAAGTAGATCATCAGCGTGCTGACCAGCAAGAAGATGGCCGACAGGATGCTGCCGGCCTTGAGATAGTCGGCGACGCGATAGCCGCCGGGGGTCATCAGCAGGGCGTTGACGTGGTGGGTGGGCAGCACGAAGGAGTTGGCCGCGCAGACGCCCACCTGCAGGACCAGCGCCTGCGGGGGGAGCCCGGCCATCGTGGCCATTCCGAGCACCAGGGGCACCAGCAATACGGTCGCGGCGACGTTCGAGATCAGCAGCGACAGCACCGTGGTCAACAAGCCCACGGCCAGCAGAATCAAGAAGAGGTGGGCCCCCTCCAACGCGAGGACCAGGTTCTCGGCGATCATCGCGGCGATACCTGAATTCTCCATGGCCAGGCCAATGGGAATCAGCCCGGAGATCAAAAAGATCACCTTCCAATCGATCGCCCTATAGGCCTCCTCGATATTGAGCACACCGGTCAGAATCATGACCACCGCACCGGTCATGAAGCCGATGGAAATGGGCAAGTCGGTGGCCAGGACGACGGCGAGCGCGCCGGCAAAGCTGGCCACCGCCAACCAGGCTTGCTCGGGGTTTTTGGGCTCGTACTCGAAGGGGGTGACGCTGATGAAGTCTTCGCTCTCGTTGAAGAACTGCAGGTTCTCCTTCTTGCCATGCAGCACCAACGTGTCGCCCGCTTTGATCTTGCGGTCGGCGATGCCCTCCTCGACGACTTCGCTATCACTGAAAAAAAGCACCACCTGCACGTTGTAGGTCTCCCGAAGCGCCGCCTCGCGCAGGCTCTCGCCGACGATCGCCGAACGCGCCGGGATGACCACCTCGAGGTAACCGCGCTTGGTGCCGGCCGGTGCCTTATCCTCCTGCTCGATGAGCTCGAGCATATTGTCCTCGGCAAACCCCATCACGTCGGCCTCACGGCCCTGGATGACCAGGTGCTGGCCGGGCTCGAACCGCATCTCCTTGTCGATCAAGGAGTCGCTGACCTGGACGCTATAAGCCCGCAGAAGGTTGACGTCGTACAGCTTTCCCATCCGCGACTCCTCGACGGACTTACCCAACAGGGGACTATCGGGCAGGATCCGAAACGTATAGATGGCGTCGGACAGACCCCAGACATTAATGCGCTTTTTGCCCGGCGAGACCGCCGCGATCTGCTTGAGCTCGGAGGGAAAGACCAGCGGGCCGAGCAGCGTGAAATACGCCACCGCGACCAACAATAAGACGGCGCCGATGGGAGTGACCGTGAACAGGTCGAAGGACTCCAGACCGCGGTGAGCGAGGAGGTCGTTCAACACAATCAGCGAGCTGGTGCCGACCATGGTCAGGGTGCCGCCGATGAGCGCGGCGAAGCCCATCGGCATCAGAAGGCTGGACACCGGGATCTTCTGGCGTTTGGAGACCTCCATCATCACCGGCAAAAATAGCGCGGCGGCGCCGATATTTTGCATCAGCCCGCTCATCGCCCCGACGGTCAGTGACACCGTCGAGATGATCTGGCGCCGGCCCTTGCCGGCCACGTTCAAGATGAAGCTGGCCAGCTTGTCGGCCACCCCGGACTTGAACAGCCCTCGCCCCATGACCATCACGCCGATGATCGCCAACACCGCGTTGCTCGAGAACCCCGAGCGCGCCTCCTCCGGCGAAATCACCCCCACCCAGGCCAGGGCGAGCATGGCCATCAACGCCACCAGATCGATGCGCCACAATTCGGTGACGATCAACACGATCGTGACGAGAAGGATAGCCGAGACGATGAGTAACTGCGGGTCCATGAAGCTGAATTCCTGTGGCTTGGATGGAACTCCCGTGCCGGGCGTGACGCGAGCGAGGGCATCGCGAGACAGCCGGGATAACAAGCTTGACTGATAAATACCACAGAAGACGCGCCGAATCTGCGTTGGCGGGGACTCGTGGTGCATTCAGTCCCAGAGTCGCTATACTCCGCCTATACAGTTTTTCACGCCGAGGTATCCATGCAGCTTATCTGCGCCCATTGCGGCGCCCGTACAAACGCCGAAGCCCCCTGCTCCGATTGTGCTAAAGAGCCACTGCTGCGCGGCCGGTACGCGCTCATGGCGGTATTGGGCGAGGGCGCGTCGGGGACGACCTATCGGGCTCGCGATATGAGCTCGCCGGACGGCTCGGGCTTCGATGTGGCCATCAAGGAGCTGGCCTTTCATCGCGTCGACACCTTCAAGGCCCAAGATCTCTTCGAGCGCGAAGCGGCGGTGTTGTGCCGGCTCGACCACCCCGGCGTGCCGCAGTTCTTCGACAGTTTTGCCGCCGGCGAGGGCAAATCACTTCGCTTTTATCTGGTCATGGAGTTCATCGCCGGGCATACGCTCGAAGACGAGCTGGACAGCCGGCAATTCAGCCAAGACGACGTGCTCGCGATCCTGGAAGAGCTCGGGGGAGTGACCGGCTATTTGCACGCGCTTTCGCCGCCGGTCATCCACCGCGATATCAAGCCGTCGAACGTGATGCGTCGCTCGGACGGCTCGCTCGTGCTGGTCGACTTCGGGTCGGTGCGTGACGCGCTCGAGCCCGACGACGCCGGCAGCACCATCGCCGGCACCATCGGCTATATGGCGCCCGAGCAGCTGCGCGGCGCCGCCTCGCCGGCCAGCGACGTCTACGGCCTGGCGACCTGCGCGCTGCATCTTCTGACCCGCAAGCCACCGGTCGAATTGCTCGACGGCCGAAATAATCTCAGGTGGGAGGGGCTGGTCGAATTGTCGGCCGGCTTCGAGCATCTGCTGCGCCAGATGCTCGCGAGCAACCCCGGCGTGCGCCCGCAAAACGGGCGCGAGGTCGCCAAGGCGGCCCACCGCGTGCGTCAGGCCCCGGATGACGCTCCCGCGCCGGCCCCGCAGCAGTCCAGCGCCTCGCCGCAGACGTCTAGAGTGAGGGCAATGCTGGTCTTTGCCATCTCCTTGCTGGTCGTCCTCCTTTCTGCTGCGATGTTTCTCATAGTATCTGACTCGGATGCACCCAACTCACAACCCCAGGTGGTCACCGCCCCTCAGCCCCAGCCCGTCGCAGAGCCCGAACCTGTCAAATCTCCCATTCACGACGATAAGACGACTGTTCAGGACAAACCCGTCGAGCGTCTCAGCCGGAACCAGGTCCGGGAAACGATGCAGGGTTCGCTCGACCGCATCGGCGACGAGTGCGGCCCCCGGCGGGGCGATGACGAGCCGAAACTGGTCACGGTGCGCCTGAAAGTGACTCCCTCCGGTGATGTGGCTTGGGCGGAACAAAAGGGCGAGGAGCATCCCAGCGCCTACGCAAAATGCGTCCTCGACGTGGTCGAGAGCCTCTCGTTCCCCACATCGAAGAAGCCGCTGACCGTCAACTTCCCGCTCATTTACGGGCGTTGAATCGCGTGAGGTGGCCGGTATCGACGCTGGCCCTAGTTGAAGTGCCCCACTAACGCTCCCAGCGAAACTGCAGTTCGAGCTCCTCCTCGCCGTCCCCGGCCTCGTGCTCGACCGACATCGTGGCGCTGGCGGGCACCGTCAGCCGATGGCCGGCGACCTGGATGCGAAACGACTCGCCCTCCTCGACGGCATCGGCGACCCGGCGAAGGGTCTTGGCGAAGTACTCACGATCGGTGATCTTCTCTACGTCGCGCTCCATACATCCTCCTTAACGTTTGATCTTCGCTGATTCGCAGCGCCAATATGGACACACCGACACCTGATGCAAGCCCGCCGCAAGCCCGACGACGTCCTCAGTCAACCCCGTCGATCGCGGCGCGCACCGTATCGCGCAGATTCGACGCATCGAAAGGTTTTTCGATGCACCTCGTATGCGCCGAGCTGGCGACATTATCGTCGATCTCGTCTGTCGAATAGCCCGACATATAGATGATCGGGACGTCGGCGAAGCGCGCCGGTAGCGCTGCGATGAATTCGGGCCCGTTCATCACCGGCATGACGATGTCGGTGATGATGAGATCAATGCTCTTATCGTGAGCGTCGAGCACCTCCAGCGCCTCGGCGCCGTCGGTGGCGTAAAGAAGGTCGTAGCCGTGCGGCTCGAGCACTCGCCGGGCGGCACGAGCGACCAGCTTGTTGTCTTCGACCAAGAGGATCGTTTCATGGCGGGCGGGAATCTCCACGGCGGGCGCCGGGCCGGTGTCGGGGATCTCGTCGGGCTGGGCGTCGACATAGGGCAGATGAACCTCGAAAGCTGTTCCTTCGCCGGGTTCGCTCGACACCCGAATGAGGCCGCCGAGTTGACTCACGATGCTATGGGCCATCGCCAACCCGAGCCCCGTGCCTTCCTGGGGGCCCTTGGTCGTAAAGAAGGGGTCGAAGATGTCCTCGATGGTCGCCTCGGAGATGCCCTGGCCGGTGTCTGTGACCCTGAGCACCACATAGGCGCCGGCGTCGATGGACGGCTCAGCGCGAGCCAGCGGCTCGTCGAGCGTCACCTCGTCGAGTTCGATGGTGATCGTGCCGATCGCGTCGACTGCGTCTCGTGCATTGACGATCAGATTGACCAGCACCTGCTCGATTTGGCGAGCATCGACCCGAACCGTGGCGGGATGCTCGGAGGGCTGCCAGACCAAGCCAATATCGTCGTCGAGCAACCGCTCGAGCATGCTGAGGGTGCTGCCGATCAACTCTCGCAGGTCGACGATGCGCACGTCGGGAGGTTGATGGCGGCTGAAGGTGAGCAATTGGCGCACAAGCTCGGCGGCGCGTCGGGCGGCGCTGCCGGCATCTTGGATACTTTCGTATAGCGGGGTGTCTTCTGCCAGCGTGTGGTGTGCGTGGTCCATCGCCGACAGGATCACCGTCAATAGGTTGTTGAAGTCATGTGCGATTCCGCCGGCGAGTCGGCCGACGCTCTCGAGCTTCTGGGCCTGAGCCAGCTGCTGCTCGAGCTCGCGGCGCTGACTGAAATCAGTCATACTCCCCACCGTGCGCATGGCTCGGCCCTGGTCGTTGCGAATGATATATGTCCGATCGAGCACGTAGGCATAGCCGCCGTCTCGTCGTTCAAAACGGTACTCGATGGACCACTGCGAAGCGTCCGAGTCGAGCCCGGCCTGTACCTCATCCATGACCCGCGTGCGGTCGTCGGGGTGGATAAAACTGCGCCACGACTCGCCATCTAAAGGCTCGGCCGAACGGGGGTGGTCAAAGATCGTCTCGTAGGCCTGGCTCCACCATATCTCGTCGGCTTGGAGATCCCAGTCGCGGATGGCGTCGTTGGTCGCCTGTGAGAGAATCTCGAGCCGCTCGACGCTGCATCGCAGCTCGGCCTCGGCCTCGACGCGCCTGGTAATATCACTGATGAACCCCTCGATCTTTTCAACCCCGGCCTCATCGGTGCCGACAGCTCGGCCTCGCTCCAAGACCCACTTCTGAGCGCCGTCTCGGCAATGAATCCGGTAGACCAACTCGAAGGGTCGCTGTTGCTCGATGGCGCTCTGGACCTCATCCCAGACCATCTGCTGGTCGTCGGGATGAATGAGCTCTCCATACTCCCGCGAGGAGTCACCGACCAACTCCGCAGGCGCAAATCCGGTCAACTCCCGGCTGCCGCCGCTGACATAATCGAAGGGCCAGTCGGGCTCGTTGAAACACCGATAAGCCATGCCCGGCAGGTTATCCATCAGGACGCGCAACTGACGGCGAGCCTCGTCGCGGGAGCGCTCCATCTCACGCCTGGACAATTCTGCGGAGATCCGCTCGGCCAAGATACTCATCGCCGAGCGAATGATCTCGGCATATTCGATCGGCGAGGTGTCGATGATCGCCAATACGCCGATGACCTCGCCGTCGTCGGAGCGAACCGGCGCGCCCGCATACGACTCGAGCCCTAGCTCCACGAGGATGGCGTCGTCAGGGTAGGCCTGCTGGGCGTTTTGACCGACCACGTAGGGGCGCCCCTCGATGGTCTCCTCACAGGGCGTACCGTCGACCTGATAACAAGCCTGTGGTTGGGCTTTGCCGTCGAAGATGAACACCTTCGAGCGAACCCTGCGAGAACCGGGCTCCCAGAAGGCCAACATGCAGCCCCGGACGTCCAGAATATCGGCGGCCTTGCCGACCAGCGACTCGACGAAATCCTCGTCGATCGGCGCAGACACCGCCTGGGCGATGCGAACGAGCATCGAGTTGGCCTCACGCAGTGATGTCACGGCGCCGGCATCTTTTGGCGTGGCATCGACGCCTGCTTTGCTGCCCATTGTCTCTCCTTTGGGGCCTGTTTGAGTCGTGTGGATGACGCTCGAACCCTCACCCACAATTCTTTGCCGGGACTGTCGTCCAGCTTAGCAGGTATTTATCAGTCGGTCAGCCGCATCCGTGTACCCATGGCCTCGCCGAAGGTGCTCACGTCGAAAGTGGCGTTGGCGTACTAAGTAAAAATGTAGATTTATGCTATCTTCGCCCTCCCAATCCACTGTGTTTTGCTTATGAGACGACGATGACCCGGACCCCTCGATATACTCGCGCTTTGAGCTGGATGCTGTGCGCGCTGCTGGCGTTCTCGGCGGCGTGCGGCTCGGATGACGATGGCGCCAACAATGGCTCGCAGGCCAATAACACCAGTGCCCAAGAGGTCGACGAGTCGACGGCCCAGCTCTCCGAGGAGGGTGCGTTTTATGTGATGTACTCCGCCGATCCCGCCCCCATTCCATTCAACGAGCTCTTCGACCTGGTGGTGATGGTCCACGACGGTGAGGACCACTCGCAGATGTTCATGGACGCCGATATCGACATCGAGGCGACCATGCCCGCCCACGAACACGGCATGAATACCGAGCCGACGGTCACCGCCCAGGAGGATGGCAGCTTCTTGGTCGAGGGCATGAAATTTCATATGCGCAGCAATACGCCCGAGGATAAGTGGCAAATCCACGTCGACGTCACTCGTGACGAGACGACCGAGCGGGCCACCTTCAACGTCATGTGCTGCGGGGAATGATGACCGGTCGGCTTAGTCTCTTGATTGCCTGCGCCATCCTGGTGTCGGCCACGGCCTGCTCGGACGCGGAGCTCTCCTCGGGCGAGCAGACTGACGAGCAGCCAGGCGAGGCCGAGCTGCACGATCCGTCGGGGCGGTTCTCCGACGAGGAGCTCCGCAAGATCGCCCAGCTCTCTCCGGACGACGTCGGCCAGCCCGTCGACCCCACCAACGCCTTCGCCCACGACGAGGCCGCAGCGCGGCTGGGCCATGCGCTGTTCTTCGACACTCGTCTGTCGGCCGACGGCGAGCAATCCTGCGCCACATGCCATCAGCCGGACCACGGTTTCTCCGACCCCAACAGGGTCTCCGAGGCCGTCGGGACGACCGCCCGCCACGCCCCTTCGCTGCTCAACGTCGCCTATAACCGCTGGTACTTCTGGGATGGACGCGCCGACTCGTTGTGGGCGCAGGCGATCGAGCCCCTGGAGGCGCCCAACGAGCAGGGCACCACGCGCCTGGACATCGCCCACCTGGTGGCGCGCGACGCCGAGCTTCGCGAAGCCTACGAGGCCACCTTCGAGCCACTGGCGGACCTCTCGGACACCTCGCGCTTTCCCGAGTCCGGCCGGCCCGTCCCCAACGACGCCGACCATCCGCACGCGCAAGCCTGGGAGTCGATGAGCGACGAAGATCAACAGACGATCAACCGCATCCTGAGCAATATCACCAAGTCCATCGCCGCCTACCAAATGCAGCTCGTCTCGGTGGACGCGCCCTTCGACCGCTACGTCGACGGGCTCCGCACGGGCGACGAGGACAAGCTCGCCGCCCTCACCGATAGCCAAAAGCGTGGACTGCAGCTATTCGTCGGCGAGGCCGGCTGCATCGATTGTCATTCGGAGGCGATGTTCACCAACCTCGAATTTCACAACCTCGGCCTCGCCCCGCGCGCCTGGCTGGCGGCCGAGGATCTCGGGCGCTGGGCCGGCATCGAAGAGGTCAAAGACGACCCGTTCAACGCCGGCGGCCGCTACAGCGACGCCCCGGCCTCGCAGAAGGCTGCCGAGCTCGAGTTTTTGGCCCGCCGGCCCGAAAACGAGGGCCAATTCAAGACGCCCACGCTGCGCAACGTCGAGCTGACCGCCCCGTATATGCATGGCGGACACTTCGAGACGCTAGAGGAGGTCGTGCGCTTTTATTCGGAGCTCGACGAGTCCCCGGTGCTCGTCGGCCACCGCGACGAGACCCTCGAGACCCTCGACCTCGATGATCAGCAGGTCGCCGACTTGGTCTCTTTTTTGAAGGCGCTCACCGGTCAGCCGGTCGACTCGGCGCTGACTGAAGCGCCAGCTTCGGCGCTTCCGCGTTGAGCCGACCGGCGCGTCGAGCATCACCGACAATCGGCCCGTGACGGCGTACTCACCGAATCCAACCGGCCGGGGACGAGCTGGCCGTGGCTGCCGTTGCCCCAGCAGAAGAGATGGCCGTCTCGGCTGAGCGCGCAGGTGTGCATCCCACCGGCGGCGACATCGGAGAACGCCAACTCGGAGTCCACCGCTCGGGGCTGGGAAACGGCGCCCGACTCTTCGGTGCCCAGGCGACCGTCGACGCCGCTGCCCCAACAGTACAGACGCCCGTCCTGGGCGATGGCGCAGGTATGCGTGCTGCCCGCGCCGAGTGCGTCGAACTCGACGCCGGCGCTGACCTGCCTGGGCTCGTGGGCCGTCTGGCGCGTCTCGTCGCCCAATTGACCGTGACTGTTATTGCCCCAGCAATAGGCCTGACCGGTACCGCTGAGCCCGCAGGTGTGGTTGGCCCCGGCCTCCACGAAGATCAACGCCTCGGGGGCGTCGACGGGGGTGGGCTCGAGGAGATCGTCGAGTTCCTCTTGGCCGCCCTGACCCAGGACGTTGGCCCCCCAGCACAGCACCTCGCCGGTGGCCTTGGCCGCGCATGTATGAAAGCCACCGGCCGTCACGTCGACGAAGTCCTGCGTATTCGACTCGATGGGGGCGGGCTGGTCGCGTTCCTCGTCGGTGGCGTCGCCGAGCTGGCCGTAGTCGTTCCCGCCCCAGCAATACACCTGGCTGTCGTAGGTCAGCCCGCAGGTGTGGTTGGCGCCCGTGGCGATGTCGATAAAGCGGAGCTCCTCGGAGACCCGAACGGGCTCGTCGGCGTAACGGCCGGCCTCCGGGCCGAGCTGCCCGTAGGTATTATCGCCCCAGCAATAAGCGCGGCCCACTCGGGTCAGCGCGCAACTGTGGTGCGAGCCGGCGCGGACCTCCCAGAACGCGTCGAGCCCGCTGCGCTCGGCGCCGGCTTCGGTGGCATCGAGCGTCCGCTCTCCCCAGCATAGGACAGCTCCGGTGGCGTCGACCGCGCAGGTATGCGCGCGGCCGGCACTGACGCGTCCCCCGGCGAAGGGATTGTCGACCACGCCGTCACAATCGTTGTCGATCCCGTCGCATACCTCGCGCCCCGCGTTGGTCAACTCACACTCACAGCCATCTCGGCTCACGTCCCCGCCGGCCTCGCCAAAGCCCAAGTCGCAAGAGTAGCGACACGTCCCCGCCGGCGAGCACCACTGCACGGCGTTGGGGCGCTCGGCGCAATCGGTATGGTCGGAGCAAGCTTGCGACGACGAGGCCGGCGCATCGGCATGGTCGGCCTTGCCGCCGTCGGTAGCGTGTGTGCTCTGAGACTCTTGTTCGGCGGTCGCGGTCTCCGCCGCGCTCTGATCCTCGTCGACCAACGAGCAAGCCGACCCCGCCAGCAGAAACGCCAGACATCCCACGATCAATTTATTTATTTGAAAACGCATCTATATCTCCTGTGCTTATTCGTTGAATTGCCAAGTGAGCAGCCATGTCCATGGCCCTCACTCTGGTTATCGGCAATTTTGCGAAATCGTTGCGTACAGGAGGGGAAGATCGGCCCGGGAGAGGCATCTCGGGGGTGTTTTCTCTAATCGGATCGAACGGGTGTGGTGAGTAGGCCCCGGTCAGCCGAGCCCGGCTCTCTTGGCGACGCCGTCGATCAACTCGATGAGCTCTTCGCGCTGAACGGGTTTGACCAGGTAATGCTCAGAGCCCAACGCCTTGCCGCGGCTTTGCTCGGAGAGCATCGAGACCATGATGACCGGCAGGTCAGCCAAATCGGGATCGTCTTTGAGCCTGGAGAGCATCGTCCAGCCGTCCATCGACGGCATCATCACATCGAGGGTGATGGCGCAGGGCCGGATCTGCTCGGCCAGCGCCAATCCCTCGGAGCCGGTCGCAGCGGTGACCACATCGAAGCCCTCGCGCTCGAGCATCCGGCGCAGAAGGTCACGCACCGACGGGTCGTCATCGACGACCAGCACCGTGTCGGCGCTCGGATCGCTGCTCACCTCGGCCAACGAGGCGCCCGCCTCGGGGCTGACCTCTTGCCGAGCTGTGTCGCCTTCGCCGAGATCTTCGGGGCTGCTCAGGTCGCGGGCCAGGCGCACCGTAAAGCGGGTGCCCTCGCCGTAGGTCGACGAGACATCGATATCGCCGCCCAGGAGGCTGCAAAAGTGGCTGGTGATGGTCAGGCCGAGCCCGGTCCCCCCGAACTCTCGAGTGGTCGAGTCGTCGGCCTGGCTGAACGCCTCGAAGACTTCGGCCATATGCTCATCGGTCATGCCGATGCCGGTATCCTCGACGACGAAGACGATCTGATCCCGTTCCTCATCGAGCGATGCCTCCAGGCGCACAATGCCCTGATCGGTAAATTTGCAGGAGTTGTTCAAGAGGTTGAACAAGATCTGGCGCACTTTCGTGGAGTCGGTGCGCACCACCCCGAGATCGTCGTCGAGGTCGACCTCGACGGTGTTTTGGCTCTTATTGGCCAGCGGACGGATGGTGGTGATGATGTCGTCGACCAGCTCTTCGAGGTCGAAGGCGTCGACGTGGGTGGTCATCTTGCCGGCCTCGATCTTGGAGAGGTCCAAGATGTCGTTGATCAACAAGAGCAGATGATGGCCGGCCGACTCGATGCGCTTCAGATCGGGGATAAATTGGGCGGCGATATCCGCGCCGGCCTCGCCGGACTCGCGCACATATTCGATCTCTTCGGTGATCATCTCCGAGTAGCCGATGACGGCGTTGAGCGGGGTGCGAAGCTCGTGGCTCATATTGGCCAAAAAGGTGCTCTTTGCCCGACTCGCCTCCAGGGCTTCGTCACGCGCCTGGCGAAGCTCGAACTCGGCCTCTTTCCGCTCGGTGATATCGCGCAGGACCAACACGACGTCCCGTAGCTCGTCGTCGAGCAGGCCGAAGGCGATCTCGACGGGGAACTCCTCGTCGCAGCGCACACCAGTATGTTCCTCGGTGGCTCCGAAGCTGGACATCGGTTCGGGGTCGAAAACCGAGGGCCTCGCGGAGAGCGTGGGAATCAGCGAGTCGATCTCGGCGCCCTCCAACTCTGCGAGGTTCCGGCCAAAGATACGGGCGGCGGCCTCGTTGGCACTCTGTACCCGCCCGGAGGCGTCGACGGTCAAGATGCCGTCGGGGGCGGTCTCCACGACGGCCCGAGTCTCGGCCTCCTTTTTCTCGACGGTTCCGATTAACCAGCCCTGCAAGCTGTCCTTGAGGTAAAACAGGCCGTAGACGGTCGTGCTCAACGCAAATAATTCGATCATTCGACGCGCCGGAAAGCGCGACCCCGTCACGTCGACCGAAGCGATCACCCCTGCTTGACCGGCGAAGAACATCGCCGTCCAGGTCAGCAAAACGAGGACCATCCAGACGGTCGCGGTCTTGACGCCGCGGAAAATCACCCCCAGTAACGGAATCAATAATAACCAACTCGCACCGGGGGCGAGCACCCCTCCAGTCGCCACGGCCCACCCGCTAAATGAGACAAATAAGGGGATGAAGATAAATAGGCTCGCCACACTCAGGCTGCCGGTCTGGCGCAGCACGAGCGGGGCCAAGGCAACCACCAGCGGCCCGACGCTGACCGCCAGCGCCGCCGTGGCCGAGCCGAGCAGCCAATAGACGAACACCGAGGAGGCCAATCCCCAGGGAACGAGCACGAAAACGGTGCGCACGGCGATCTGTGCCTGCCGCCGCTCGACATCCCCCTCGGCGGCAAAATCGTCGGGGATAAATCGGTCGGCTAGGCTGCTCATGGACTTACTTCCCGTAGCGTCGGGGGGGCTCAAACCAGAAAACACATATTTTTCGCAACCTTATGGTACCACACCAACGTAGATTAACTCAAAGAACAGTGCGCGCCCCCACGCCAAGCTCCCGTGAGCATCCCTCCACCGTCGGGGTTCGCGAGCCTCCTGATCGAATGCTCAGCGGGGGGGGTCACTTTATGATCGCAGCCCCCTTGATTTTTTGCTACGCTCCCGCCGAGCAATCATCGTTCAACCAGGAGAACCAAGAAATGTCTGCAGATCCATATCTCGGTGAAGTCATCCTCTTCGCCGGCAACTTCGCCCCGGTCGGGTGGGCGTTTTGTCACGGCCAACTATTGTCAATTTCCCAGAATACCGCGCTCTTCTCGCTGCTGGGCACGACTTACGGAGGAGACGGTCAGACCACCTTCGGGCTGCCGGATCTGCGCGGACGGGCCCCCATCGGCGTCGGCCAGGGCCCGGGCTTGACCGACCGCATGCTGGGCAGCTCGGGAGGCCAGGAGACCCACACATTGACGGTCAACGAATTGCCCGCCCACGATCACGCCATCCAACTCGAATTATTCGGCTCGTCGAGCCCGGCTCATCGCCGTCACCCCGAAGGTGCGGCGCTGGCCACGACAAACGGGGAAGCGGTCTATTCGGAGCCCTCCAACCTCTCCGCGATGTCCGACGACGCCCTCGACGGCACCGTCGCCAACACCGGACTGGGACAGGCCCACAACAATATGTCTCCGTATTTGGCGCTCAACTACATCATCGCCCTGCAGGGCATCTATCCGAGCCGGTCCTGACCGGCGCGCACCTGTGACCGAGCCTTCCAACGCACGGAACGAGACATGTTGAGACGAGAATTCTTGAAGACGATGACCACGATCATCGGCGGCACGGCCGTGATGGGTGCGGGTCTCTCGGCCTGTCGTGGGGTCGACGAGCCGGGCCGTCGCGGCTCGACCGCGGAGTCGTCGGCCGCTGCAGATCTACGCCTGGGCCTATACCTGCCCAGCGCCCGGGCCGAGAGCGCCACGGAGCGATTCGCCGGCGGATTGAGCGCGGCACTCGGCGACGGCCAGGCCCCACCACACCCCCAGCCGGCCTCACCGCAGTTGATCATCGGGGACTTCGACGGTCGACGCCGGCTTCAAGCGCGACCACTGCGCGAGTTCGTCGACCAGCACGACCTCGACATGGTCGTGGTGCTGGCCAATGCGGCCGACTCCGAAGCTCTGGTCGAAGTCGTCGACAGGACCCGTGTGCCCCTGCTCGTCGCCACGGCCGGCCCGGAGTTGCCCAGCCCTGCGGTGGCCGACGAGCCGTTGATCTTCGTGGCCTCGATGGACGCCTGGCGGGCCCATTGGGCCTCGGGAGCGTATTGCGCCCGCCACCTTGGCCGACGTGGAGCGTTGGTGACCTCGGTCCACGACGCCGGCTACGACGCGGTCTTCGCCTTCGAGCAGGGCTTCAAAGCTAACGGCGGCGCCCAACTCGGCATCGAGTTTATCGACGCGCCGGCGCTTCCCACCACTCCTGACGAGTTGACCGCTCGTCTCGCCCAGACACGCCCCGAGTTTGTCTATGCGCTGAGCACCTCCGCCGACAGCCGACCGATGTGGGACGTACTCGGCCCCCACGCACGCCGGACGGGGCTTCCGGTGGTGGCCGGGCCGTTTCTGGGGAACTCGCCCGAGGACGCGCGCATCGACGGCGCCGATGCATTGGTCGCTCACCGCGGCTGGTCGGCGATCTTGCCGACCCAAGCCAACCGCGCGTTGGCCGGGGTTTTCGACGATATGAATCTGGGCGCCCCGGACGCTTTCGCGGCGTTGGGCTACGATACCGGCGCGTGGGCAATGGCCGGGGCGAACGCGGTCGGTGAACACGCGGCGCGGCGCCCGACGGGCCCCGACGCAGTCGCCGCGGCGCTGCGACGCGCGAGCTTCAAGGGCACCCGTGGGCGTTACGGAGTCGATCCCGCGACTGGATTTGCGCGCGCGCCGATGCATCGCGAAACGCTGCGTATGCGCGGCGACGGCCGGCTGGACAGCTTCCGGGCCGACCCCGTCGAGCTCCCCGACGGACTCGATGGCCTCTTACACAAGCGGCGCATCGGCGACCGCTCCGGCGAGACGCGACCCTATCTGCTAGGATAAGGGTCGCCAGGATAAGGGTCGCCAGGATAAGGGCTGCTGAGATAGGGGGTTAGTTCGCCGCCTTCTGTCCGATGACGACATATTGCTTGGGCAACGACTCTTCGGCGACCTCGGTCTCGAAGCCGGCCTGCTCGAGCTCGTCGACGACCTCGGAGGGCTCGAGACGCATCTTCTTGGGCGGGCCCTGGTCGGCCTCCATGGTATAATCGACCACCACCACTTTGCCGCCGGGCTTCAGCGCGTCGAGCAGCTTCTCGGCGTAAGCGACGCGCTCGGGGATGTGGTGCCAGGTGTTGACCGTCAGGATGCGGTCGACCGAGGCGTCGTCGAGTTGCGGGTCGTCGACGGCGACCTTCCTGGCCTCGATGTTGTCCACCCCCTGCTGCTCGGCCTGCTCATTGACGTAGTCGACCATCGACTGCTCGATGTCGAGGGCGAGGACCTTACCCGACGAGTCGACCACCGGAGCCAGCTGCTCGACGAAGTAGCCGGTGCCGGCGCCGATATCGACGACCGTCATCCCTTCGCCGACGCCCATCAGCTTCATGACCTCGTCGGGCTTTTGCCATTCGTCACGCTCGGGGGAGTTCCAGCGCTCGGCGTAGTCCTCGGGGTTGTCGAAGCGATGGCCGTGCGGCTGCGGCTCACCTTCGGCGTGGCCGTGTGCGCCCTCTTGGTGATGATCCGCTGCGTGCTCTCCATCGGCATGCTTTCCATCCATGGACTCATCCTCGGACGCTGCCTGTTCATCGGACTCCGTTTGCTCTTCGGTCTCAGTTTGCTCTTCGGCTTGAGGCTGGTCAGCCTGGGGAGCCTCGTCCGGGGTCTGTTGCTGGCTGGACTGGCAGCCGACCGCGGCGAGCGAGAGCACGAGGGCGACGGCGAGCTTCTGCATAGTGTTCATCATCAGTCATCTCCATCAGGTTTCGATTGTTTCAATCGTTCGATTGGCTCGAGCAAAGACTCACCGAGAAAACTCTTCGACGCAAGCGTACCAAACCGTAGCTGGGGGGTACGGTTACGGTTTGGATGGTCGTCGAGGCGAGCTTAGACGGCCTCCACAGGCCGTTTCTTCTTGGTGCTCTCTTTGACCTTCGGCTCGATCTTGGACATCGCCCGCTCGGCCAGCGCCGTGATCGTCAGCGAGGGGTTGACGCCGGGGTTGGCCGAGATGGCCGAGCCGTCGATGACATAGAGGCCGTCGTAGCCGTGGACGCGGTGGTTGGCGTCGATGACGCCCTCCTCGGCGGTGGCACCCATGCACGCGCCGCCCAGGATGTGGGCGGTGCTGGGCGTGCCCATGACCGTCTCGGTCAACATCCCCATCGCCACGCCGCCGACCTTCTCGGCCCAACGCTTAGCCAGGTCGGTGGCCTCCTCCATAAACGCCGACGGGGCGTTGTCGGGGTCGTCGAGCGTGGAGACCAGTCCCTTTCGAAAGCCGGTGTACACGCTGCGACCGAGCCTGAACGACAGCGTGCTCTCCAGGGTGCGCATATAGAGCAAGATCTGGGTGTGGCGCGCCCAATCGCTGGTCAGCATCGCCTTCGTCCAGCGAAGCGGCTGGCGCAAAAACCCGGCGGCCGCGCCGGCCAGCCGGCTGACCACGTTCGAGCCGGGGGCGTGAGGCAGCCCCAGGAGCCTGAAAAAGCCCGACCCGCCCCCGTAGCGCACCGGCTCGAGGTGGCTGTGGTCGTCGGTGTGCAGAATCGAGGTGATCGCGATGCCCTTGCTGATGTCTTCCTCGGCGTCGGGCTGAATGATGCCGAGCAGGGCCTCATTATTGGTACGCACCGAGTCGCCCACCCGGGGCGACAGCTTCGGCAGCGCCTGCGGATCCTCGCGAAGCTCGAGCAGAAGCGGCACCGTGCCCATGACGCCGCCCGAGAAGATGACACGGTCGGCGCTGAACGTGCGCTCGGGCTTCGAGCCGTCGAGCGACGGTCGCGTCTCGACGACATACCCTCCTGCCTCGTCGGGCCGCACCGACATAACCTCGGTCTCCGCCTCGATCTGCAGCCCGCGCTTCTCGGCCAGCCACAGGTAGTTGTGGTCGAGCGAATTCTTGGCGTTGTAGCGGCATCCGGTCATGCACGCACCGCACTCGATACAGCCGGTGCGCGTGGGGCCCTCGCCGTCAAAATAGGGGTCCTCGACCTCGACGCCCGGCTCGCCGAAGTGGACGGCGACGGTGGTATTCTCGAAGTGCTCAGTGCGGCCGATATCCTCGGCGATCTCCTCGAGCACGTCCTCGGCGGGGCTGCGATTGGGGTATTGAGTCGCGCCGAGCATACGCCGGGCGGTGGCGTAATGCGGCTCGAGATCGGCCTTCCAACTGTCGCTCAGCCCCGACCAAGACTTCGCCTCGAAGAAGCCGTCGCTGGGCGTGGGAAGCGTATTGGCGTAGACCAGCGAGCCGCCGCCGACACCGACCCCGTGCATCACGGTGACGTGCTTCAGAAACGACATCCCGAAGATGCCCTTCATGCCCACCTCCGGCTTCCACATCCAGCGGCGCAAATCCCAATTGGTCTTCGGGAAATCCTCGGCCTCGAAGCGCCGGCCCTTCTCGATGACCAGGACCTTATAGCCCTTCTCGACCAGCCGAAGCGCCGAGACGCTGCCGCCAAAGCCCGAGCCGACGATGATCCAATCCCAATGTTGCTCGTCGATATGCTTATCCGTCGTCATCATTGCCTCGTCAGTCACCCAGCAAGATTCAATAACAGCCGCAGCATACATTGATCTCGCCAGTCCGGCATCCCTTATGCTCCGCGGCCACCTTCGACCCCGACGGTCAACGCCCGCGCGGAGAGCAGCCGATGCCTCGGCCTGCATCTTTTGCGTAAAATAACCGCCCGCGCAAAAGATGCAGACTCACCAGCCACCCTGATGCCCCATCGCCCGAGCCTCAGGGTGCCTATTCAGGATGGCACAAGCCATGCACCTACCTAAGCGCGTCCCGCGGCCCGGACGCACATATCATACTCGACCTCTGCAGAGGACACATTATGTCGAAGGAAGACGCCCCGGAAAAATCCTCTAAACTGACCTTCCAATACTGGACGGATCCCATCTGTGTCTGGGCCTTCGTCAGCCAGTCGAAGTTGGACAGAATCCTCGAGGAGTGGAGCGACCATATCGACGTCGACTATCGGATCGTGCCGGTATTCGGCAGCGTACCGTGGCGCTTCGAACAGGGAAGCTGGGCGGCGGCCGGGCCGGAAGGACGCCGCGAGTCAACCCGTCGACTGGCGTTGGAGCACGGGTTCGAGGACGTCAACGGCGACGTCTGGGTCGACGGCGCGCCCCACTCGTCCTGGGCATCCGGGGCAGCGGCCAAAGCGGTCTTTCAGATGGAAGACCACGACGAGGCCGAGGTGGGCGCCGGAGCACGATATCTGGTGGATCTCCGCGAGCATTTCTTTCAGCGCAACCGCAATATCTGCAAGCGGGACGAGCAGCTCGCCGTCGCCGAACGAGTCGGCGTCGACCCGGCCGGCCTGGAGAGGCGGCTGGACAACGGCTCGGCGCTCGCCGGTCTCTGGGAGGACGAGCACGCGCGCAACGAAATTGGCGTGCGCGGCTCACCGACCTATGTCTTCGAGAATGGGCGGGCCGTCTTATACGGCGACTTTCCGTTCTCCGTGCTGCACTCGGTGGTCGAGGAGCTCGTAAACGGCCTCAAATTGGGCGGTTCGGAGTGCTGAGTGGGGACGCAGCCGGAGGCCTCGTCACTCGGCCAACCAACCCTTTATCGCCTCGTAGACCCGCGGCTCGCAGAGGACGTCGAGGTGGCTGGTGCCGCGGACGACGAGCTGATGAGAGTCGGGGAAGGCGAGGTCGAATTCGGGGTCCTCGTGGCGCCCCAGCGCGCTGTCCAACTGCACGAGCCCGTCGCCGACCACATGGTCGGTGATGTGGCCGGCCGCCTCGCCGGTCGTCGCCGCCAGGGCATAGCAATCCACGCCGTCGGGCAACGGCACCGGATGGCGCCTATCGGACGACCGCTCGAAGCGCTCGTGCCCTCTCCAGTCTTCATGCACCACATTGCCGTAGCGCAGGTCGGTGACCCCGGCGCTTCGGATCTTGCCCAGCCGGGCGAACGGCGCGCTATACGGGCTGATCTGCAGGATATTGTCGACCCAATTGCCGGAGCGCTCCAGGAGCGCCCCGTGATGGGGCGTGGCCAAGCAGACGAGCTTTCGCAGACGCTCGCGCCACCGATGGCCGGCTTGTTCTGCGTAGTGACACGCGCTGCGAGCCACCAGCCCGCCCATGCTATGAGCCAGGAAGGTCAGCTCTTCGAGCTCGGGGAACTCGGCGACGAACGCCTCCAGCAGATCGGCCAGCTCGGCGCCATTCTCGGAGATATGCCGCCCTGAATTATAGCGCAAATAGAGCGGGACATACCCCAGTTCGGCGGCCAACGCCTCCCCGTGGTCGTGCCCTTTCCACTTCCACTGCAAATCGTCGCAGCTCGAGCCGTGCAGCATCAACAAGACGCGGCCGCCGGCCTGACGAACGGCCTCGTGCAGCCCGGGATCATCGGCCGACACAACCTCGCCGTTCTGGCGAAGCTGCATGGGGATGGCCAGCGGGTTGTTGCTGGCGACGAGGTGGTCTCCCAACACGCCGTTGAGCACCGCGACCATGATCTCGCGGCTGCGAGTCGGCTCCTCGCCGGCCTCCTCGGCCTGCGCAGCCGCGCGTGCCAGCGCAGCGTCGAGTCCACCGCCCAACAACGTCGTGATCGCCCGAATATTCGAGTACACGAAGCCGGTCACCCCGGTGGTTCGATGGCGCTTCTCGCCGGCAAAGAGCCCGCCGAAGGTGGTCACCGTCCGATGCATATACTCGACCAGATCGGTGATCCCCAAGATGGCGTCCACGGCCAACTTGCCGGCTCCGCGAAGATAGGCAGCTTTGTGGTCAGGATCTGACGACATCTCTCTCTCGGGTGCAGACGCACAACGGCTTCGTCAATCAGGAGAGCGCGCGCGGACCAATTTAGCAAGTGCGAGGGCTTCCGGAGTCGACAAAGCAACCCCACGATGCACCTCGACATTCCGACGCAACACGGTGCCGCAGCATGGCGCAACATGGTGCCAACGACGATGTTGGCCCACCGTCTGAGCCTCGCGCCCTTCTTTTTCCCACGCACCTCATCTATAGTCGGGGCATGGTAACATATACGCGCATGTCGAAGGTGCTCGCGCTGAGCATCGTGGTGGCGATCGGCGCTGCCTCCACTGAGCTGCACGCTCAGAACGCCGAGGAGCAGTCTCTCCGTGTCGGCTTGTATCAAAACAAGCCCAAGCTCTTCCGTGATCAGCGCGGCCATCCGGCCGGCTTCTTCGTCGAGGTCTTGGAGGCGATATCCGCCCAAGAGGGCTGGGCCATCGAATACGTCGACTGCCACTGGAAACAGTGCCTCGAGATGCTCGACAGCGGCCAGCTCGATCTCATGCCCGACGTCGCCCTGTCCCCCGAGCGGGCGCGACGTTTCGATTTTCATGACGTCGCCGTGGTGGATAGCTTCTCTCGCGTCTACGCCCCCCCACGCACCAAAGTCGAGAAGCTCGCTGACCTGGCGGGCAAGCGAATCGCGATCCTCGACGACTCGGTTCAACAGGACGAGCTGCGCACCAAAAACAACCTCCTCGACGACAAGATGGAGTTGGTGCTCACCGATTCCTTCGACGATGCCTTCGCATACGTGGCCGATGGGAAAGCCGATGCCGCCGTCACCAGTGGCTTTCATGGAGACGCTTCGGCCGGCGAATACGACTTGGCTGCGACTCCCATCGTCATACGGCCGTCCCACCTCTTCTTTGCCGCCCCGAAGGGAGCTCACGCCGATCAATTAGCGACGATCGACCGGTATCTGAACCAATGGCAGCGCGATGAGCTGTCGGTATACTACTCCGCGCTGCGAAAATGGACCGGCGGGGCCACCCCCGAGCGCGCTTCCCCTTGGCTGGTCTATGTCCTCTGGGGCGGACTCGGCGTGCTACTCGTGGCCGCGCTCGCGATCGTGGTGCTCCGGCGTCAGGTCGCGATGCGCACACGACATCTCGACGAGCGAAACCGCGAGCTTCGCGAGAATCAGCGACACCTGGCCCAAAGCGAAGCCCGCGCAAAGCGCATCATTCAAGGTCTGCCGATCGCGACTGCCGTGTGGCGCGCCACCGACCGAGGCCCGGCCCTGGAATCGATGAACGACGCGGCCATCGAGATGGTCGCTCCGACGAGGCCATCGCCGAAGGGAACCAAGCTCGACGACCTATACGCCTCGGATCATCCGATACGACAGATGGTCGAGGAATGCTTCGAGACCGAGAAGCGCAAACGCGTCGAAGTTCGTACGCCCATCTTCAGCGGTGACTCGACCAGGGCACTGGTCATCACGTGCGGATTTCTCGAGCCCGGCACCGTGCTTTTGCATATCGAGGACATAACCGAACAAGTCCAGCTCCAACAAAAACTGCAGGTGACCCAGCGCCTCGAGACCGCTGGTCTATTGGCCAGCGGCGTCGCGCACGACTTCAATAATCTCCTGACGGTGATCACCTCTAACGCCGAGTTGGCGCTGTCGGAGATCGACGACGACAGCCTGGCCTACGAAGACGTCCAGATCATCTTGGACTCCGCCAAGAAAGCCGCCGCCGTCACCGGCCAACTCCTGGCGTTTAGCCGAAATGAGGACATCGAGCCGAAACTCCTCAGTCTCTCCAAGAGCGTCGCCCAGCTCGCCGATATGCTCGGTCACTTTGTCAACGACAACATCTCCTTGGAGATCGACGCGCAGGGTAAAGATGACCTGGTCTATATGGACCCCACACAGGTCGAGCGGATCGTCATGAACCTGGTCTTGAACGCGCGTGACGCGATTCGAGGAAAGGGAATAATTCACGTCTCGACTCGGGTCGACATGGGTGCGGCGCGGGCGATCCTCGAGGTCTCCGATACCGGAAGGGGCATGGACGAAGAGACCGCCAGTCGCGTCTTCGAGCCGTTCTTCACCACCAAGGCCAAGGACCGAGGCACCGGTCTGGGGCTGGCCACCGTCTACGGAGCCGTCACTCAGGTCGACGGGACCATCGACGTGGTCAGTGAGCCCGGCGAAGGGACGACCTTCACAGTCGCGCTTCCGCTATCGGCCGCCGACCAGCCCGCCGAGCCGGCGCCTGCCGGCTGAACCGCCGGCTGGCCTGTACGACAACTGGCAGGGAGCGTCAGATCAGCCACGCCCCCGATTGGCAGCAGCAATAATGGGCAAGAATGGGGAAAAATGGGTGACAGGTTCATGTCTCCCCACTTTTTCGGATACCCAGGAAGTCACGGGTGTAGCTCGTCAACTGGAGCGACGCCGTCCCTGGTGGGGGAGAATGGGTGACAGGCACGCTACAACCCAGTGTTCATGCGGGTTTGCGGTCGTTTGCGGGCGTTGAATTCAATTCCGCGGCTGCACTGGGCGACTGAAGATGCGCCGCTTTCGTGCGAAGCGTGGGGAGTTCTGGCTAACTGCCGTCGTGTCGCGGCAAGCGGCCCGGTGGTGTGGTGGAAAAAGCGTAGGTCGGCGTCGACGGCTTCTGAATCAAGAATGTGAGCCGTATGGTGGTGCCATCGGGGTCGATATGTGTCGCCATGAGGTACGCAACTACGCGGCTTCGGGCAGGGCGTCGCGGGGTCTGGCGGAGCCGACGCAGCAGGCGTGGCCGGGCGGGATGGTGCCGTAGGGGAATTCGACGTCGGTTTTGCCCTGGCGCAGCTTGCCGACCGCCTCGCGGTAGCGGCCGGTGACCTCGCGGAGCCATTGTTTGTAGTCCATCTTGAGCTCGAGGTCACCGGCCAGACACACCGGTTTGGAGGACACTTTGGGCGAGGCGGGGCTGTCATTGAAATGTTGGTTCAAGATCGCCTCCGGTCCCAGGCATCTCCCTTTGCGCTGTTCTTCGATGCCGGCTGCGTGTTGGTGGACGAGTTCGCGGACTTTTGCGTGGTAGGCGTCGTCGTCGAGGTCCGCCCACATCGGCAGCTTGGCGAGCTCGAGCTCGTAGGTTTTAGCCGCCTCTTTTTCGATCTTCTCATCGTCCCAATCGG
>CAYLTX010000050.1:0-39538 GCA_964386725.1 uncultured Bradymonadales bacterium | reverse complement strand
CCCCTGCGCGATCAAGCGGAAGGTTCCTCCCCAGGTCGAAGACCCTGGGGAGGTGCCGAGCGAAGCCGCCGGAGGGGTACCCCATCAATCTGCCCCTGCGCGATCAAGCGGAAGGTGCCGGCGAAGCCGGCGGAGGGGTCCCCCAAAAAACGAGAAACCTCACCCCACCCGACCCTCAATAAATTCAATCACCATCCCAGCCCCATCGACACCATCCAACCGGCTCATCTCCTGAATCCCGGTCGGGCTGGTCACGTTGACCTCGGTGAGCTTGTCGCCGATGACGTCGATCCCCGAAAACCAGATGCCGTCCTTTTTCAAACGCTCCCCGACGGCCTCGCAGATCTCGAGGTCGCGCTCGGTGAGTTCGTATTTCTTGACGGTGCCGCCGACGTGGATGTTGCCGCGGTGGTCGGTCTCGGCCGGCACGCGCAAGATGGCGCCCAGCGGTTCGCCGTTTAGCATCAGGATGCGTTTGTCGCCCTGGCTGATCTCGGGGATATAGCTCTGGCAGATGATGTTGTCGCGGCCGTGGTCGGTCGCCACCTCGATGAGTGCGTTGAGGTTTTTGTCGCCGCGCTCGAGCACGAAGATCCCCTCGCCGCCGTGGCCGTCGATCGGCTTAATGATGCAGCGGCCCTCGTGGTCCTCCAAAAAGGTGCGAATACGCTCGCTGCGGCTGGTGACGACGGTGTCCGGGATGAACTCCGGGAAATGCAGCGCGTAGAGCTTCTCGTTGGCCGCGCGCAGCCCGTTGGGCTTGTTGATGACAAAGCAGCCTTTCTCCTCGGCCAGCTCCAGATAATGCGCGGCATGCAGGTAGGGCACGTCGAAGGGCGGGTCCTTGCGCATGAAGATCGCGTCGAGGATGTGCAGCGGCTCGTATTGCTCCGAGCCCAGCTCGTAGTGGTCGTCGGCGACGCGGCGCACCTCGCAATGCTGCATCACGCCCCAGGCCTCGTCGCCCTCGGCGGCCAAGTTGGCCATCTCCAAGAAATACAGCTCGTGGCCACGCTCCTGGGCGGCGAGCATGAAGGCAAACGTGGTGTCGGCGTTGATATCCACCGACGCGATAGGGTCCATGATGAAGCCGATTTTCATGGTTGATCAGGGGATCAGGGGTTCAGGGGTCCAGGGGTCCAGGGGTCCAGGAACGGCAACTGCAACTGCAACTGCAACTGCGTGGTCGTGAACGTGATCGTGAGCGTAAACGTAAACGACCGCGACAGAGCCGCTCATCGGCCCATGTAACTACGGTACACACAAGCCCATCGTCAATCTTTGTTCGTCCTATCGAACGATTCTTTGCGCCGTCGGCGGCGGGCCATCATGAGGGCGCCGAGCATGGCGAAGACGGCCGGGACGGCGGCGATGTTGACGAATTGGAGCGAGCGGCGGGTGTCCATGGGGACTTCGCCGAGCAGCCGGGGCATGGACTTGGAGCGGATCTGGGCCAGGGCGCTGTCCTGGACGAGCCACTCGAGGCTGCTGATGAAGAATTGGCCACCCAGAGATGCCATCTGCTCGTTGAAGCCCATCTGGGGCATGGCCCCGAAGAAGTCGCCGCTGCCCACGACCAAAATGCGGCCGGGGCCGGGCTGATCGACCAGGTCGCGCTCGGAGCGGCCCTCGGGCAAGGGGTGGCTCTCGTAGTAGCTTCGCACCTCGCCCTGGAGGGTCGCGGCGACCGTCCACTCGCCGGGCTCGCCGGAGTCGACGCGTTTGCTGAGGCTGGTGTAGTTGAAGCTACGGGGCAGGTCGGTGTGTCGGCGCGCTGACCCTGCGGTTTGTATGAGCCGATGCGCTTTTGCGGCCCCGTCTTCTTCCACCCACGGTTGCACCTCGATGGTCGACGGCACCGGCAGGGCGAGCACCCCGAAGTCGCGCATAAAGGGCAGGGAGCGGTCGAGATCCTGCATGATGAACGTGCCCGGGTGGGTCACCTGGGCCAGGCCGCGCTCGGTCGATGCGACGGCGGTGACGCCGTTTTCAGGATCGAGCACCATGTCGCGGCGAAGCTCGAGGCCGTACTCCTTGAAGACCTCGACGAGCCCCGGATCGACGGGCCTGCGCAACTTCGGCGGGCGGCGGTCGGGTTGCTGCTGCATCATCTTCTGGCGCAGCTTCCAGTCGACCGCGGTGGCCGATTGGAACCAGCCGACGCTGCCGCCCTGCTGGATGTGTCGGTCGATGACGAAGATGGCGTCCTCCGAGAACGGCTCCTCGGCGTTCAAGACCACCAGCGCCTCGACATCCTCGGGCAGCTCGGCTCCATCTTCGCTCAGATCGACGGTCGTCACCTGAATGAGTTCGCCATAGAGCTGCTCGAAGATCGGCTGGATCGAGTCCAAAAATTGCGGCCCGCCCGCCGGCCCGCCGAAGCCGGAGACGAAGGCGATTTTGCGCGGCTTCGGGTCACGAAGGTTGAGCAGCGCGCGCGTAAATTCGTATTCGAAATTCGCAGTACCCCCGGGGCCGGCCTGCAGGTCGTCGACCACCTGGCGGTCCTCGCCGCGCTCGAAGACCACGCATTTATAGACCGCGCGCAGCGACACCTGGTCCTCGGTGTGCTGGCCGATGGCGACCTTCTCGCAGCCGGCCTCCTTGGCCGCCTCGTCGGCCTGGCCGGCGTCGGCCGGCGTGATGACCTCGTAGGTCAACTCGCCGCCGGAGGCCGCGGCGTACTCCTCGAGGGTGTCCGAGACGTTCTGCGACAGATTGTGCAGCGGCGGCTGCAGATCGGGGGAGATAAACGCCCGCACGCGGATCGGCTCGTCGAGGTCGGTCACGGCCTGCTCGCTGGCCTCGGAGAGGGTGTATAGGTTGTTGTCGGTCAGGTCGGCGCGCGTAAAGATCTGAGACGAGGCGAGGTTTAGCGCCACGGCGACGAAGAGGGCGGCCCCGATGACCACCGCGGCGGTCGCGCCGCTGAGGAGGGTCGGTTTGAATCGACGCACCCCGATGCTCGTCTGCGTGACCACCAGGCACACACCGATCAGCGACAGGTAGTAGACCACGTCGCGCGTATCGATGACGCCACGGGCGATATTGCCGAAGTGGTAGCTCGTCGACACATATTCCAGGACCTGCGCGGTCGTCCCGCTGGGGTGGGCGACGACCTGGTCGACCAGATACAGGAAAAAGCAAATCGAAAACGCCACCAAGATCGCGACGACCTGGTCCTTGGTCCAGCTCGAGGCCATCAGCCCGATGGCCGCGTAGGACGCTCCGAGCAACATCAGCCCCAAATAGCCCGCCCACACCGCGCCCCAATCGAGGCTGGTGCCGTGGGCGTCGGCGAGCAACGAGAGGCTAAACGGGTACACCAGCGTCATGGCGAAGACCACGCCCAACAGCCCCACCGCCGCCAAGAACTTGCCCATGACGATCTCGAGGTCGCTGATCGGCATAGTCATTAGCAATTCGAGGGTGCCCGAGCGCTTCTCCTCGGCGATCAGGCCCATGGTGATCGCCGGGGCGAAGAACGCTAAAAACATCGGCGCCTGCCCAAAAAAGCTGCGCATCGACAGTACGTTGACGTCCTGAAAATAATTCAGCCAGAACAAAGCACCGGTGATGACCAAAAACAAAATCACCACGATATAGGCGACCGCCGAGTTGAAGTATGAGCTCAGCTCGCGCCTAAGGATGTAGAATATATTTTTCATGGCGATTTCTGCACGTTAGGGCCTCTTATGTCGAGAAAGTGAGATAGTTAGAAAGTGAGAAAGTTAGATACTGCAACGGCGCTTCGGCGACCGTATGAGTTCGGTTGGCCTTTCGTAGTCTCTCACTCTCTTACTCTCTTACTCTCTTACTTTCTGAGCAGTATAATGGCGGAAAATATCCTCGAGCGTCGATTCACCGGCGGCCTCCTCGAGTTCGTCGAGGGTGCCGTCGGCGACGAGCTCGCCGCGGTTGATGATGATGATGCGGTCGCAGACCGCGGTGATCTCCTGGAGGATATGGGTCGAGAAGATGACCGTCTTCTCGGCGCCGATCTCGGTGATCACGTCGCGGATATCGACGATCTGGTTGGGGTCGAGGCCGGTGGTGGGCTCGTCGAGGATGAGCACCTCGGGTCGGTGGATGATCGCCTGGGCCAGCCCGACACGCTGGCGGTAGCCCTTGGATAATTCGCGGACCTCGCGGTGGACGACGTCCTCGAGGCTGGTGCGCTCGACGACCTCGTCGATGCGCCGGCCGCGCTCTTCTTTGGCCACCCCGCGCACCTCGGCGACAAAGCGCAGGTAGTCGTGGACGATCATCTCGTCGTAAAGCGGGACGTTCTCGGGCAGATAACCCACCCGGCGGCGCACCTCCTGAGAGTGCTCCCGCACGTCGAATCCGGCCACCTCGGCGGTGCCCTCGGTGGCGGCCATAAAGCAGGTCAGCACCTTCATCGTGGTCGTCTTGCCGGCCCCGTTGGGGCCCAAAAAGCCGACGATCTCGCCCGGCTCGACCTTGAAGCTGATGCGGTCGAGCGCTTTGAAGCTCCCGTAGGTCTTGGTGAGCCCGTCGACGATGATGCTATATTTCATTTCTTGCGGGGTCTCTTGTGGGGTCTCTGGGCTCATCGGTACCTCGGTGGAGCCTTGGTGCTACCGTGCGTAGTGTGACATCTTTTGCGTGATGTCACTACTCGTCAAGAAAGGCCATGAAAGTACGCGACCACATAGCCGACGACTTACGCCGACGCCCCACCGACCCCGACCGCCTAGGCGAGGCCGTCGCCCGAGGGCGCCAAACCGTCGCCAAGATCCGCGAGCTGGCTGACGAAGAGCCCAGCGAGCTGCATCTGAGCGATCTGGGTCGCCAGGTGAGCCGCTTGGCCGACCACTTATTGCTGGCCGACGAATGCGACGAGGCGCTCGCGCTCAAAGAGGAGGCGGTAGGCATCTGGCGGCGCCTCGGCCGCGACAAGGCGCGCTTTTTGGCCGAGCTGGACGCCGCCGAGACTCGCTTCGAGCTCGGCCGCAGCCAGGAGGCGCTGGCCGAGCTGGACCGGCTGGTCGAGCAGGCGGGCGAGCCGGAATTCGAGGTCTACCGCGACTTCGCTCTGGTGCTACGCGGCCGTTGCCGCGCCCGCACCGGGGACACCGCCGGCGGCCTCGCCGACCTCCAAGAAGCCCTCGAACTTCGCCGCCAACGCGGCAGCCAACGCCAGATCGACCACACCCAACGCCTGCGCGAGCTCGTCGCTTCACACTCGTCCGACGGCGCTTAACATACCCGCGAGCCACCCAGAGGCTCACACGATTAGGAGACCAAACCGTAGCCGGGGGTAAGCCCAGCCGTTCGGGCCGAAGGACCGACGGCGAGGCGCACCCTCGGTAAGGGTCAACGCTCGTCACAAGCTCATTTTGCTCCCGAAAGGACCCCCTACCATGCCCAACCAAGCCTTAATCATCGTCGACATGCAAAATGATTTCATGCCCGACGGCGCGCTGCCGGTCGAGGGCGGCTACGACATCGTCGAGCCCATCAACGAGCTGATGGAGCAATTCGAGCTGGTGGTGGCCACTCAGGATTGGCACCCGCCGGACCATTGCAGCTTCGCGTCGAATCATGAGGGCAAAGAGCCAGGTGAAACCGTCGAGGTTGAGGGCATCGAGCAGATACTCTGGCCCGACCACTGCGTCCAGGAGACCGAAGGTGCGGACTTCGTCGACGGGCTGAACGTCGATGGCGTCGACAAGATATTCCAGAACGGAGACGACCCGCGCTACGACAGCTACAGCGGCTTTTGGGACAACGCCCACAAAAAGTCGACCGGCATGGGTGAGTTCCTGCGCGAGCAGGGCGTCTCCCATATCTTTGTGGTGGGTGTAGCGACCGATTATTGCGTGAAATATACCGCGATCGACGGATGCCGAGAGGAATTCGAGACCCACGTTGTCCTCGATGCCTGCCGCGGCGTCGAAAACCAGCCGGGAGACATCGAGGAGGCGGTCGTGGATATGGTCGCCGCAGGGGCGAAGATGACGAGCATCGAGGAGATGCTCAGTTGAGTCCAGCGATTAGGAGCTCAGTCGCAGCGTGGCGGCGAATTCACTCGCTTTTTGTTGCGCTGCCTCGGCGCCCTCGGCGTTGACCTGCGTGCACACCGCGAGGGTGGCGTCGTCGAATTCGACGAAGTGGTAGCTCAGGCGCCACTCTTGGCCGTCGTGATCGTAGGCGAGCTCGACCCAGGGGTTGTCGGAGTCGGTCTCATCGCGGACCAGTCGCTGATCTTGGACGGCGAGGTCCTCGGCGGCGGGGACGCGGTCGGCGGGCATCGGGCCGCGCACGTAGACCATCGAGCCGTCGTGGCCGATGAGTTCGAAGGGCCAGGTGCTCGAGTCGTCGGTGACCAGCACATTATAGCCCTCTAGCCAGCGGCCCGTATAACCCTTGCCGCTGGAAAGCTCCCATTGACGCGTCGCGGGGCCCTCGCTGATATCGGCGAGATTGCCGAGGGTCTTGGACTCACCGAGCACCGCGCGGGTGCCGTCGTCATCTTGTTGGAGGACCCAGCCCTCCATGCCGGCTTCCTCGAGCTTCTTCAGATCGAAGGCGCCCGAGCACGATTTTTCGCCGGGGGCGACGAGCACTTTTTGGCCGTCGCCGTCGGGGCGGGCCATGATGATGGTGTCGGGCGCCGGGGCGTGTTGCGGTGGTAGGCGGCCGAGCTGCGTCGGGTTGTTGAGGACGATGCGAGCACCGTAACCGATTACTTCGAGCATGGTCTCTCCAGATAGGATCGTTCTTAGTTAAAACTGCTGCTTTACTCCCAGCCACACTGCCAATTCATTCTGGGCGTCGCGGCGGCGACCGCGAGGATAGTTGGGATGGTAGTCAATGTCGATGCCCTCGAGGCGGTGGACTTCGGCCCAGGCCAGGTGGCGGATCTCGTCGGAGTCGGAGTCCAGGGCGCCGACGAGCCACTGGTCGGCGTAGTCGGGCCTCTGGTTTGCCCACCACTGCTCCCAACTGACCGCGGCGGCGGACAGATCCTGCAGCGTGATCGCCCGAAGCGCGTTGTGGGCGAGCGTCTGGGTGCGACCGTTGCTGAATTTGAGGATGCGGATGAGAGCGTCGATGGAGCTGATGTCTCGGCAGGCGCCGAGCACCTCGATGGCGACTAATTGGCGGAACTCGTCGTTGCCGTCGGCGAGCTCGTTTCGAAGCGGTTGTAAGATCAGATGTTCGAAGTGGTCGGCCCGCCGGAGGCTGGCGACGATGCGCCGGGCCATATTTCGTGTCTGGCGGTCGCGGTCGAACAGACGCGGAAGTAGCTTGTCGAGGTCCTGCTCTGCGGGGATGCGGGTATATAGATAGGTCGCATAAAAGCGCAGGTCGTTGCTCGAGTCGTCGAGGTAGTGCTTGGCGACCTTGATGGCCGGCTCGCCCAGGTGCGCCAGCGCGTAGAGCACCGGGCTGTGCTGCTCGACCGGCGGCATGTCGCGGACTTGGTATTGGTATCGGTCGATGCATAGCCGGCCCGGAAAGAGCCGGCCGAGCGTCTTGACCGAGCGCTCCCCGAACCCGGAGATATATTTGGCCGCCCGAAACGCCTTCTCTCGCTCGGAGGAGTCCATCAACGCGATCGCCTTCTTGACCTTGGTGCGCTCTTCGGCGGTGATCGGTCGATTGGCGGGCTGTGCCTGGGCGCCGCCGGCCTGAGACTGGCGCTTCTTTTCGCGCTCGAGGCGCTTTTTGCGCTCCTCGCGCGCGAGCGTCTCGTTATAGGTCTTTTTGGCGGCGCTGAGCACGGACTCGTCGAGTTGGATGCCGGCGGTGTGCTCGATGTCGGCCAGCGCCGGGGCGTCCTCGTCGTCTTCTTCGGAGCTGTGGCCGTAGTTGAACTGCGCCATCATGCTCGGGTCGACCAATCCCTTGAAGATGCCGGTGGTCACCCCGACACCCTCGTCTTGCTCGGCCTCGGAGACCTCCGCGCCGAGTTGCTCGGGAGGCGGCTTGGCGCCGCCGGTGAGCGTGCCGAAGGCGTCCTTACCCTCCAGAAAGCGATCGGCGGAGAAGCCATCGGCGTCGGCTTGAATGCGCTGTTGAGTGCGTTTGTTGACCTCGACCGGCTCCAAATTCGCGTTGAGGTCCGGTTGGGATTGCGAGGCGGGGTCGTCGAGCGGCGGCACACGGCGATTTTGGGGCGGTAGCTTATTGGTCTTGGAGAGGCGTCGAATCTTCTGATATTGCGCGCCGACCTTGTCGCATACCTCCGCCAACTCCCAAAAGTTCAGGCGCACGGCGTCGTTCGAGAAGGTCGGCGAGTTCTGGTCGATGCGGATCGGCTTGCCGATCAGGACCCACTCGGTTTGCGGACCGACAGTGATCGGCTGGCAAAGCAGTTCCTCGTCGATCTCCTCGCCGAGGAATTGGAGTACTCGGCCCAGCCCGAACTCCTCGGGCAGGCCGGCGACTTCGTAGCCCTCGCTCAGCGCCCTCTTGACCCTCGAAGAGGTCGCCGCGGGCAGCTCGAGCTTGCGCAGTCGCGGGGTTTTCTCGGCTTCATCCACATGCTCGGGCCAGCCCTGCAGCAGGAAGGCGCGGAATGCCCCGCGCTTGACGCGCATCAAAATCCGGTGGGTCATAAACTCGCGAGCGTAACTGATCAGGGCGCTCATCAGCGACTGACGATCGTAGCAATGGGCTACGAACCGCTCGACGGTCTGCTTGGACCACTCGTGTTGCAGGATGTCCTCGATGGAATACTTCGGCATGCTGGGTGTCGCTGTGTGGCATCGGTGCCCGCTGGGCTTGGCGCGCCCGAGGGGGTGATCACCGTGATCGTCATACAGGACGCGGCTCATACGGGATGGCCGATAGCAAAAAGGGAGTCGGTGGCCCTCGCCCGACTCCCCGGCCGGCGACCATCTACGACTCCCTTTAGGCGGGGTCACAAGTCCTGTTACTTCTATTCTGCAAAAACGGCCCTCCCAGCCAGACTACGTGACTGAGCGCCGCAGGTAAAGAGATGCAGTCGGGGGCCTGGCGTGCTTGGCACGTTTGCCCACATCTTCCGTGCGTCTATGCTTGGCGTAGTGGCGGCGCAAGGTGTTGGTAACTAACGGGTTTTTGTGGCCTGTGGCGCTCGACATTTCGTCGCCGACAGACAATCACGCACCCCATCCCGCAATTTGCGGATGGTTGATATAATCAGCAAGCGAGGAGGCGACCATGACGACCGCTGGAACTCCGATGGGAGAAGGCAGGATGCCTTCCGAGCGAGAAGAGCGAAGATACGGCCGGTACGACCGCGACCGCCGCCATGCCCGCGTCGACGAGGAGTCGGCCGAGATCATCGCCGGCGGGTCGGTCACCGAGGCGATTTTGGGACTCGGTGCCGTCGTATTGGGTATTCTTGGCCTACTCGATATTCTACCCTCCGTGCTCCTGACGGTCGGCCTGATAGCGGTCGGCGTCGGGCTCGTGGTGGCCGGTGGCTCCAAGGCCGCCAAATACCGCGAACTGCTCGGCGAGCGCGATCGCCGACGTGACAAAGGCCTGGCCGCGGCCACCGGCGGGCTGACCGCCGAGACGCTCGGCGGAGTCGCTGGCGCTGTGCTCGGCCTGCTGGCCCTGATCGGGCTGGAGCCGGCCATCATGGCATCGGTGGCGATCATCGTGCTCGGTGGCGCCGTGATGTTCGCTGCGGGCGCGACACGCCGCCTGGCCAACGTTATCGTCGAGACCTCCGGGGCACCGGTTTATCGACGGAAGGCCGTCGATGAATCGGTGCGGGGCGCGTCGGCTGCTCAGGCTTTCTTGGGTCTGGGCGCCTTGGTCTTGGGTGTCTTGACACTCTTCGGCATCGGTCCGGCGCCGATCCTCAAGCTCGCCTCGATTATCGTCCTCGGTACCGGCCTGATCTTAAGCGGCCTGGCCATCGGTGGTAAGATGATCCAGTCGCTCTACAAGGAAAAACAGGCCCAGCGCGGTGAGCACCGCGGTACTGCCGAGTACGCCGAATACCGCCGCGAAGAGGGCTACGGCGGCGAGCGTCGCTACGCCCGCGAGGAGGGCCGCGGCGGCGAAGAAGGATACGGCGGCGAGGAGAGGATCTACCGCGGCGAAGAAGGATACGGCCGTGAGGGTTACCGTCGTGGTCCCGAGGCCGGCCCGGCCCCCCATTGAGCCAATGAGGTGACTCACACATCTCGTGCCGCACGATCCAGCCACCCGGCGCCTGTCAAGTAGGCGCCCGGTGGCTTTTTTTATGCAATGGATTCTAGGAAACGGACTCTAGGAAATGGACTCGATGGTCTGGTCCCCGAATAGCACCGTGAAGACCGGAAGGTCGGGGGCCAGATGGGAGACGGTCACGCCGCCAAAATGCGCGGCAAGTTCAGCGGCGCGCTCGCATAGGGCGTCCCGTTGGGCCTCGTCGTCGGGGACGAGGTCACTGACCTCAGCGAGCGCGTCGACGGTGCGCCCTCGCTTGAAGAGGGCGGCGGGCAGATGATGGACGAAGAGGGAAGGAACGCTCTCCGAATGTCGGACTGCAGGCACTTCCAAAGACGGCTCGAGGGGCTCGTCGGTGTCGAAGACCAGAATCGCCTCCTCGGTATGCACGCCCTCGAGCACCGTGAAGTCGGGCTCGTCTCGGTCCTGCCATAACAGCGAGTAGAATCCCCGGATCACCGACTCGATCAGCTCTTTTCGCACGCCGTACTCGTCGTGGTGGACGAGCATCAGCTTCAAATGACCGCAGCCGACGTGATCGGCCAGCACCAGGAGATCGGCCAGCCGGTCCTGCACGTCTGCCGGCGGCCTGCGCACCAGCGCGTCGACGCTGCCGGCCTCTTCGAGCGCGTCGGCCATCGACGGCTGCTCGGCCAGGGCCTCCTCGAGCTGCTCGAGCGCGTGTCGGTCGCTGTGCAGATAAAAGCGGCCCAGCCGCTCCATCTGATGCTCGATGATGCGCTCGACCTCGGCGTCCGAAAGCTGCGCGTCGGCGCTCTCCTCGAGTGCGCTCAGCACCACGAGCAACTCGCCGGCGTCTCCGCCCGGCGCGCCGAGCACCTCATTGTCGAAGCGTCCGTCGATGCAGGCGAGCTCTGCGTCGGCGCAAAGCTCGTCGAGGCGGCGCCAGACGAGGAGGCTTTCGAGAGTTTCTCTGTCGATAGGTTGGGTCATAATCTTGGTTGTTCACGATGAGCGAAGCGTCACCCGCTGCTTTTCAAGCGGGTCTTTGTAGCCCCAGCAGACCGAAGGGAGCCTGGGGGTTGTTCATGGCGCCAATAAAAAAGCCAGCGCCAACCCCATATAATTCCCGACCGCATATCCCACAAGCCCGGCGGTCAGCCCCGACAAGATCACATTTCGGTTGTCGATGGCCTCGGCGATGGGGGCGACGAATGCCGGGCCGTAGACGGCGGCCGTCGAGGTGATGATCAGCGTGTCGACGTCGATGCGGAAGATGCGGGCCAGGATGAAGTGGATGAGCAGCGCGCCGGTGATGACCACGACCGTATAGATGAGCATCGTCGATCCGGAGGCCCACAATTCGCCCAGATCCGTGCGTGCGCCCATCGCCACGCAGAAGACCAGGATGAAGTAATTGCCCAGCCCATAGCTGCCCTCGAGGTGGCGGATCTTCGTCGACAGGGAGGCGAGGATGCCGCCGGTGGTGATGCCCAAAAACACGCCGGCGACGGCGAGCTCACCGAAGATGAGATACGTCAGCCCGGCGCTGGCGGCCACGATGACCACGCTCAATCCGAAGAGCGCCGAACCGTGGGTGAGCCGGGTGCGCCGGCTGGGCTTGTCGTCTTCGTCGACGTTCGATTCATCGACAATCGGCCCGTCGTAGGCCGGAAAGAAGCGTTTGAGCAGCGGCTTGGCCAGCGTCAGCAAGAAGAGCAAGTAGATGCCGCCGACGACCACGTCGGCGGCGTTGAGCAAGACGAAGGTCTCCTCGGAGGCCTCCAGCGCCATGCCGATGCCCATCAGGTTGGGCGTGCCGCCGGTGTAGACGCCGACGAGCATCCCGGAGATTTTCCAGCTCTCCTCGCTCCAATGGCCCAGCAGTTGGGCCGCGCTAAACGACGAGATGCACACGGCGACGACGGCGCATAAAAACGAAATCACCGTCGCGCGGCTCTGGCTCAGCCACGCCTTGAAGTCACTGCCGAAGAGCACCAGCGGAATGGCCAGCGGGATGGACGCCTCGGTCATCAATTTGGCGGTGGGCCCGTGGACCTCGAAGACCGGACTATTGGCCATGATCATGCCGGCCACGTAGCAAAACACCACCGGGTTGAGCCACTCGAAGACCCGGTAGCGTTTGGCCAAGCCCAGGGCCACCAGCGGCAGCCCCAAGATCAGCAATATTTGTAGAATGATCGAGAGCATGGGTAGGCGACTCATATGCGCAATCACGAAGGTCTTTTGGCTCTCGGCCGCACAAGCCTTCGATGAGCGCTCACGATTAAGAGAGTGAGAGAGTAAGAGAGTGAGAGAGTGAGAAAACGCTCTAAGCGACTCCGATCGCCTCGAGCCGGTTGCCGTATCTAACTTTCTAACTTTCTAACTTTCTTACTCTCTCGCAGCCGATCGGCAGCCACTCGTCAGGCTGGCGCAAAGTGCTCGAAAGCCAAATGATCGACGTGATTCCAGTCAATACAGCCACTCGACCGAGAATTGGCTCGCCACATAGCCGGTACCGCTCCGGTTGGGGTGATTGAGCCAATAGCCGCCGATGCCCACCAGCTTCATCTCGCCGCCGGCCAGATCGCCGGGCAGCTTCCACACGGCCAGCGCGCCGGGCATATCGCGCGAGAGGTCGCTCTGGATGCTCTCGGCGTGCTCCCAGCGCGCGCCGGCGAGCACCCAGGAGTCCGACTCTTCCATGACGAAGACGTAGGCCAGCAGGGGCCTGACCGTCCAGAATTGGTCGGTAGGCTCGAGCAGCATGTCGAGGGTCGCGTCGTAATAATTCTGGCCGACGTCGACGTCGAGGTGTGTGTAGGTGGCCGGCACCTGTGCGACGATATTGCCCACTTTGGCCTGTAGCGTCGCTTCACCTGTGATCTGATAGCCCGTCGCGGAGGTGCCCTCGCCGACTGCGCCGCCCAACGAGTCGAGCTCCCAGTCCGGGTTCTCCGGGTCGTCGGGAAGATGCAGATAACCGAACGCGCCGAAGTAGCTGGTCGTCTGAGCCTGGACACGCAGCTTCAACACGGCCAGCGGCAGCGCCTCGATATAGCCGCCGCCCGAGGCATACGACGGGGATGTGTCGACGGTCGCGCCGGCCTCGATATAGGTGTCCTTGAAGAGCAATGAGTCGGAGTCGGAGAGCGCGAAGCGGTAGCCACCGTCGATATTGAGCGCGGTGCCGATCGGGATGGCGCGCAGCGCGAAGGACGAATACAGATGCCATTGATTGCCGGCGGGCGTCTCGACCGCCTCGGCGGCCTCTTCGGCGTCGTCGGGCTGATCGGCGGCCGAGGCGAGGGCGGGAAGTAGCAGCACACAGAGCAGCGATAGGCCCCCGAGGAGCCCGGCAAAGCGTGTGTGTGAATGGACAGCGACCATCATCAACCTCTCGGGGCAATAAAAAATAATAACAAGCGCTAAAATGTGGCAAATAGGTTGGTGTATGCGGCAAGTCTAGCCCACAGCAGGCGTCGCGACCAGCGAGACTTGAGCGAGACTCGTAATCCGGGAAATGAGGTTTTACCGAGCGGTCAGTTGCAAACCCGCGTCGCACGCTTCATTCTACGCGCCTACGCTAAGAACACTCTTTTGGAGACTCGGCATGACTGAATCCGCCACCAAGTCGAAGAACGCCCCGTCGAAGAGCGCCGACTCGAAGAACGACCCCGCCACGGCCGATATCTCGCCGGGCACCATCCCCGCAAAGGGCATCGCCAAAGACGAGCTGATCGAGACGATGCGCGGCTTTCGCGAAGGCGACGCCGACTGGAAGGCCGGACGCACCTGGAGCCTGGTCTATTACGCCGGCGAGGAGCATTACGACATGCTCAAATCGGCCTACGAGCTGTTTTTTAGCGAAAACGGCCTCAACCCGATGGCCTTCAAGAGCCTCAAGCGCATGGAGGCCGAGGTCGTACGCATGACCGCCACCATGCTCAACGGCGACGAGGACGTCGTCGGCACGATGACCTCCGGAGGCACCGAGTCGATCCTGATGGCCGTCAAGGCCGCCCGCGAGCGGGCGAGCTGGCTCAAAAAATGGCCGCTTCGCCCCGAGATCGTCGCCCCGCAGACCATCCACCCGGCCTTTGCCAAGGCGGCACACTACTTTGGCGCCAAGATGCGCTACGTGCCCATCGGCGACGACTTTCGCGTCAAAGTCGACGCCCTCGAAAAGGCCGTCGGCCCGCGCACCATGCTCATCGCCGCCAGCGCCCCGCAATACCCACACGGCATGGTCGACCCCATCGAGGAGATCTCCGAGATCGCGCTCGACCGCGGCATTCCGTTTCACGTCGACGCTTGTTTTGGCGGGTTCATTTTGCCGTGGATCGAAAAGCTCGGCTACGACCTGCCGGTCTTCGACTTCCGCCTGCCCGGGGTGACCTCGATGTCGGCCGATTGCCACAAATACGGCTACGCGGCCAAGGGCGCCTCGACGGTGCTGTACCGAGACATGAGCTATCTGCGCCACCAATTCTTCGTCGACACCGAATTCCCCGGCGGCATCTACGCCTCGCCGACCATGGCCGGCACCCGCCCCGGCGGCGGCATCGCCGCGGCCTGGGCGGCCATGAAGTCACTCGGCGAGGACGGCTATATGGAGCTGGCCAAAGCGGCCATGGAGGCCGCCCACCGCCTCAAAGCCGACGTGCGCGCCATCGACGGCCTGAAGATCTTGGGCAGCGAGCACGCGACCATCGTGACCTTCGCGGCCTCGGACGACGACGTCGATATCTACGCCGTCGCCGACCAGATGCAAGACAAGGGCTGGTCGCTCGACCGCCAGCAAAAGCCCGCCAGCCTGCACTGCACGGTCAACGGCCACAACGCCCCGGTCATCGATGACTTCATCGCCGACCTCCAAGCCGCCGTCGACCACGTCCGCGCCCACCCCGAGCTCGCCAACGAGGGCGACGCGGCCATGTACGGCATGATGGCCAAAATTCCGGTCAGCAGCGCCGTCAAGATGAGCGTGCGCAAGGTCATGGAGGAGATGTACGGCAAGAACGCCGCCGAGCCCGATCTTGGCAATATCGGCGGAGGGGATGATGCTGATATTATGCTCAAGTTGATCGACGAATATGGTGACCAATTGATGGATGTGTTGGAGCGTTTTGAGGGGTTGAAGGATTGGTTGGGGAAGTGGCGTTGAGGGACGTGCGACTCACCCGGGACTCCCTTCGGTCGCCCCGGGCTACAGAGGCCTGCGTTCCGCTACGCTCCACTCCGGCGCGGCGCTTGAAAAGCAGCGCCTTGAACCACGAATTTGCGGATTTGAACGATAAGCGTAGCCGATAGGCGAAGCGCCACCCGCTGCTTTTCAAGCGGGTCTTTGTAGCCTCAGGAGACCGAAGGGAGCCTGGGGTCAAGAGGTCGAAAATCGAAATGGTTCGAGCATCAAATTCACCAAGAACGCTTCTTTTCCGCTAGTTCGTATCAATGAGTCTCGAGGCCTTGTGCTAAGTTCACCCTCACCCCACGTTCCCTTCGGTCACATGAGGCTACAAAGGCCTCGCGAACGGCGCTCGGCGGCGCTCCGCCTTTGGCTTCGCTTATCGAGTCGCTTTTCGGCTCAAACGGCACGTTAGAACGAGGATATGAACCAACCACCAAACAAAACCACCCGCCGCATCGGCGGCCGCTACACCCTCGGCGCGCGCATCGGCACGGGCGGCTACGGCGAGGTCTACCGCGCCACCGACGAGATGGCCGATCGTGAGGTGGCCATCAAGCTCTACGATCCGGTCGATAGTCCCGTGCGCGCCGGGGCGTGGCGTGAGGCGGCGGTGTTGCGTCGGCTCAACTTGCCCGGTGTGGTGCAGTTGTTGGACGAGGGTATCGAGGGTGACCAGCCCTTTTTGGTGATGCCGTTGGTCGAGGGGAGTCATTTTCCGGGGCCGGGGGCCGACGAGGGGTTTCCGGCGGCGGTGGTCGCGTCGATCGTGGAGATCTTGACGCTGGTGCATGCGGCCGGGGTGGTCCACGGGGATTTGAAGCCGCAAAATGTGCTCGTCGACGCCGATGGACGGGTGACGCTATTGGATTTTGGCACCGGGAGTTGGGTGTCGGGGATGAGCGCCGAGGAGCAGCTCGACAAGGCGCGGGGCACGCCGGCTTATATGGCGCCCGAGCAGCTTCGCGGGCGGCCGGCGACCGTGCAGAGCGATTATTATGCGCTGGGCGTGATGCTGTATCAGGCGTTGACCGGCGTGCTGCCGCATCCGGCCGACTCGTTGAAGAAGCTGATGCGTGCGCGGCTGACCAACCGCGCGCCGGTGCTCGACGCCGAGCAATTGGGCATCTCCCACACATTGGCTCGGGCGGTCGAGGGGCTGCTCGCGCCGGCGCCCGAGCGCAGGCTGCAGCATTTGAGCGAGCTGTCCGAGGCGCTCGACGTCGATTCGGTGGCCGTCGAGGCGCATTCGGTGCCGTATCTGGACCCCGACGGCATCGTCGATATGGCCGTCGCCGCCGTCGAGCGCGGTGAGTCGGTCGATATCGTGGGGCGGCGCGGGATGGGGCGTACGCGCTGCTTGGAGGAGATCGCGAGCCGGCTTCGCGATGATGGCCGGCGGGTCACCTCGCTGGTCGCCTCTCAGAAGGCGTTCGACAGCCTCAGCCCGCTGGTGCGCGACGTCGACGTCGACGCGCAGACCTCGCTCGACGAGGCCCGCGCCGCGTACCGCGAGCAACTGATCGAGGCGCTCGCCTCGGGCAAGGTCATCCTGGCCGACAACGCCGAGCAGCTCGACCGCTGGACGGCCGCGCTGCTCGACGAGGTGCGCGACCGCGGCGCGGTGGTGCGCTCGCAACTCGACGCCAGGGACGGCGTCGCTCCTGTTAATAGTCTTAAACTACGGGCCTTCGAGATGACCGAACTCGAAGCCCTCTTCGACGGCCCGGAGCCGATCTTTAGGCTGCGCAGCGAGGGCGCGCGCCAATTGTGGCTGCGCACCGGCGGGGTGGCCCGCGCGATCGTGCGCGAGATCAACCTGTGGGTGCGCCACGGGCTGGCGCATTTTCGCGGCGAGAAGGTCGTCGTGCCGCCCCAGCAGCTCGAGCGGCTGCGCCGCGGCCTGCAACTGCAGGCATCGGCCCCGCCGGCGGCCGCCTTCGACGACGACCCCCAGATGCGCGCGCTGCTCGTCTGGTTCAAGCTCGCCGGCCCCAACGCCCGCCCCGACCACCTCGCCCCGATCATGGGGCTTGCCCGCTGGGAGCTCGAGGCCAAGCTCGAGGAGCTGTGCGAGCGCGGCGTGATCACCCGCGCCCCCGACGGGCGGGTGGTCACCACCGTCGACGCCATGGCCACCAGCCCGTACTCGGACGATAAGATCGAACAGATCCACCGCCGCCTGGCCGACGCGCTCGACCCCGGCACCCCCGGCCGCCTCCTGCACCTGCTGCGCATCGGCGAGGCCGACGAGGTCATCGCCGAGGCCCGCGCCGCCGCCCGCCACCACGACGGCCGCGGCGAGGCCGGCCTGGCCATCGCCGCGCTGAGCGAGGGCATGGCGGTCTGCCGACAATCCAATGACCCCAACGCCGCCTACTCGCTGCTCGCCGACTGGGCGAAGGTGGCGCTGTCGACCGAGGAGACCGCGCGGCTCGAAGAGCTCCTCTACGCCATCGAACGCGCCGATCGGGGCCGGAATATCCGCCTCGAGCGGCTGCAGGAGCTGGTCGACTTGGCGCGGGTGGCTTGTCAGCGGGCCGATGAAGATGTCTTCGAGCGGCTCAGTCGGATGGAGCCGTTCGAGGATTGGGAGTTGGAGCTTCGACGGCAGATGTATCGAATGAGAATCGGCGTGAGACGGTCGCCGGCGATGCTAAGCGCGGTACTCGATGACGTCGAATGTTGGGTCGAACGCGAAGGTGTAGGGCAGGAGGCTCGCGGGAGTTTCATCGGCTGGAGAGGCATGCTGGCTTACCAGCGCGGCGATTTTTTGGACGCTTCAGAGCTCTATCTGCGCGCCTCCCAGATCAAGCAGCGTCCGTCGGCACGCTTGGCATCGACCATCGCAGCAGTGACCGCGATGATGGACGGACTAGCCTACCAGGACGCGCTGGAGTATGCGCAAGTGGCATTAGAGCGGGCTAAGACGCTCGAACAGCACCATCACCAGGCACATTGTTATTATATTCTCCGTAGCCTGAAGTACCGACTTGGTGAGCCTTATAAGCCGCCGCGAGATCTTCGCGATGCATTTGACTTGCTCGGATTGGCGGACCTCGTTGGGCTGTCTTTCATGCAAGATGCAGCGGATGCTTTTCGCCGCGACGAACTCGATGATGCGGCTGAGAAGGCGCGCCTAGCACTTCAAAGTTTCCAGTCGGTCGGGCACACAGTTGGCGAGGCTCTCATGAGTGCGCTGATCTTCAGATGTGCGCCCGAGATGGGACTTAAAGAGGCAGAAAAGGCGGCGGAATTTGCGGCGAAGTGTCCCGCGATCCGTCTTGGGATTCAGATCTTAGGACTGCTGCTCGGCGCTGGTTCGTTAGACTCACTTTGCACGGACTGGATCGATAATCTGCACACCCTTGTCGAGACCGTGCCGGAGGAACAATGGGACAAGCGGCTGGAAATTATAAGCGTGCGCGAGGCACTCGAGGCTGCTGAGTGCCTCGCTCACTCTTAGCTAGATCTTCCACGGGTAATACTGCTCTTCAGCGCGACGAGTTTCGACTTCTTGGCCAATATCTCCGTACTCGAGAACCCACTTGTAAAACTTCTCTGGAGAATCGTCCGGTGCTTTGATGGCCTCGAAACACGCTTGGCTGCCCGGCTTTTCGGTCGGTAGTGGGACGGGGACATCTGGCTTCATCACAAAATAGGAATTATAGGTCTTAGTCTCTTCGTCGAGTTGCACGAGTAGGTAGCCGACCAACTCCAATTCTCCGCCGGAGGGGCGAAGTCTTATCTCGGAGGGACCGGGGCGCATCTCAGTAACCTTCTGCGAACTCTCTTCACTCATCATTCATCCCCTTTAGACATTTAGTAATATTCGAGCGCCTATCGCTCGAGGCGTAGTTTGGCCCGGGGGATGGAGACGGTCAAGTTTTTTGGGGGGCGCTACGTTGGCGGTGTCGCAGAGCTCCAGAGCTCTCGTTCATCCAGTGCCTCCGCGAACTCAGCGCCTCCACGCTCAATCTTCCTTCGTCGCGAGCATATGAAACATCTCGTCACGCAACGCGCGCGCCTTTTGCGCCAACTCGGCGTCCGGCGCGTCTTCTTCCTCCTGCATCTCTTCCAACTCGGCCAACGCCCGCTCCAGCGCCTTTAGCGCCTTGCGGAAATGCTTCCTGGGGTCGAGGGGCTTCTTTTCGCGCTTGTGCTCGGGGACGGCTTCCTTGAACTCGCGGCGCAGCTGGTAGGCCGAGCGTTTGCCGTCGAGGGCCTCTTGCTTGAGCTCGTCGTAGGCTTCGCGCGGGAGCTTGTCGCGCTGGACGTTCTCGTAGCCCTTGGCGAGCTGGTCGACCAGGTCGATGTCGGGGATGGGGCGGGCGCCGGCGTCGTGGCCGGAGACGTTCGAGTCGGCCGAGGCGAGCAGCTCGGGGGCCTCGTCGGCGAGCCATTGGAAGCCGTTTCGGACCTTGCGGATCTCGCCGCGGGTCAACTGCAGCTCCTCTTTGCAATAGGCTTTCAGGCTCTTGTAATCCCACTCCTCCCACAGCTCGCCGTCCTCGACGGTCTTGAGGTGGCGGGCCATCTCGACCCAACTGCCCTTGAAGTCCAGCGCCGCGGCCAGCGCTCGGTGGCGCGCCGAGTCGGGCTCGACGGTGTCGAGCAGTTGGGTGATGCGTTCGGTGGGGGTGAGTTCGGTGGTGTCGGTCATGGTGTGATTTTTGGGGTGTTGGGGATCGGGGTGGTTGTCTGTTGGTGGTATTATCGGAGGTTGGGCGTGATGGCAATCATCTGTCGATCAATGCGAAACGTGAACGTGCACGTGCACGTGAACGTGAACCGCCGTACCCCCTGCGCATCCGGCCGTTCGAACAGCAACGGCTCGAATCGGGCTAAAATGCTCGATCGAAACTGTGTCGATATGTCGTGCACGCTGCAGGTTTAACTACGGTTCACGTGCACGTTCACGTTCACGGGGCATGCGTTTCCGCAGCATCCGCATCCCATTAAAAATCACCAACAAGCTCGTGCCCATATCGGCCAGCACGGCCATCCACAGCGTGGCCAGACCCACGGCAGCGAGCGCGAAGACGGCGAGCTTGATGCCCAGGGCGAGGACGATGTTTTGGGCGATGATGCGTCGAGTGCGGGCGCCGAGGTCGATCGACTCGGGGAGGCGGGCGAGGTCGTCGGCCATCAGGGCGACGTGGGCGGTGTCCAGGGCGATGTCGGTGCCGGCGGCGCCCATGGCGATGCCGACCGGGGCGGAGGCAAGCGCCGGGGCGTCGTTGATGCCGTCGCCGACCATGGCGACGTGGGTGTGCTTTTGGGTGAGATCGGCGATCGCCTCGACCTTGTCGTCGGGGAGCAAGTCCGCGAGGACGGCGTCTTCGGGCAGGCCGACGTGGCGGGCGATGGACTGGGCGCTGCGGGCGTTGTCGCCGGTGAGCATATAGATGGACGAGACGCCGGCTTCTCGGAGCGCGTCGACCGTCTGGCGGGCCTGGTCGCGGGGGGCGTCTTCGATGGCGATGAGGCCGAGCAGTTCGCCTGTGCGGGCGACGGCGACGGCCGTTTGGCCGCGGTCTTCGAGGTCGGCCCAGGCTTGTTCGAGCGGGCTGAAGTCGACGTCGTGGTCGGTGAGGAGGCGGCGGCTTCCGACGAGTACGGACCCGTCGTTGGTCGACGCTTCCACGCCGCGCCCCACATGCGCCTCGAACGAAACAAGCTCGCCCGAATCGACGTGGATATCGCGCTTGCGCGCGGCCTGTCGGATGGCGCGGGCCAGATAATGCTCGCTGCGGCTTTCGGCGAGCGCGGCGGCGGCGAGGAGGTCGCCCTCCGCGACGCCGTCTGCGCAGACGAGCTCGTTGACCACGGGCTCGCCGCGGGTGAGCGTGCCGGTCTTGTCGAAGGCGACCGCGCGGGTCTGGCCGAGCTCTTCTAAGAAGCGGCCGCCCTTGATGAGGATGCCGTCGCGGGCGGCGCGGGCCAGCGCCGAGGCGGTGGTGATCGGGGTGGCCAGCACCAGCGCGCAGGGGCAGGCGATGACCAGCAGGACCAGGGATCGGTAAAACCAGGTGTCCCAGGCGCCGGCGAAAAAGATGGGTGGCACGAGGGCGGCGAGCAGCGCCAGGGCGATGACCGCCGGGGTGTACCAGCGCGCGAAGCGCTCGACGAAGCGCTCGGACTCGGAGCGGTTGGCCTGGGCGGTCTCGACCGCCTCGATGACCCGGGCGAGCGTGGTGTCGCCGGGGGCGTGGTCGACGCGGATGTCCAGGCTGCCCTGTTGGTTGAGCGTGCCGGCGAAGACCTCGTCGCCGGCTTCTTTGAGCGCCGGTTTGGACTCGCCGGTGATCGGGGATTGGTCGACCTCGCTGGTGCCCGCCTCGACGGTGCCGTCGACCGGGATCTTCTCGCCGGGGCGCACGATGACCATCTCGCCGATGTCGACCTGCTCGACGGGGACGGTCTTCTCAGTGCCGTCGCGCACTACGCGGGCCTCGTCCGGGGCGAGCTCCATGAGCTGGCCGATGGCGCGGCGGGCGCGCGTCATGCTGGCGCCCTCGAGCCAGTCGGCAAAACCGAACAAGACCACCACCGAGGCCGCCTCGAGCCACTCGCCGAGGATGAGCGCGCCGATGACCGCGATGGTCATCAGCACGTGGATATCCATGTCGAGGCGGCGCGCCGAGACCAGCGCATTCCGAAAGACCGAGTAGCCGCCGATGGCCGTGGCGGCCACATATAGGCCGACGGCGAGCGGCTCGATGGCGAAGAGATGTGCCGAAGCCAGCGCGCCGCCGATGAGCACGGCCGCGACGATGACCGCCATGAGCCGCGCGTCTTTCCACAGCGACTTCTTGGCCGGCGAGCGCGACGGTCGGCCGGCTTGTCTCGGCGTCGCCGACAGTCCCACCGATTCGAGTGCGCCGACCGCCTCGCCTGTGTCGAAGCCGTCGGTGTGCTCGACGCGCGTGCTGGCGGCGGCGAGGTTGACCGAGACCTGCTCGACGCCGGGCATGGAGCCGAGGGTCTGCTCGACGAGTTGGACCTCGGTCGAGCAACAAAGGCCCTCGACGTCGAAGACGGTCGTGGCGGTCTCGGCTGGTCCGCGAGCGCTTATTTTGTCTCGACGATCTCGATCGTCTCTATTGTCGATGCGCGCTGTACTGCTCATTTTCGCCTCTCGAAAGCCCGTTTCTGCTCTCCGTGCCCGGGTGAGTCTAACAGCCCTCGTCCGATGAACAATCCAGCGTTCTCGTCAGAGCCGAAATTAGCGAGACACACCAGGGGTTTATTGCGTTTTTGATGGTTTTTAATTGAGCATGCGCGCATTTCCTTGTAATAATGAAGTGCCCCCTGAAGGCGCATCCACAAGTACCACACCGAGCCGGGATTGCCGTCTACCGCAGGTGAAGCGGTCTGCAATGTTGTGCCAGGAGTTATGGTGAACGAGATCGATCGAGTGCGCATCCCGCTGATCGACCACCCGTGGGTGGAGCGATTCGTACCGGAAGATCTGCGGGGCACCGATGATGTCGATGAAGTGCGTGCACGCATCTTGTTGCTATCGACGATGGCGGTGTGGGTCTGGGGGCCCGTATTCGCGCTGTTGCACTGGTGGCAAGGCAGGCTGGAATTGGCCGCCGCTGTCGGCATTGCGATACTCGGCTACATGCCGATCCCACTGATTTTCCGCAGAACTGGTTCGTTTGCATTGGCGTCGAACCTCTTCGCCGGCATCCTCTGGGCGCTGCTTGTGGTGCTCATCGCACATACCGGAAATCTGCAGAGTCCGGTGATGCTCTGGCTCGTCGTGATGCCGCTGATTCCTCATATCTTTGACCTGAAAAAGTCGTTTTATATTTGGTTGTTCATCACGGTTATGACGGTCGTTGTCTTCTGGGTTGGGCACAATCAGGGCTACGGTTTATCCTTTCTGGCCGTCTACGAGGACCATATATGGGCTGATTTTTGGGCGTTTTCGATCATCATCGGGCTTGTAGCCATTTCGCAGCTCTTCGCGCTCAACAGCGGCCTGCAGCGCTGGCTGTCTCAGAAGGTGCGTATGCGCGAGGCCGAGAAGCGTCGCACCGAGTTGGCGCTGTATGAGGCCGAGCAGCGCGAGGCCGAGCGCAAGATGGAGAATAAAATGCTCGAGATGGACCGCATGGTCGCGGTGGGCACGCTGGCGGCCGGAGTCGCCCACGAGATCAACAACCCGCTGGCCTTCGTCCACGCCAATGTCGAATATCTGCTCTCCCAGACCGAGAAATACTCCGACGATGCCGAATTTAACGCAGCGATGACCTCGCGAGAGGAGACCCTCGAGGTGCTCGAGGATATCCGCGAGGGCTCGCTTCGCATCCGAAATATCGTCTCCGACCTGAGCACCTTTTCGACCACCGATAGAGGTGAGGCGCAGCCGCTCGACGTCGAAGAAGTAGTCGAGTCGTGCATCCGAATGAGCGAGAATCATATCCGCCACCGCGCCCGATTGGTGCGTGATTTTCAACCGGTGCCTGCCGTGCACGGGGTCGAGTCGAGCCTGGCGCAGATCTTTCTGAACCTGTTGATCAACGCCGCCCAATCCATCGACGAGGGAGACGTCGAGGCCAATGAGGTGCGAGTGAGCATCCGCCTGGCCGACGCCGGCGAGACGGTGGTCGTCGAAGTTTCAGACACTGGAGGCGGCATCCCAACGGAGGTTCGCACGCGCATCTTCGAGCCCTTCTTTACGACCAAAGACAAACAGGAGGGCATGGGGATGGGATTGGCGATCTGCCGAAAGTTGGTGCGCAGCCACGGCGGCAATATGTACTTCGACAGCGCCCAAGACCAAGGGACGACGTTTACCGTGGAGCTGCCGGCCGATCCCAAGGAAGCCGAGGCGTCGAACCAATTTCGAAGGCCGGTCTTTTCGCACGACAAGAAGGGGCGCGCGCTGGTCATCGACGACGAAAAGCAGGTCGGCCGCACCATTCGGCGCATCCTCATCGACAGCTACGACAGCGTCATGCTCACCAGTGGTCGCCAGGCGCTCGAGCGGCTCGAAGAGGACCGCGATTTTGCGGTCATCATCTGTGATCTGCTCATGCCCGACGGCTCCGGGGTGGAGATGCACGCCGAGATGAAGCGGCGCTTCCCCGAGCTCGTCGAGCGGATGGTCTTCGTGACCGGCGGCACCTTCACCGAAGCCACGCGCGAATTTGTCGAGGCATGCGAGCAGCCCATCGTGCCCAAGCCCTTCGATATGAGCGAGCTTCGCGCCGTCGTCGATGAGACAGCGATCGTTTAATACGCATAATTTCGGGCGAGGATCGCCGACGTGAAGTCTTTGCGTAGGTAATAGCCACGGGGCAGCGTCAGGATCGACCCGCCGTGGCGGTCCGGCGCCCAGGTCAGCTTGCCGGAGTGGGCGGCCTTGGGACGGATCTGTAAAAAGCGGCCGTCCGAGGCGGTGAGCTCGTCGATAAAGCCGAGTCGAATCGCCTCGGTATGCTCGGTCCAGTCGCGCTGGAGCGCCTCGGCGAGCGGGCCTTCGAGCGACCACAACAGCGGGTGGCCGACCTGTCGGTGGGCCACCGGAATCTCGGGCGCGGCGGATACCGGCACCCACAGCACGCGGTCGAGCTTTTTGCGCACCCGCGACGTCTCCCAGCGCGCCTGCTCGATATCGCCAAGCGGCACCCGACACACGTAGGTCGTCTCACGCGGCGAGCCGTCGCGGTTGATCGGCAGGGTCTTGAGCTCGACGCCCAGCCGCTCGAAGTCGGGCACCGGCCGGTTGCCCGCCGTGGCGCCCAGGCTCTGCTCGATGAGCCGGCCGACCCAGCCCTTGGCGTGGGTGAAATCCTCGGGCACCTCCAGGCCGTGCACCTCGGCGAGCTCGCCGAGGGTTCGCCCTGCCAGGCGCCCGGCGCGGGCCTGCAGCTCTTCGTCGGTCTTGGGGGGCTGGGGTGTGGACATCGTGGAGGCCGTACGTCGTGAGTCGACCCATGATGACACGTCGGCTACCTCGGTGCCAGGGCATCCGCAGCGCCAAGAGAGTTAGATAGTGAGAAAGTAAGAAAGTTAGATACAGCAATCGTCTCGGGACGATCCGAGTTTTTTGGTTTTATCTTACTCTCTCACTTTCTTAGTCTCTCACTTTCTTAGTCTCTCACTTTCTCGATCGCATGCGCCCATTGAAGCCTTGTGGGTTTAAGAGCCGAAAAACCTTCGTAATTTCAATTAGCTCACAAACCGATCCCACCAGCCAAACGAGTGATTCTTGCGCCCGCGCGGGATCGACAGCCCGATGACCAGCAGGCCGCAGGCGGTCGCCAGGATGCCGGCGGTGGTGCCGATGCCGCCGCCCAACCAGGGGCCGACGGCGACGAGCAGGCCGAAGAGGATATTGGCATAACGGGCGCGTCGAATCGGCTCGCTGGTGCTGATCACGCTGAACGTGACGATGAGCGCGCCGCCGACCTGGTGGAGGTAGGCGGCGGGCGTCTCCGCGAAGCCCCATACGGCCGGCGCGAACATCAGCCACACGCCGATGCCGGTGCAGATATAGAGCCACCAAGACCAGCTCAACCCCCAGAACGACGCGCGCGCCACGCGGCCGGGGTGGTCGGCGAGCGAGGTCAACTCGGGGCTCTGGTCGTCTTCGCGGGCCTCTTGGCCCTGGCCCCCCTTCCAAAAGACCTCCCAGAATCCTTCGCCGCGCCCGACGTGCTTTTTTACGTGCTCGATGGTCGCGGCGACCTCCGGGGCGGCCAGCGCGATCATCGGCAGGGCGATGGCCGCGGCGAGGATGCATAAGGTGCACCAGGCGCCGACGATGACCGGTTGCGAGATGACCAAGAAGACGTGGACGAGCCCCAGCGGGATGATCAAGATCCCGAAGATCGTCACCAGCCACGGCATCGTGCGCCAGCGGTTGGTCGGCCCGGCCCAGGCCAGCAAGAACTCCAGGGTATAGGCCAGCGCGCCGAGCCCGCCGTCGGAGACCGGCGCGCCGTGGCTCAACTCGGAGTCGAGTACCTCGTGGGTGCCTCCGCCGAAGAGGTCGTGCCCGAAGCTGCCGTGACCGAAAAAAGGCTCGAAGGCCCGGTCGATATAACCCATCTGGTAGGCGGCCAGATAGCGCGCGACCATCCAGCCGAAGAAGGCCAATAAGATCAACACGCCGCGCTGCGGCCAGCTCGACGGGTTGAACGACCACCCCTCGGGCACGCTGGCGTCGGCTCTAGTGAATTTGAGCTCATTGGGCACTCCGGGAATGAGCACAGCCAGCGCGACCACCAGCGCCCCGACCAACGTCGCGTTGAGGTAGGCGGCCGAGTTCGGCGCCCAGAAGACCAGCGGCGCCGCGCTCATCCACAGACCTACGAAGGCGCAGGTCCACAGGCTCTTGGGGCGATCGGGCTTCAGCGAGCGCCACCCGAAGACGACCAGCATCAGGCCGCTGACGACGTCGCTGGCGGCCATCGCCCAGCCGCGCGCGTCCTGCGAAAGCCAGACCTCGCGGCCGAGCAGGCTCGGCTCACTGAGGTAGCCAAACGTCGCCGGCGAGACGACCGTCCACAGGCCGAGCAGGATAAGCAGCCAATAACACCACAGCGTCTGCTTGTGGTGAGTGGCGAGGCTTTTGCGCGGTTGCTCTCGAGCCATCGCGTTGGTCTCCGGTTTGCGCAGGGCGGGTTGCTCTCTTTGAACGTCGACATGGCGAGGAGGCCAACAAGCCCATCACTTCAGTCGCGAAGCGCGGCGGTTAAATTCGCACCGTGCGAACGATTCTGCCGACCAGGTTTCTGCCAAAGAAGAGAGCCGACCATGACCACCGAGAAGCAATCATCGACCATCGTCATGACGGGATGCAGCGGACTCATCGGCGAGACGCTCATCGAGCGTCTGTCCGACGACTACGAGATCGTGGGCTTCGACGTCGTCGGCCCGCCCGAGGGAGACGTCGACTTCGTGGAATTCGACATCGCCTCCGAGGAGAGCGTGCGAGAGGGGCTCGAGCATGTGCGCGCCGAACACGGCGACACCATCGCCTCGGTTATCCATCTGGCTGCCTTCTATGACTTCTCCGGAGCAGAGAGCCCCAAATACCGCGAGATCAATATCGAGGGCACCGGGCGCCTGCTCGACGCGCTGGCCGATTTCGACGTCGAGCAGTTCTTATTTACGAGCACGATGCTCGTCCAAAGGCCCTGCGAGCCCGGCCAGCGCATCGACGAGGATGGGCCGCTGGAGGCCAAGTGGCCCTACCCGCAGTCGAAGATCGAGACCGAAAAAACCATCGAGCAGCGCCGAGGCGACATCCCGGCGCTGATCCTGCGCGTCGCTGCCGTCTATGACGACGAGGGCCATTCGCTGCCGCTCGCCCACCAGATCCAGCGCATCTACGAGCGGAATATCACCGCCCATTTTTATCCCGGAGACATGTCGCGCGGGCAGTCGTTTTTGCACCGAGACGACCTCGCCGATGCCGTCGAGCGGGCCGTGGCGCGGCGTCACGAACTGCCCGATCACCTGCCGGTGCTGGTCGGTGAGCCCGACGTGATGGGCTACGGCGAGATCCAGAAGATGGTCGGCCGCCACTTACACGGCGAGGATTGGAATACGCTGCGGATCCCCAAGCCGCTGGCCAAGCTCGGCGCCTGGCTCCAGGACAACACGCCCCTGGCCGGCGATCCGTTCATCAAGCCGTGGATGGTCGATCTAGCCGACGATCACTACGCCCTCGACATCACCCGAGCCCGCGAGGTTTTGGGCTGGGAGCCCCAAAAGAGGCTCTACGAGGTGCTCCCGAGGATCGTGGAGGGGCTGAAGGCCGACCCGATCGGCTGGTATAAAAAGCATAAGCTCGAGATTCCGCGCTTTCTCGAGGTCGAGGAGGAGGCCCCCGAGGAGGAAGCAGCGCCCGGCGAACGCGCGCCCCACGTCGGCCCCGCCCGGGCGATGAGCGACGACGGCCACATGCCGCTCACCCGCGCATACCGTGGCTGACGTGGCTGAAGCTCCTGGCGAATGCGAAGGCTGCCACCGCCAAGACGGCTGCGCCCAGCACCACGCGGCCGGGGTGGCTGCGCGCCCAGCGCCCCAATCGCTGGACGGTGGGCTCCTCGTCGCCGAGCACCGAGCCTTTGCCGGGCATCGGCTGGTCGACGTTGTCGTGGCCGTGGGAGGCCTCGGGGTGTCGAGTCATCTGGAGCCGATCGCCGACCGCCCCCAGCATCCGGCCGAGCAGCCCCGGGGCGGCCCGGCTGGCCGGATAGAACGCCTTCGAGGAGAGATTGGCCGTGAGCACCTCGGCGGGGCGCTCGGCGCATTTGACCAGCTTCTTGGCGACCGTCTTCGGGTGGCTGACCGGGCCCATGGACTTGGGCATCATGCCGGTCTTGCTGCGCGCGTGCTTTGTGGCCAGCGGCGTGGCCATCGAACCGGCGAGCACCAGGCTTACGTCGATGTTGGTTCCCTGCAACTCCTCGTGGAGGGTGCGGGTAAACGAGATCGTGCTCTGGGCGGCCGAGGCGTAGGCCGACTGCAGCGGCAGGCCCGCGCCGGTCAGCGCGGAGGCGACGTTGATCAGCGTGCCGTAGTCCTGGCGGCGAAATATCCGCAGCGCCGACTTGGCCGCGCGCACGTAGCCCAGATAGTTGACGTCGAGCACGCGCTCGTACTCGGCCAAGGTGGTGTGCTCGACGCGCGCATAGATGGTCACCGCCGGCATCACCATGAGCGTGTCGATACGCCCGAAGCGCTCGACGCACACCGCCACCAGGTGGTCGACCATGTGGTCGTCGGTGACGTCGCAGGGCACCGCCATGACGGCCTTGGCGCCGCGGTTTTCCAGCTCGTCGGCCAGCGACTCGAGCGCCTCCTCGCTGCGCGACGAGATCACCAAAGTGGCTCCACGGTCGGCCAACTCCAGGGCGGTCTGACGGCCGAGCCCCGATGAGGCGCCGATGATGATGACGACCTGATCGCTGACGGATTTAGGCATGCCATATTTCCCGGTCGATTGAGGTGTGAACGCTGCGGCTTGAAGACACGAGTAGAATCTCTCCACTGGCAGCACGTACATCAAGTACATCTCCGCCTCCCTTTGGATTGGACGTGCGTCGGGCAACCTTCTAGGATTGACGGTGAAGCTCGCGCTGAGTGCTCTCCATTTCTGTCGATCGCATCATGTATCTGTCCGACCGCATCACCATTCTACCCGCCGTGGCGGTGCTCTTGGCCCTCGCCGCGGGGACGGCTGCGGTATGCGTGCAGCCCGGATCGGCCGCGGCCTTCGTGCCGACGACCACCTGCACCGAAGGTGGCGGCCCCTATCCCTGCGATCCCGGCGAGTCGCCCAAACAGGTCCGCTGGCCCAGAAACTGCGTGAGCTTTCATATCAATCGCGACGGCTCGGCCAATGTGGCCGGGGAGAGCGCCGGGCTGAGCGACGAGCTCGAGGGCCTGGTCGTCGAGGCCTTCGACCGCTGGGGGGGCGTCGAGTGCAGCCGCCTGCAATTGCTATACGCCGGGCGCACCGACAACGCGGCGGCCGAGGTCACCGAAGACGACGCCAAGAATATGAACCTGATCGTCTGGCGCGACGAGGACTGGCCCAGCAGCGCCAGCAGCATGGCGCTGGCGGTGACCAGCGTGACCTTCGACACCTCCAACGGCAAGATCGTCGACGCCGACGTCGAGTTCAACAGCGCCACGCACGACTTTTCGACGAGCACGCCTCCCAAGCCCAACCACACGGATCTTCTGAACACGCTCGTCCACGAGGTCGGCCACTTCATCGGCCTGGATCATACGCCCGTCTCGGAGGCCACCATGTACGCGAGCGCCGCCGAGGGCGAGACGAAAAAGCGCACCCTCGAGCAGGACGATATTGACGGTATCTGCCACATCTATCCGATCGACGATGAAGAGCTGGAGTGCGCGCCCGAGGACGGGTTGAATAGCACTGATCCCGACTCCGGCGGCGGCTCCGACCCGAAGGAGAGCGGCTGCGGATGCGCGGCGGCCCGGCCGTCCGTCCCGGCCGGCTGGCTGGTCGTCGCGCTCGCCGGGCTCGCCGTGCTTAGAACTCGCGGGCGTCGACGCACCTGATCGGCGCACCTGCCCATTGCTCACCATATCCCCACCACATTGTAACCATCCGCTCGCGTATTAGCTTCGAGGAGGAGTGCAACCTTGTAGGCTCCTCTTACTGAGAGCTGCGTTATGCGACGCCCATTCGTTCGTCTGCGCCCGCGCGCCGATCAGATCTATATCAGCCAGGGGCGCACCGTTTGGACCGCCAACGAAGACGGCGTCATCGAGGACGGCCGCAGCGGCCTCTTCGTCCACGAGACGCGCATGCTCTCCCGGCATCGGGTGACCGTCGACGGCACCCAGCCCCACCCGGTGGCGCTCTCGAAGGTCAAGCAGCACGCCTGGATGGGCTATTATGTCTTCGCGCCGCCCGAACTCGACGGCGAGTCCCAGGATATGGGCAGCGGGCTCATGGAGCAGATGAGCGAACAGAGCGTCGAGGTGCGCATCTCGCGCTTTGTGGGGACGAGCGTCCACGAAGATCTCGACCTGACCAATTACGCCTCGCAGACGACCAGCTTCGAGCTGGCCGTCGAGCTCGACGCCGACTTCGCCGACCTGACCGAGACGGTCCGGCCGCGCCGCCAATTCGGCCAGCTCGACAAGAGCTGGTCCGAGCACGTCACCGACGACCGCGACGAGCCCGCCTGGCAGCTGACGTTCTCCTATTCGAGCAGCCACGAGGGCAAGGAGCTCGAGCGCGGCTTGCAGATTTTGGTGCATAATACCGACACCGAGCCGCGTTGGGAGGACGGCCGGCTGTGCTTCGACATCACCCTCGACCCCGGCCAACGATGGCATGGCTGCCTCGACTACCTCCCTCGCCTCGAAGAAGAGCTGTCGGTCGGCGGAGAGGAGACTCAGTACGAATGCGCCGCCTTCGAGCTGACCGACACCCCGATGGACCGGCGCCGCGAGCAGTTTTTAGGGCGGGCGACCGCGCTGACGATTCCGGGGCATAACGAGCTGACCCATATCGTCCAGGGAGCATATGTGCAGGCCATCCAGGATCTGGCCTCGCTTCGCCTTCCCGACCTGGACGTCGACGAGACCGGCTGGACGATGGCCGCCGGCCTGCCGCTATACGTCGCGCTCTTTGGCCGCGACACGCTCACGACCGCCTGGCAGGCGTCCATCCTCGACGCCGGGATGCTCGAGGGCACCCTGGCGCGCCTGGCCGAGTTGCAGGGCGAGCGTGTCGACGATTGGCGAGACGAGCAACCCGGGCGCATGCTCCACGAGGCACATACCGGGCCGCTGGAGGTCCTCGACTACAACCCGCGCGGGCGCTACTACGGCTCGATCACCAGTTCGGCCTTCTACCCGGTGGCGTTGTGCCAGCTCTGGCATTGGACCGGCGACAAGGAGCGGGTGCGTCGCTTTGTCGACCCGGCCGTCGAGGCGCTCGATTGGCTCGACCGTGAGGCCGACCTGGACGACGACGGCTTCTACGAATACCTGAGCCGCTCGTCGCAGGGCACCAAACACCAGGCCTGGAAGGACTCCGACTCGGCGATGGTCTACGAGGACGGCTCCATCGCCGAGCCGCCCATCGCCACCTGCGAGGAGCAGGGTTTCGTCTATATGGCCAAAGTCTTGATGAGCGAGCTGCTGTGGTGGCTGGGCGACAAGGAGTTGTCCAAACAGTTTCGCCGGGAGTCCTCGGAGCTCAAAAAGCGCTTCAACGAGGCGTTCTGGATGCCCGACGAGACCTATGTGGCGATGGCGCTCGACGCCGACAATCGCCCGCTGCGCTCGATCTCGTCGAACCCCGGCCACTGCATGGCCACCGGCATCATCGACAAGTCGATGGCCGGCCCGATCGCCGGCCGGCTCATCTCCGACGATATGTTCAGCGGCTGGGGCGTGCGCACCCTGTCGAGCGAGCACCCCGCCTACAACCCCTATAGCTACCACCGCGGCTCGGTCTGGCCGGTCGAAAACGCCACCTTTGCGCTGGGATTTTTGCGCTACGGCCTGACCGAGCATGTCGAGACGCTATGCCGCGCCCAATTCGAGTCCGCCGGGCTCTTCGACTCCTACCGCCTGCCGGAGGTCTTCAGCGGCCACGCCCGCGACAGCGAACATCCGTTCCCGGCCTTCTACCCCAACGCCAACGCCCCGCAGGCCTGGTCGGCCTCGGCGATCTTCAGCTTCGTGCAGGCGATGTGCGGCCTGTACCCATACGCGCCGCTGAATATGCTGCTCGTCGACCCGCACCTGCCCGACTGGCTGCCCGAGATCACCCTCGAGGATCTGCAGGTCGGCGACGCCCGCGTCACGCTCAACTTCCGCCGCGAAGGCGACAAGACCACCTACCGCGTCCAAAAGCTCGACGGCACGCTGCACGTGCTGCGCCAACCCAGCCCCTGGTCGCTGACCGCCGGCCCCGGCGAGCGGGTGGCCGACGCGTTGCGCAGTTTGTTGCCCGGGCGGTAGTTGACCGGGGGCCAAGATGAGCGTGGCAGGGCGGCGGCCGTGGGCAAAATGGGCGTGGCAGGGCGGCGGCGGTGGGCAAAATGGGCGTGGCAGGGCGGCGGCCCTATCCCCGGGCCCGAGGCCCGGGGCTCGTAAAATACAACCATGGGAGGGCGTGCGGGTACAAGACCACGCACGCCTTGTGCATGGCCGATAATTCCGAAACATGGCGGGTGTGCGGTCGTGGTGGGTTGATTGGTGAGCAGCGTGGATGTGGGGATGCGCCGATGCGTGACGACGCATCATCGTGGCGGTTCGGCCGTTGGGGACCGCGTCGATGCGGGGATGCGCCGATGCGTGACGACGCATCATCGTGGCGGATCGCCCATTCGTACAACCAGCCCATTCCCCAATCCACCCACCATCATCTCGTCATCAACACATCTCCAAACCACCGGCCATGCACACGGCGTGCGCGGTCTTGTACCCGCACGCCTCCCGATGGCTGTTCTTTACGAGCCCCGCGGCCTTGGGCCCGGGGATAGGGCCGACGCCCTGCCACGCTCAAATCACCCCCGGTCGACGCTCTGTCACGCACTTTTGGCCCGCGGCCGCCTGCACAAAAACGACACCACAGCCCGAAGCTTCATCAATCGCAACCTGTTGTTTTATCTGGGTTTTGCGCGCGCCGCTTGCCCGAAAACACCCACGCCGCTACCCTGAATGAGTTGTGGCAATCGCCAGGATCGTGGCGCGTCTTTTGATGTGTGGGTGTTCTATGTCCGACAATGACGATCAGATGCTTCGGGAGCTGGAGCGGGCGCTCGACAGCGTGCTCGATGAAGAGAGTATCTCGGAGATGCTCGACGCGTATCAGCCCACCAAACAAGCCAGCGAAGCGCGTGAGGCCGGAGCGGACGGGGTGTTGGGGCGGGATTCTGAGGCGCTCATTGGGCCGGCACCGTCGAGCGAGGCGAGCGAGGAGCCGCCGACCCTTGATACGCCGTTGGTCGAGCCGCCGACGATCGAGGCATATGTTGGCGAGGCGCCCGACGATCAGATGCCCGATGCAGCGGTGGTGATGCGCAGGCAGCGTCAAGACGCCGGCAGATTCCCGGCCCAGCCGCCGCCGCTCCCCGGGGGATTGTCATCCAAGAGGCAGCCCCCCAAAAAACAGCCGCCCAAGCCACCCAAGTCTTCGCGGTCTTCGCGGAAATCGTCGAGCCCCCGCGACCTTCGGCCGCCTGAGCGACGCGCCGCGAAGAGTTGGAATCTCGACGAGACGGCGCTCAACGAGGTGCTCCTTGAGCTTGTAAGCCAGCCGGGACGTGGCTTGGTCGAGGTACGGACAGGCCGGCGGCGCGCTCAATTGGTGATCGAGGACGGTCAGCTCTTCGACATTCGCCTGCTGCCGGCTTCACCGAAGCGGTCGCTGAGCGCTTTTTTGGAGCGTGCCGACAAGCTTAGCGCCGATAGCGCCGCCCAGATTCGCCGACGTGCGAAGCGAGACGGTGTCAGTGAGGCCAAGCTCCTCCTGCACGAGCCCGGGCTCGTCTCGGCCGGAGTCGTGAGATCGGCGATGTGCTCGCGCACGCGATACCTGATGCGCAGGCTCCTAGAAGCGCCGCTGACGCATGCGGAGTACTACCCGCTCGCCGATACCGCGGAGGCTTCAATGATCGTCTCCGTCCCGCTGGCGAGCGTCCTCTTCTCCCACGCCCGGGCCGCGCATAGCGCTAAATACTCCGGCAGACGAGAGCGCGCCCGAGAGCGTTTCCGGCATATGCGTCTGTCGAGGAGGCTCTGCTTCGCCTTTAGCCTCAACCAATTCGGCCTCGAGCTCCACGAGCGCCAGCTCGTCGACCGGGTACTCGGCGAGGAGCGTGCCTTCGAGGAAGTGCTCGCAAGCTCACCGCTCCCCGACGACGCCACCATCGCGCTGCTGGCCGCGCTGGACGCGGTCGGCCTGCTCGAGGTCAAGCTACCCGGCCTCTCCGAGAACGCCTCCTCGAGCTGGGCCCAGGACTACGCCGCCTCGCACGAGCGCATTGCACTGCTGGAGGACAGGCTCGCGCGCGAGAATCTCTTCGCAATCCTCGGGCTTCACTGGACCAGCTACGACGCCGAGGTCGCCCGGGGTTATCGGGAGATGTCGAGCCTCTTCGAGGCGGCCAACCAGCCAATCGGGCTCTCCGAATCCGACCGAGACCGCCTCGACCGGGTGCGCGCGCGCCTCGACACCATCTACAATCGACTCATCGACTCGGAGCAGCGCGAGCTATACCGGCGAAAGCTCATCGGCGCCGCCACCCGCACCCGCACGGTCAAAAAGCTCGAGCTGCTCGCCGCGGCGGCCCTGCGCAAAAAGAAGCTCGACAGCGCGCTCGATTATTACCGGCGCTTGGCGGAGATCGCTCCGCAACACGAACGTGCGCGCAAGCTCCTGCCAGTGCTGATCGCGCGAACGAATCGACGGGGATGAGGCGGGTGACTTCGGGGGATGTGGGTGTGGTAGAGCGTCGGCCGTGGTCAAGACGAGCGTGGCAGAGCATTGACCCTATCCCCGGGCCCAAGGCCGCGGGGCTCGTAAAATACAGCCATGGGAAGGCGTGCGGGTACAAGACCGCGCACGCCGTGTGCATGGTAGGTGGTTTGGGGAAGTGCAGACGACGAGACCGTATGGGTGGATTGGGTAATGGGGCGGCGCTCGACCACGCACTTTTGGCCGACGCTCTGCGACGCTCGCTTCGCCCCCCTAAATCCTTCCCCGCTCATGCTCATACTCCGCCGGCTCCAATTGCACGGTCACGTGCGCGATCCCAAAACGCTCGTCGAGCACTGCGCGCAGCGCGTCGAGCTTGTGGGTGTAGTCCCGGAGGTCGTCGACGTCGACGTGGGCCGAAAGCGCGACCAGCCCGCTGGTGATGGTCCAGACGTGCAGGTCGTGGACGGCGTGGACGCCCTCGACGCCGCGCATGGCGTGGCGGACCTCGTCGACGTCGATGTGGCCGGGGGCGCCCTCCATGAGCACGGCGACCGCTTCCCTGACCAGGTTGACGGCCGAGAACAAGATGAGCGTGGCGATGATCACCGAGGCGAGCGGGTCGGCCCAATTCCAGCCGAACGCCCAGATGAGCACCGCGGCGCCGATGGCGCCCACGCTGCCCAGCGTGTCGCCGACCACGTGCAGCCAGGCGCCGCGCACATTCAAGCTCTCGGATTTGCCGGCGTGCAACAGCCACAGCCCGATGAGGTTGATGATCAGACCGCCGACGGCCACTCCCATCATCAGCGGGCCGGTGACCTCGGCCGGGTCCATGAAGCGGTGGTAGGCCTCCCAATAGACGTACAGCGCGACCACCGCCAACGCGGTGCCGTTGAAGAGCGCGGCCAAGATCTCGGCGCGATAGTAGCCGTAGGTGCGCTCGGCGGTGGGCGGGCGCGCGGCGATCCACATCGCAAATAGCGACAGCGCCAACGACGCCGCGTCCGAGAACATGTGGCCGGCGTCGGCCAAAAGCGCCAGCGAATTGGACAGCAGGCCGCCGACGACCTCCGCGCCCATATAGCCGACCACCAAAATCAGCGTCCACATCAGCCGCTTGCGGTCGCGTGCGCGGTGCGTGTGGCCGTGGTGGCCGTGGTCATGTGAATGCGCGTGTCCCATTCAGTCACTCGTGCGTGTCAAAAGCTGGCTAATATCTTTTAGCTGTAGTCATCGGCGATCGCCCGACCGACATGCAGGCCCATGGCGTAGATGGAGACTTGCGGGGGCACGCCGATGGAGGTCGGGAACAGCGAGCCATCGGCGACCCACAGACCCTCGACGTGGTGATGCTTGCCGCGGCTGTCGACCGCGGCGCGCTCGGGGTCGTCGCCCATGGGCACCGAGCTCATCGGGTGGACGGCGGTCATCCCCAGGCCGCCCGATTCCAGATCGAGCTCCTCGATGGGGGCGAGCGAGTCGCCGGGCTCGAGCTCGATGAGCGGGCGTGCCGGGATGTACACGCGTTTGGCGCCGGCGGCGAAGAGCAGCTCGGCCGCGCGGGCCAGCCCGAAGCGCAGCTCGTGGCGGTCGGCCTCGCCGGGCGACCAATCGATCTCGAGGCCCCGGTCGCCCACCGGGCGCACTTTGCCCGGGCTCTGGTCGTGGACCATCGCGGTGAACACGGCCAGGTGGTCGTATTTCTCCATCAATGTGCGGTGCTGCGCGCCCCAGCCGGGCAGGATCGTGGCCGTGCTCACCGGGTGGGCGAAGGCGGTGATGAGCCAGGTGCGCAGGCCGACCTCACCGGCTCGGGCCTGCTCGGCGTCGCCGGCGTCTTCGCCGGGGTGGGCGGCCTCGAAGTCCAGAAATTCGGTGCATTCATAGGACTGAGGGATGCCCGTAAAGGCGCGCACCGGCTCGTCGAACTCGCCGGCGGCGACCACGGCGGGGTGGATATTGAGCCCGTTGCCGGTCTCGCCCGATGGGTCAGGGATATCCGAGCGCAGCAAGATGGCGGGCGTGCCGGTGGCCGAGGCCGACAGGCAGACTCTGGGCGCCTCGATGGTGACCTTGCCGCGCGGCTGCCGGGTCGTCGCGTCCAGCGCGACCGCCTCGACGCCGCGCACCTGCCCGCCGCGGTGCAGGACCTCGACGGCCTGGCAATGGGCGAAGAATTGCGCGCCGTTGTCGACCGCCGGCGGCACGAAGACTTTGACCGCGTTATTCTTGGCGTCGTAGGCGCAGCCGATCGCACAAAAGCCGCTGTTGATGCATCCGGTGCGGTTGTGGGACAGCCCGCCCGACTCCCAGCCGAGTTGCTCGCAGCCGTCGCGAAGCAGCCGGTTGTGTCGGCTAAACCGACTCGGCTCGATGGGCGAGACGCTGATGAGCTCTTCGATCTCGTCGTATAGCTCGGCCCAACGCTCCTTGGGCAGGTGCTCGAGCTTCCGGCGTTGTTGCCACTCCTCCAAGATGGCGTCGGGGATGCGCTTGCACAGATTGATATTATGGACCGTCGAGCCGCCCAGCGCGCGGCCCTGGATGATGGCGGTGCCGCGATCGGTGGTGGTCTGGGAGCCGTTGGCGTACAGCAACGCGGGGAGCATATCCTTCTCGCGCTGGTTCATCACCGACGGCGGCACGAAGGGGCCGGACTCCAGCACGACCACGTCCAGGCCGGCCTCGGCGGCGGCCTTGGCGGCGGCCGAGCCCCCGGCACCCGATCCGACGATGCATAGATCGGCCTGGATGCGCATGGGGAGGTCGAAGGTCGACGCATCGTAGATCACAGGACACCTCGAGGGGTCGCCCCCGGCTTGGCGACAAATTTGGCGTAGGCGCCGGCTTCTTGGGGCGTGACCACTGCCGGGGGCGCCGGGCGCTCGAGCAGCGGGCCCGGGTAGCCGATCGGCTTCCAGGTGCGCCGATCTTGGTACCAGCCGAGCAGGCAGAGATCGCGCACGCCCTTGAACGCCTGGCCGAGCTTGCCGCCGCGCTCGCGAAGCGCCAGCAAAAAGTCGAGTCCGTCCTCGGCCGACAGACGCGTCAGCCGCGACACGCTCCCGCCGAGCAACGTGCCGTGCTCGAGGAGCGCGAACATGCCGTGGATCTCGAAGATCATCCTCTTGGGCATGCCCACCAAATAAGCGTCGACGTTTTGGGCCACCTCCATGGCCGACGGCCCCGGCGCGGGCAGCTCGCCTGGCGTATCCGGGATGAGCGCAGCAGCCGCTGCGGCCAGCACGTGCCCCTCCCACTCCGACAAGACCTGCCCGGACCACTCGGCGCTCGGATAAAAGCCCAGCCGGCCCACCGCCAGCGCGCCGGCGGCGGTCCCGGCCGCGATCCACAAGAATTTGCGCCGCGTCAGGCGCAGCTTGCCGCTGGTCTCGCCACTGGTCTCCCCATTGGGGGGCTCATCTGTCGGGTTGTCGTCGGCCATCGTCATGCCCGCAAGTGGGGGCTGCCAAGAAGAAGCTTTGTCGGAAGGCACATCAAATGCAGTCACTCTGAATATTTGGCTTTACGGACAGTTTTCGCAATCCCGAATCTGGCTGCTGATCGGCTGCAAGACAGTGAGATAGTGAGAAAGTAAGATACCGCCCCCCTCGAGAGGAGCCTGGTTGTTCGGTGCCTCGTTCTCACTTTCTCACTCTCTGACTTTCTTACTCTCTCGAGCGTAAGCGCTCACCAAAGACTGGTGAGGTCGAATGCCGAGAAACTCATGTGACTTCGCTAAAATCGTCGTTGAGTCAATCGACCTGAACGTCGAGCGCCCAACTCGCCTCTTCAACCAGCGGGTGGGACTCGTTGTCGACCACGAGATAAACGGTCTGGTCGCTCGGAGTAGTCCAATCAACCGACGAACTCCCGCTATCATGGTCGCCGGCCAGGCAACGGCCGGCCATGGTGGGCTGGTCGAGAAAGCAATCGTCGAGCAGATAGAGCGCAAGGTCGCGGGATGAAGAGGTGCCCTGGGCGCCCAAACGCGCCCGGACGCGCTGGCCGGCGAGCAGGTCGAGCCGGTAGATGGCGACGCCAGCGGGCATTAACCCAACCCTCTGCTTAGGAGCAGAAACATGAATGTTGTGACACTGATTGGTCATCTCGGCGCAAACCCCGAGGCAAAAAAGCTCGACAACGGTCGCATGCTGTGCCGCCTATCCGTCGCCACCAACAAGCGTTGGAAAGACGACGCCGGCGAGCGCCAGGAGCGCACCGACTGGCACCGTGTCGTCGCCTTCGGT